>SCQD01000050.1 GCA_004299145.1 Methylococcaceae bacterium | reverse complement strand
GCCGTCCATTGAATGTACGCATCGGTGACGCCGCCGGCGGTGGTGCCGCCGCCGCGCGTAAAGTCATATTCAAACCGGTAGTCGAAGTCTTTGTAAAAAGTGCCGTCGAAATTGACGCGGGCGCGGCGCAGGCTCATGCCGTCGGCCAGTTCGTTGGTGGTGGCGGTGCCGGCGTTGGGCGCCAGCGTGCGGCTGTTCCAGTTGACTTGCGAATCGACCTGCAGGCGGCCACCGATACTGGCTTTGAAATTGCCGTCGTTGCTTTCGATTTCCAGGCCCTTGTCGCCCAGTTTGACGAAGCTGTTGCCGATATGGCCGTCTTTTACGGTCATGTCTTTACTGGACAGCGATGTTTTTTTTACCAGCGTGTCATACTGCATCCGGTCGATAGCGCCATTTTTCAGTAATATGTCCAATAACTCTTTGTCGGCAGCAGCAGTTCCCATGGAAAGAAACAGGGCGCCGGCGCCCAGTATGGCCGTAACGCGCTGGCCAAGTTTTTTACTTACATTCATTTGAAGCATCACCCTTTTGCAGTATTTCACTCGTTTAAGAATCACATTTCGCTCGTCAAGAATCAACTGCGGCGTAAGATACGAAGGAAACGTGACTGCAATGTTAACAAAATGTTACATAGCCGTGACAGGCAGCATCATTGATCCTGGTTGCAAGCTCGTCCAGGCCGGTTTCCTGTGCAGGATGTCGCCACAGGGTAACGCTTCCATACCAGCACTTCGCACACATTGTTGCGGATAGTTTTGGCGATGTCCTCGGTGGGCAGGTCGTTGGCGTCTTCGCCGAAGGGGTTTTCGATTTCTTCGGCGATCAGCTCCAGGCTGGCCAGTACGTAAAAAATGAACACGGTCAGCGCCACCGCCCCGTAGTGGAACTCCGCTGCAAAGCAAAACGGCATGGAAACCACGTAGGCGAAAATGAACTTTTTCAGGAACAGGCTGTAGGAATAGGGGATGGGCGTTTTCTGGATGCGTTCGCAACCGCCGCCGATATCACAGAATGCGGTCAAGTCGCCGTTCAGGCACAGCAGTTGCTCGCCGCTTAATTCGCCGCCGCGGTAAAGCCGCTGCACCTGCTCCAGCAAGCGGGACAGCACTTGGTTGGGCCCGTGTTGCAGGGTTGCCACGAAATGTTTGGGCCGTTTGCCGCGCAGGTGGTCCTTGAGCACTTCGGCGTGCAGGGCCAGCAATTCCGCCACTTCAGCCCGGCTTGCGTGATCGTCCGGCAAAAACGCGTTCAGCTTCAAAGCCAGAGCGCGCGATGAATTGACCAGAGCGCCCCACAGCCGGCGGCCTTCCCACCAGCGTTCGTAAGCGGTGTTGGTGCGGAACACCAGCAGCAGCGAAATCACCAGTCCCAGCAGCGAATGCAGCACCGTCGTGCCTTTCAGATAGGCCAGGGGCAATAATTCCAGATCCACATACACCACGCCGCCGGCGAACAGTGCGATGCTGGCCATGGCCGGCAGCAATTGGCGGAAGGTATCGCTTTTGTGAAACTTGAAGATCAAGCCCCACCAGGAACGGGGGTTGTAACTCACCATGGGCCTATCCTCCGCAGGTGGGGCAGCCGGGATTGCGGGGCAGGCGCACGCAGTGCCACTCCATCGCCAGCGCATCCAGCAACAGCAAGCGCCCGGCCAGGGTGCGGCCGATGTGCAGTATCAGTTTCATGGCTTCCAGTGCCTGCATGGCGCCGACGATGCCGGGCAGGGGGGCGATAACGCCGTTGCGCGCGCAGCCGGCATCCGCTTCACCCCGACCAGGG
>SCQD01000049.1 GCA_004299145.1 Methylococcaceae bacterium | reverse complement strand
CGCTTGTCGCCCAAATCAATACCCTTGAACTCTTCTTTCGCCCAGCTCACTACGACCTCGCTTACATCGTGAAGTCAGTAGCTTACGCGGTAATGCTCAAGTTGTGTGTAATGGTATGGGCCAAACCCCATACGCGCGGGGCGGCCAGCGCATCGGCAAACGTGTGCAAAACGGTGCCGGTTGCACCCGTGCCGGCGTCCCTCAGTCGTGCCGCCAACATGGACTTTTCCTCAGGCGTCAGCCAGTTCGCCGTGGCGGGACCATCGTCCAGCCACCACAAGCACAGCAAACCCAGCAGCACCGCCGGCAAGCCTTCCAGCACGAACAGCCATTGCCAGCCGCGCAGCTCGAGCACGCCGTCCATGCCGGCCATCAGCCAGCCGGAGATGGGACCGCCCAGCAAGCCGGCGATGGGTACGCCGATCAAAAACCAGGCGACGGTCTGCGCGCGGCGCGCGGCGGGATACCATTGCGTTAAGTAGTAGATGATGCCGGGAAAAAACCCGGCTTCGCCCAGCCCCAGCAAAAAGCGCAAGGCGTAAAAAGACTGCGGCGTTTTGACCCAAACCATGGCGGCGGAAATCAGTCCCCACAGGGCGATGATGCGGGCAATCCAGCGGCGTGCGCCGACCCGGTGCAGGATGAGATTGCTGGGAACCTCGAACAGAAAATAGCCGATAAAAAACAGGCCGGCGCCGATACCGTATACCGTATCGCCAAACCCCAGATCGGCGTTCATCTGCAGTCGGGCAAAACCGATATTGACCCGGTCCAGGTAAGCCACCACGAACAGCAACAGTAAAAAAGGCAACAGCCGCCGGGAAATTTTGCTGAACAAAGCATGTTCCGAGCTGGTCGGTTGTATGGCGGGCTGCATCATGAGGCCATTTTCAATGGAGGTGGTCATTTCTGAGTCGCCATCAAACGGTAATATTCTTTTACTCAAGTCCTTGCGCATTTGCCTTACTCCCTGCACAATCGCGGTGCCAACCTAGCATGAGGAGGTATATATGGCGTTCGATCTAAAATCATTCGATATCAATAAAGTGCTCGAAACACTCAAGAAATTTGACTTTAAAAAGGTCAAATACGAAGTCAACATCGGCAGCCGCGACCAGCAAATCCGTTACGGCGCCGGTATTGCCACCCTGGTGATTTCGTTGTTTATGGGGGATGTGTTTCTGCTGATCATCGGCTGCGCCCTGGTGGCGTCGGCTTATGTTCGCTGGTGCCCGGCGTATTCCGGTTTGGGGCACAGCACACTGCAAGAAGAGAAAAAACCAGAAGAAGAGAAAAAAGCTGAATAAAGCAGCAGGCGGTTTGCGCCGCTGCTTTTGGTCCCATTATCCGAATAACGTGGCACAGGGAGGTGCCATGCTGCAATCTCCGCCTTAATCGTCCGCCTTGCGAAACTCGCCCTCGATAACCGATTCCTCCTCCCGCGCCGGTGCTTGCCGGGCCGCCATGACCGCTTTGATCAACCCTTGCTCCAGCAGGTAATGGGCCAACCAGCGGCGGCTTTGCGGCAACAGGCAAACCAGGCCCGCCAAGTCCGTGACAAACCCCGGCGTCAACAGCAACACCCCACCCAGCAATACCAACGGCCCTTCCACCAATTCCTGTGTCGGCACTTCGCCGCGCGCCAGGGTGTTTTGCAAGCGCTGCCAGGTGTTCAAACCCTGGGTGTGGAACAAATAAGCCCCCCACACGCCGGTGCCGATTACCAGGATGATGGTGGGGAATACGCCGATCAGCCCGCCGACTTGCACCAGTAAAAATATCTCCACCACCGGCACGCTGAGCAGAACGATAAGGATGATGCGGAAAATGTTCATGATGAAAGCGAACTGGCTAGAATAAGGCCGCGATTATACCTCACACAGCCAACCGCCATGCCCGAAGATTATTACCTGGTGCTGTGCACCTGCCCCGACCGTCCCTGCGCCGAAACCTTGGCGCACAGCCTGATCCAGCAGCATCTGGCCGCCTGTGTCAATATTTTGCCCGGCGTGCAATCCATCTACCGCTGGGAAGGCCAAATCGAGCAAGCCTCGGAACTGTTGCTGCTGATCAAAACCGAACAATCCGCCTATCCGGCGCTGCAAAGCCAAATCCTGCAACTGCACCCCTACCGGACGACGGAAATCATCGCCCTGCCCATCCAGGCGGGTTCCACCGATTACTTACAATGGGTCAGTTCATGCCTACGCTCCGAATCCTGATCGTCCTGCTGTTCGGACTTTGCATCGGCGGCAATGCCCTGGCGGCGGAAGACGTGCTGCCGGTAGAGCAAGCCTTCCAACTCAGCGCCGCCGCCCAGGATGCGCACACGCTGCGCTTGAGCTGGGACATCGCCGACGGTTACTACCTGTACCGCAAAAAAATCACCGTGCGCGGCCTGACGCCCGGCGTCGACCTGGGCGCGGCGCTGTTTCCCCCGGCGCAGACCAAACACGACGAGTATTTCGGCGACGTGGAAATCTACCGGGGCCACCTGGACGTGATCGTGCCTTTTGCTGCGCAAGGCCAGCCGCTTGCCGCGCTGGCCGTGCAGGTCGGTTTTCAGGGCTGCGCTGACCGGGGCATATGCTATCCGCCGCACAAGCAGACCGTCGAAGTGGCGTTGCCGAAAGCCGGCGGCGCCGCGCTGGGCGGTCTGGGCGATGCGCTCAAGCACCTGGGGTTGTCGGTCGGTCAGGCTGACTTACTGCCCGCCGAGCAGGCTTTCCAGCTTTTCGCGGAAGTCAAGGACGCCGACACGCTGGCGCTGAGCTGGCGCATCGCCGAAGGCTATTACCTGTACCGGGAAAAGTTCAAGTTTGAGCTGATGGACAGTCCCGGCGTGCGTTTGGGCAACTTCGATCCGCCGCACGGTCAACCCATGGAAGACGAAGCGTTCGGTCACGTGGAAGTGTTTCACGAGCAAGTGGCGTTCAACCTGCCGCTGCTGCGCGATCAAACCGGCGCCGTCGCGTTACAGCTGAAAGCCGGCTTCCAGGGCTGCGCCGAGCGCGGTGTGTGCTACCCGCCCATGCAGCAGACCGTTACCCTGGAATTGCCGGCTTCCAGTGCCACGCCGAGCCGGCCAGCCGCACCTGTCTCAACTATAACCCCCAGCCTTATGCCCCCTCTCCCCTCGGGAGAGGGCCGGGGTGAGGGCTTTGCAACTACACAGCCCGCCTCCGAACAGGACCGCATCGCCCAAACGCTGAAGGGTGGTTCCTGGTGGCTGATTATCCTCACGTTCCTGGGTTTTGGCCTGCTGGTGGCGTTCACGCCCTGCTGTTTTCCCATGATCCCCATCCTCTCGGGCATCATCGTCGGCCATGGTCACCACCTGACCACCTACCGCGCTTTCATCCTGTCGCTGGTCTACGTGCTGAGCTCGGCGCTGACCTACACCCTGTTCGGCGTGCTGGCCGGCTTGTTCGGCGCCAATTTACAAACGCTGTTCCAGCAACCCTGGGTACTGGTGCTGTTTGCCTTGCTGTTCGTCGCGCTGGCGTTGTCCATGTTCGGCTTTTACGAACTGCAAATGCCCAACGCTCTGCAAACCCGTCTGGACCACCTCAGCCGCCGGCAAAAAAGCGGTTCGATCACCGGCGTCGCCGTCATGGGCTTTTTATCCACCCTGATCGTCGGGCCGTGCGTGGCAGCGCCGCTGGCCGGCGCCCTGATCTACATCGGCCAGACCGGCGATGCGCTGCTGGGCGGCGTCGCCTTGTTCTCCATGGGCTTCGGCGCCGGCCTGCCGCTGTTGGCCATCGGCACTTCCGCCGGCAAGCTGCTGCCCCGGGCCGGACATTGGATGCACGCCACCAAAGCCGTGTTCGGCGTCGGCCTGCTGGCCGTGGCCGTGTGGCTGCTGGAACGGGTGCTGCCCTCGGCGCTGAGCATGACCGCCTGGGCGCTGCTGCTCATCATTCCGGCGGTGTTCATGGGCGCTTTGGATCACCTGGCGCCGGACGTATCCGGCTGGCGCCGTTTGTGGAAAGGCGTGGGCTTGGCGATGCTCACCTACGGCATCCTGCTGCTCATCGGCGTGGCCGCCGACAGCCGCGACCCGTTGCAACCGCTGCGCGTGCTGGGTGCGGGCAGCGCCCAGGCGCAAAGCATTGAGCAAGCCGCGCCGCTGTTCCAAACCGTGCGCTCGTCCGCCGAACTGGAACAAAAGCTGGCCGCCGCCCACGGCCAGGGCCGCGCCGTGCTGCTGGATTTTTACGCGGACTGGTGCATCTCCTGCAAAGAAATGGAGCGCTACACTTTCGCCGATCCCCGCGTCAGACAGGCCTTGAGCAACGTCGTGTTGCTCAAGGCCGATATCAGCGCCAACAGCGACGACGATGCCGCCCTGCTCAAGCGCTTCCAGCTCATCGGCCCGCCGGCCACCCTGTTTTTCGGCCCGGACGGGCAGGAAAAACCCGCGTTCCGCGTCATAGGCTTCATGGACGCCGAGCATTTTCTGCATCACTTACAGCAGGCGCTATAACTCATGTTACGACGTACCCCCGGCACTGCGGATGGCGGTTCTTATCCCCCTCTCCCTCCGGGAGAGGGCCGGGGTGAGGGCATCCAGAAATCCACCATCCGCAAACGACTGCAATATCTGCTGCCGATCCTGACCGCCGTGCTGGCGCTGACAGCCGGCGTTGCGTTTCAACACCGTCTGACGGCCAGCCGGCCTGCATCCGTCATCACCCTGCCGACCCAGACCCTGGTCGACCTGGAGCAGCGCCCCCACGCATTGACCGACTGGCAAGGCAAAGTGGTGATGATCAATTTCTGGGCCAGCTGGTGCGAACCCTGCCGCGAAGAAATACCCGCGCTGAACCGGTTGCAGCAGCAATACGCCGACCAAGGCTTGCAAATCATCGGCATCGCCATCGACGATGCCGAACCGATAAGCCAATTCCAAGCCGCGCTCCCCATGGATTATCCGGTACTGCTGGCCGCCAGCCAGGGCATCGGCTTGATGGAGCGCCTGGGTAATCGTTTCGGCGTGCTGCCCTACACCGTGCTGTTCGACCGCCAGGGACGAATGATCCAGCAACACGCCGGCGCGCTGACCCAGCAGGAAACCGAAGCGCTGTTGCGGCCGTTGCTGACGGCCCAGTAGATACGCTGTGCGTACCTTCAAGGGCGTCGAACGGGTACGCCAACGTACCTACATTCGGGCTGCGTCTGCATCTCTCGTGCAGCTGAATAGTGACATGCCGCTTTATCAACAGCGGAATCCATAGAACGAAAGAGGAAAACCCATGAAACTTTTTTACGCGTTGGCGCTGGCATTGGCGCTGCTGAGTGGAACGAGTCATGCCCGTGCCGAAGAAAACCGGCAAGGCCGGGTGCACCACGT
>SCQD01000048.1 GCA_004299145.1 Methylococcaceae bacterium | reverse complement strand
GCCAAATCAAGCCCTATCGTTGTAATCTTCATGGTGGACGGTCTCCCTCGTTCGTGGGTTCTCAACGACACCACCTTGGCACACAAAGGCCGTAGAGCGGAGGCCGTCCATCCCATTAGGATAGTATGTCAATCCTGGTATGTTGTTGCTTGTCGTCGTGGTAATGGTCGATGGAGACGTGCTGGTGTCCGTCGTTACGGTCTTCTGGGAAATATTGTCAACCAGACCGATGGCGATCTGATTACTGCCGGGCGATCCCGAGGCTGAGATTTGTATGTTGATAACGTCGCTGAAATAAGCCGAATATGCTTGCCCCCCCTGAAGGTATTTCGTTAAACGCGCGACAAACTGCGGCTGTGCCTGCGTGATGTCTTGCTTGCCGGAAAATGTTTCCGTTCTATTTGTTGTAATGTTATTGTTTGCGTTAGAAGTTGTTTCAATATAATCTCCGCTTTGATTAATGTTCTGCAAAATATAAGGAACGGAATTCCAATCTGTTATAAAATAATATGTAATTGGTCCATTCCATTTGCTAGACGATATTATAACACCATTTACATATTGTTCTGTCACAGCACCCTCCATCATGGAGCTGAAGATTTTGTTGTCGCGGAGTCTGTTGGAAATGACCACAGAAGTTCTTCGATTAGCTCCTTATATGCCAAATGATTGCTGCTATTTTTTGTCGCGCAACTAATCATCCACAATACTCGTGCCCGAGCATTCAGATTGCTTTTCTTTTCGACTGTTGCGCATATTATGTTTCCATGCTTTGCGGTTGTAGCATTTGACAAATACACAATAAGTATTGTTGCACTCTTTCCAGCAATCTCGGAAATATTTTTTATCCTGCCAATATATCTGAATGGCCGCATATACTGTTTCAACCCGGCCGCATCGGCTTCTTCAATATATTTCCTTTCTTTTTCTGACGAGTAGGAGGCCATTTTCTTATCTAATTGAACGAATAACCCCTCACTGTCTCCCGTCAAATCAACGCCATAAAGCACGACATCTCTTTCGAAGAAAAAATATTCGTATTTAGGTGAATCCAAGCCCCAGAGTCTTATTTCATTTTCTGCCTCACTATATTGACGTGCGTAGGCAGCCGCACACGACATTACAAGAGCCAAATGGATAAGTATTTCGGCAAATATTTTACTCATGAATTCCCCACTCGATTAGTGTATTGGCGTCCACAGGATTACAAATCGCATCCTGCAGAACGCTTTTAATAATGTTCGTATAATCAGCGCTGTCTTCTCCCTCTATCGCCTTAGGTGCTGCAAGAAACGCTGATGTGCTTGCCAATTCTATCGGCGATCTTGACATAACCAAGTAGCGCCAAGCAGAGACGCTAACAAGCTGCAGCGTCACTTTATCTGCCGGTTTGTAACCAGATGAATCCACAAAAAGGCTGGAATCCTGCAACCTTAAAGTAACCTCAACTTGCCTATATAATTTCCCATTTTTAAGACTATCCCGCATTTCTTCATAAAGCTGATCCCTTGGGATGATATCGATGTATTTCTTCAACTCCTCATTCGCCGCGGAGGTAATATTATTGCGGAACTTGCTTCGCTCAGGCCTCTCGTCGGCACTACGAAAATATATCGCCAGCGCCACATGAAATGGCTTGAACAATTCCTTGCCTGGACAATCCTGTGTAAGTGCATTGTTTGGGTGGGAGGGCTCGTCAGGCTTTTTCTCTTCCGCATGACTCGTCGAAACTGCCATGACCAGGGCGCAGCAGAGTAGCCCGGCTCGCATGAAGGCAGAAATTCTATGGCAATTATTGATCTTCCTCATCATTGCCATTCCTACGCCGCCTTTTCCTTGATGCGCACTTCGCCCGCGACCGGCTTGCCGTCCTTGCCCGGTTGCAGAAGCTTCAAGGACTTGTCCGCGAACAGGCGCTGTTTGATTTCTTTCTGCACTGCTTCCTGCCCGCCGAAGGGGGCGACAAGGTCGACGATCCAGGCTGCAACGCCCGAGTTCCAATCGTTGGGCTTGAGGCGGGTGTGACCGGCTATCAATCGCTGCTCGGCTTCCTCGTTCAGCATGGCCCAAGTCACAAACGCCTGCGGCCTGTCCTTGCCCCGCACCAGCCGGAACTGGCGCAGCATCACCGGCGGCAACACCAGCCATTCCAGTTCGGCGATGAACAGGTGCTTGTGGTTGACCGATTGCGTCATCAGCCAGACCACATCGCCCAGCACTTCGGCCGGGCCATGGGGTTGACGCAAGGGCGTTGGCGCCGCAGATGGCTGGGCAGCCTCGGGTGCTTTGGATTCGCTTTGCTTGGCGGATTTGTCTTTGGACGGACCTTTACCGGACATACGAATTCCCCTGAGGTTTTCTCCTCAGACATATTCGATCCGGCAGGCAGGGTTGTTTTTGTTTGATAGGCTGATTTGAAACTCTAGCGGATGGCCCTAACGAGTCAACAGCCATTTCTACCTTTAAGTTATTCTATTATTGATACTTATGTAACGGTTGCTTCATATAAATTCACTGCCCGCAGGCTGGGCAGCGTGCCGTGCCCCTTGATCTCGGGTAACAGGGCCGCCTCGGCGCCGACCGTCGGATCGCCCAGCCATCTGCTTTCAAAATTGTCCGACAACAGCACCGCGTCGGCCATCAGGCCGGTGCTGCCGTCCGCGCGGATATAATTCCCGGTCGCGGCCAGCGGATTGGCGGAAAGGCTCTGCGTGCTGGCCGCAACGCTGCCCAGGTCGATCGCCGCGATGCCCGCCTGTTCCAGCGTCAGCAACTCGCCCGCATCGGTCACGCCATCTGCGTCGCCATCCTTCCAGACCTTAAGTTCCGTCCACGCGGCGTCGTTCAGATCGATCCGCTGATCGCCGTTGGCATCGTGCGTCGCCAATTCGGCAAAGCCCGAGCTTCCGTTGCCCCCGAACAGTTCGGTAACGTCGTCGATGGTGCCGTTGGCGTTGCCATCCAGCGCCAGCAGGCCGTCGCCGCCGTAAACCCAGGCCGTGGGTTCGGCAAAGCCGTCGCCGTCGATGTCGAACTTGACCGAAACAGACGAGCGGGCCGAAAGTTCCAGCCCGTCCCCATCCAGGTCCAGCACCAGCGGGTCCTTGCCGGTGAAGGGATCGTAGCCCTTGGCCGCCTTGATGATGCCGCCCGCCACATCCTTGAAGCTACTATAAGCGCCCTGCAGATTGGGGCGGGGGTCGCGCATGATGTGCCAGGCCTTCACCGCACCCCGCCCGATATAGATGCCGGCCGTGTTGTAGGCCGCACCCGGGCCGCCCTGATAGCCCGCCACATACAGCGTGCGGCCGTCGGCGGCATCGATCTGCAGCTCGCCGGCCTTGTCCAGGCCGTATTTAAGGCCATTGTCGGCAACGATCCAGCCGTTCTCCGAGCCGCCCCAGCCGATGGCGCCGGTGACGGCCGTGCCCGCATAATAGATTCTGTCCTCGGCCTGCGCGTCGGCGAACAGCACGTTGTCGGATAGATAGACCTTGTCGGCGCCGGAGCCGGCGAAGATCACGCTGCCTTCACCCATGCTCTTGAATGTGTCGGCGCCCGCGCCGCCCATCAGCGTGTCGACCCCGCCGCCGCCGATCAGCGTGTCGTCGCCGGAACCGGCGTCCAGGATATCGGTGCCAGCGCCGCCGATCAGCGTGTCGTTGAAGCGTGTTGCGATGACGCTTTCCAGAGAGTAGAGAAGATCCTGGCCATTGGATTTCCTGACGACATAATTGTTCAGCTTCGACGAGGCATTACTGCGCAATAGCGTGATCGCACCGTTCTGAGCGGAATAGTCGGCCGTATCGACAGTTCCCTGGCCTTCTCCGCCAATAAGAGTGCTTGTTCCTGATCCGCCAACCAGGGTGTCATTGCCCTGCCCTCCCAATAATATTGAACCTACTCCGCCGCCCACAAGCGTATCATCGCCGTCGCCCCCAACGGCGATTGCCATTCCAGTGCCGCCTATGTAGGTGTCGTTGCCGTTACCACCAATAAACAGGTTTGACTTCGATTCTCCGTTGAACGTGAAGTCTCCTTCCGAGCCAACCGGGATGACAATAGTGCTGAAGTCAGGCAGCACGACGTTCTGACCTTGGCTGGAAACATAGGTCTTGACCAAATCCAACCCAAGGATGGCGCCATCCCTTTTCTCAATTTTCGATAAGTCGATTGTAATGGCATTGGGATCACTTCCGAACAAGGTAGGACCCGAACCCCCAAGATCGTCGCGGGCGGCCTGAATGATAAGCTGTGTCAGGCCTTTCTTTAGGTCTTCGTCCGGAGCGGCAGCCG
Source organism: Methylococcaceae bacterium (assembly GCA_004299145.1). Taxonomy (GTDB): domain Bacteria; phylum Pseudomonadota; class Gammaproteobacteria; order Methylococcales; family Methylococcaceae; genus Methylogaea. The sequence continues at coordinate 944 of SCQD01000048.1, read as the reverse complement.
TGTTCGACAGTCGATTCAGCACCGTGTAGAATTCATCAAAGAATTCCGGGCTATTGACAAGCTTGACCAGCAGGCCGCCAGCGTTCGGTTCACCCGCTATCATCGGACCGGAAATAGTATCGTCAGACAAACTTTGAAAAAAATGAGGAAGGCGCTCGGATAGGCTGATAAGCGATTTCCCGGCAAGCTCCGCCTGCATGGTCAACAGGAGCAGCGGCATCGAGTGGTAACGAACTGGATCGCCAAATGCCGAGAGAATGGCTTGGTAGTCAGGATTATATGGATTGTACAACGTCGTATCATGAGCGGGATAAGCTCCGGCTGGCACCAACTCCAGAATCTCGCCCTCAATCCGGTAAACGGAAACGTTTTGTGCTGCCAGACTTTGGGTATATGGAGAACCTCCAGTCAGTATAGCGGCAATATCTTCAGCCAGCGTCAAACGGATGCCCCCGGTCAATTGCGCTAGAGTGTTGAACAGCGAATCGCCGGCATAAAGCCCGTAGGGTGCTGGGTCAAAAACCACTGAAGGCTTGTCAAAAATGACCGATGACAGCGCCGCAAGACCGCCGCCCAGGGAATGGCCGGTGAACGTGATGTTTTTTCCAGAATTTAGTGGGTTGTTAATGATTGAACTGGCGTAACTGATCGCATTCTGCAACTGCGGAAACGGACCGACATTGCCGAACCCGGCATTGGAGTACCAATCGAGGATTTCGTCGGTGCCACGATAGGAAATAACGATGTCGTTGCCATCAGCACTGACGAAAGCCTGAGCATAGAAGCCGGTCGAGACGTCAATAGCGGGATCGCCAAGCTTTTGCCAGGAACCGACCACAACTCCATAAGTTGTATCCGGCAACCAATCCTCATAAACCGCCGTTGCCAGCTTGGCATAATCGAGAGGCGTAACATTCGTCATAGGCCTTCTCCCTCTGGCTCAA
>SCQD01000047.1 GCA_004299145.1 Methylococcaceae bacterium | reverse complement strand
TGGCTTCGGCATAATCGGATTTCGGTGAACCCGCGCTGATCCCTTTCACCTCAGGTACAACAAATCCGGATTGGTTTTGTAAATATCCTGAGCACCGGTATTTTGCAGATTCATCAGATTGCCGCCATTGATATTGCGCGCCGCCAGCGAAATAATGGTCTGCAACGAAATCATGCTTTTGTCGATAATATGCGCGCTTCTGGAATCGACTTCGCTATTATATTGAAGCGCCCCGGTAATAGTCAGCGACAGCAAAACCGTACCTATAATGGCAAACAGCATTTCCGCCCTTATGCTGTGCAAATTAATTCGCATCATTCATCCTCCCACTCGTGTAGTTATTTTGTGACTGACGCCGCTAAACGGCACGCTTTGCCGGTTTGAATATATCGAGCAACTGCCGCAAACTGCCTGAGACATTGCTGAGGTTGTGCGTAGCCGTCGAAATCTGCCGGATGGATGCCGAAGACTGGTGTATCCCCTGATTGACTTCAGTCAGCGCCGTCAGCACTTGATTGGATGCGGTTTTTTGCTGCTGCGTGGAAAGCGATATGGCAAATGCCGATTCCGAAACCGCCTCTATCCCCTCCACCATGCGCGCAATTTCTTCAAGACTGGTTTCCGTCGTTTTCGCCCCTTCGTCGATGGCTTTGGAACTGCTTTCGGAGGTGAATACCAATCGGTTCGATACCTTTTGAATTTCTTCGATTTTGTTTTCGATTTCGCGGGTCGATTCCATGACGTTGTCCGCGAGCCGGCGTATTTCGAACGCCACCACGCCAAAACGCTTGCCGAGCTCCCCCGCACTCGCCGCCTCGATCGCGGCATTGAATGCGATCATTTTGGTTTGATCCGCGATATCGTTGATGATATTCATGATTTTGCCGATTTCCTGGGCTTTCTTATCCAGCTCCAGAATCTCCTGGATATTCCTGTCCTGTTCCGAGATTATGCCGCCCATTTTTGTTTTCAAACGGTTCAACGTACCGGCACAGGCTTCGGAAACATCGACCGCATGCTTCGAGTTTTCGACCACGCTTTTGGCGCTATCCGCTATTTGCGACGAGGAATCCGATACATCCTTCATGGTCGTGGTAATTTCCATCATCGTACTGGATTGCTGAACCGCGATGGCCGCCTGCTCCTCCACGGCTGCGGCAATATCGCTGGCCGAATCGTTGACCTGGGCGGTCAACCCATCGATTTGCACGATAATATCCGTGATCGGCTTGGCGTATTTACTCCCCATGGTATACGCCACACCCAGCGAAACCATAAATACCACCAGCATGAACGGCATGATTTTTACAAAAACATCGGCCCCAATACCGCTTAATTCCTGAGCGGCAAACACCGCATAAATGGCGCCGCCGTTTTTTATCGCCAACGGGTTTTTGACCAATACCAGGTTTTCGTCGTAATCGATCACCGCCCCCTGCGCGGCGGATTCCTGGGATCTTTTGGCGTAAACCGGTATTTTGCTATCGGCCACGACTTTATTGATATAGGTATATTCGATCGCTTTCGGTGGAATTGCCTCGGCATATTCCGTTTTCGGCGAACCTGCGCTGGTGCCCGTTATCTTGAGATACAACAAGCCTGGATTGACCTGATAAATATCTTGTGCGGCCTGATTTTGCAGGTACATGATGTTGCCGCCGTCGACACTGCGCGTAGCCAGTGAAACCACGGGCTGCAATGAAATCATGCTGTTATCGATGATATGCCGGGTACGCAACTGTATTTCGCTGTAATACTGGAGTATCCCCATGATTACCAGCGTTATAAATACAGTGCCGATGATGGCCAGCAACACTTCTTTTCGTATGTTATAAACGCTCAACGCCAATCTCGCTCTATGATCAGAAAAAAAGCGGCAAAAAGCCGCTTTTTTTCGCACACGCCACGCTTTATTTCGCCAGTTTGCCGCACTGCCCTTCGACACAGAATGCCGTATAGCCGGTATGGCAGGCTCGGCAGGTTTCCATCGCCAAAGGCCCGCTCTCGGCGGAAATATCTTTACCCTCCTCCGTATATACCCCGTATTGGGCCTGACCATCCTTGTGCCCCGTGACAAACAAAACTTTCATGTCTTTGAGGTGCAGTATCATGGCCGGGCCGTCGGGAAACTTGCCGACCCTGGCTTCATAGATCGATTTGACCGCCGGATTTACCAATACGGCGACGGCGCCCGGCCCGCCCTGGCGTACATTGCAATAAGTGGCTACGGTTTCCTGATAAATCAAAGGCAAGGTGCCGACGTCCGCATCGCAGCCCGGTAGAGCGCCGATCTTGGTCAACGTGGTGGAAACACTGCTCCATTTTTGCCAATCCGCTGGATAGGCGGCTTCAGAGGCGGCATTGGCGGCTGCGGCGCCGATCAGCGCGCTCGCCAGTAACATCAGGCCCAGAACTTTCTTCATTTCATATCCTCATTATTTATATTATTGATGTTGTGAATATATCCATGCTTACCAAACCACGACTCCCGTTATTGTTTGCCGATCATTTTCCTGACGTCGGCAATGATCACCAGTTCAGCCTCCAGGCAAGCCACCGCGACAAAGCCGCCGCGCCGGCAGCTGACCTCCACGATGCGGGGTAATGGCTTGATCCGGCTGAACGGTATTTCCATCACCGTCTCCGGTTGCGCCACCGCTATGCCGATGCGGTTTTCGCCATGCGCCGGCGCATGCTTGACCCAAAGTATTTTGGAGTAAGCAGCGCTGGCCTGCTCGACGCCGAGCAAGTCGTGCATATTCAGCAGCGTGCACGATGTGCCCCCCCCCGGCCTGAAATCCGTCATCCCGGTCAAGCACTCGGTATTCAGGCCGATTCCGACGCCCTGAATTCTGACCAGCAATACCGAAATGGATAGCTCTCCAGCCGCCTGCGGCATGTCAGTCCACCGCAATCATGGCGTAAATTTTACCCACGTCCAGCAAGGTAACCACCTTGTCCTGGTACAGGGTTTCTCCCACGGCAAAGTTTTTGATGTTGTCGCCCAGGGTGGAGATGGTGGCGCGTATTTCGCCGACCGGTATATCGATAACGTCTTCGATGGCCGCAACCCTGATCCCCGACCGCACCCCACCGCTTTGTGCGATGATAACCCGCCACTTTTGCCGATGCTGCTCCGCCGGCAATCGCAGCAGGCAATTCAAATCTATGATGGATTCTATATCGCCGCGCACGTTGATAATCCCGACAATAAAATCCGGGCTGCCGGGTACCGAGGTGATTTTTTCCACGGTCAACACTTCCTTGGCGGCGCTGCCGTAAATTCCGAACCAGCTGTCCGCCAGGCGGAAAATAATGACCTGCACTTGCGCTTCTTCGACATCGACGATCTGCTGTGGATTACGTTTTATATAATCCAGCATCTGCTCGCATTTGCCGTATTCCGGCGACTGACTGTCGGTATTCGTCATGGATGCTGCCCTCTACCGGACAATCTTTCATGCAGTTTTTGTTTTTTGAACAACTCGAACAGATTACGATCTATTTCTTCGTTTTCCACCGCGCTTTCCATAATGCTCATGGCTTTTGCCAGCGGCATGCTTTTCTTGTAAGGGCGATCCGAAGCGGTCAACGCTTCGAAAAGATCGGCTATCGCCACGATGCGCGTCTGCAAGGGCAGCTGGGATTCGGCCAGTTTTTGCGGATACCCCTGGCCATTCAATTTTTCATGATGCCCGCCGGCATATATCGGTACGTTTTTAAGCTTTTCGGTAAAAGGAATCTGGTTGAGCAATCTGATGGTAACCTCGACGTGATTGCGCATGATTGCCAGCTCGGCGGGCGTAATGCTGCCGCGCCTGATGGAAAGATTGGTAAACTCATCGTCCGTCAATAAGCGGGTTTCATCGCCGTTCAGGCTGATGCGTTTAGCGTACACTTGCTGTAATCGCGCCAGTTTTTCATCGCTCATGAACTCTTCGGGGTTATTGGCGGCCCGGATGATGCCGATATCGTCCTGCAACTCGCGCAATTGTTGCCGCAGCTTTTCATCCAGCCCGGCAACGGCGGCCTCCGGCGCCCCTTCCTCCATCAGGCGTATTTTTTCGGCCATGCACTGCGCCGTCAGCGCCGCACCGACATAGCGAAAACGTTCCTCGATGAGCTCCAGCCGATCCAGCAGTTTTTCCAGCTTGGTGCCTTTTTCCAATATGTGCTCCGGCGTGGTGATTTTGCCGACGTCGTGCAACAGCGCCGCGATGCGGATTTCATCGAGTTCGTCTTCCGTAAACCGGGTTTCGACAAAGGCGCCTTCGTTCGCCGCGTTGACCTCTTGCGCCAGTTCCACGGCAATTTGCGCCACCCGGCTGATATGCCCCTTGGTAACCGGACTTTTTTCATCGATCGCAGACGCCATCACCTGGACCACGGCTTCGAACAGGTTTTCCATTTCATGGAACAATTTCTGATTGCGTATCGCCAATGCCGCCTGCAAGGCCAGGGACTCCAATATCCCCTTACGTTTCAGATTAATTTGCCGTATCCTGCCGGTATCAGCGTCCAGGGTATTCACCAGCTGAATGACGCCCATCAAATCGTGTCCGTGGTGCAGCATCGGCACCAGATACATGGACCTGCCATTCAAACCGGCCGCCGCATCGAGCCGCCTCACCAAAGTCATATCGATACCCGGCTGTTCGGCAATATCCGGCACCTGCGCCGGTTGCTTGTTCAGCGCCGCCAACGCTACCGGGTGCAACTGCGACACCGCCAAATTTTCCATGCCGATTCCCTCCGCATTATATTTCGATACTCCCAGCGACAAGGCCTGCAACCCTGTACACACAAGCTTATCTTTTTCCATCATCCATAATAAACCGTAATCGGCGCCGCTCAGGTGCACCGCGTGGCTGATGATCACTTCCGCCAAGCGGTTGGAATGCCTTTCCGAGGACAGCGCCGTACCCAGCACCGTCATGCGCTCGACAACCGTTTCCAGCTCATGGACCATGCCGTCCAGTTCCACCAGAAAGCGCTTTTGCAGCTCCTGCAACTGCCGGTTGTCGTCCTCAATGCGCTTTTTTTCCAGGGCTTTTTCCACGGCCAATACCACCGTGTCCTGAATATTTTCGTCCTTGATCAGGTAATCGTTGGCGCCGCTGTTCAGCGCAGCTATGGCTATGGCAATTTCGTTATTGCCGGACATCACGACGATAGGCATATCCATGCCGGCTCCGCGCAAGTCCTTGATCATGCTGAGCCCGTCTTTTACCGGCATGTTCATATCGGAGACGATCAAGCCTATACCGGCATCTTGCCGGCACAGATCCAGGGCGGTCTGACCATTATCGGCCGAGATTACCTGGTATTTTTCGGTGGCGAGGAGGATATCCGACAAAAACTCCCGAACCAGAAACTCGTCGTCTACAACCAGAACTTTTATCACTTTTGCATAAACCCTATGGCTATCAAATCCGCCCAACCGTTATTGGGTGGCCGCAACCAGCCAGCGCTGTATGGTCCGCAACAGCAAGGCGGAATCGATAGGCTTGGTCAAAAAATCGTTCATGCCGGCGTCGAGGCTTTTCTCGCGTTCCGACGCCAGCGCGTGCGCCGTGATTGCGATGATGGGCAGATGCGTGATCCCCAGCCCTTGGCGTATCATGCGGGTAGCTTCAAAGCCATCCATTTCAGGCATCTGCAAGTCCATCAGCACGACGCTGTAAGCGGCCGGTGATGCCGCAACTTTTTCTACCGCTTCGCGTCCATTGACCGCAACATCCACCAGAAAACCGGTCTCGCTGAGGATTTCCAGCAACAAGCGTCGATTGATTTCGTGATCTTCGACCAACAATAATTGAGCGCCGCCCCCCATGCTTTTGTGCAGTGGACTGGGCGTCATCTGCGCGGCCACCGACATCGCCAAGCCAAACTCGACGGCAAAACTGAATTGGCTGCCACGCCCATAGAGGCTTTGCACGTCTATTTCCCCGCCCATCAGGTTCACCAGGCGCTGACTGATGGTCAGCCCCAGGCCCGTGCCGCCGAAACGGCGCGAGGTGGCCCCATCCGCCTGGATAAACGGCTTGAACAGGTAAGGAAAGCATTCCTGATGAATGCCCACGCCGGTATCTTTGACGGTAAAGCGCAGCCGCACGCCGTCCGCCGACTCATGCTCCTTGGCGACGCTCACCGTCACTTCACCCTGCTCGGTAAACTTGACCGCATTATTGACCAGGTTGGTCAGCACTTGCGCCAGCCGCAAAGGATCGCCGACCAGAGCCGGAAATTCGTCGGCGGTCACAGGAAAACGCAGTATCAGTCCTTTTTCCTCCGCCGTGACGGCGTTGACGCTTTCCACGCCATCCAACACGGTTTCCAGCCGGAACGCGATGCACTCCAAATCCATGTGTCCCGCTTCGATCTTGGAAAAATCCAATACGTCGTTGATGACCCCCAGCAACGCCTTGGATGCCCGGTCGATGCGTAACAGATAATCGTGCTGGCGCGTGTCCAGCTCGGTTTTCAAAGCCAGTTGCGCAAACCCCATGATGGCATTCATCGGCGTGCGGATTTCATGGCTCATATTCGCCAGAAACTCCGTTTTGGCGCGATTCGCCCGGTCCGCTTCGTCTTTTGCCAGCAACAACCCGGCTTCCGCCTGCTTGCGGGCGGTAATATCCACCCAGGTTCCGATGATCCCGACGGGATTGCCCGCTGCGTCGCGGCGGATGGAAATGGCATCGTGCACCCACAAATAACCGCCGTCCGCGCACTTGAAACGGTATTCGCAGGCCCCGCTTTCCTGCTCTTTTCGCAGGCTCCGATAGTTTTCCAGCAAGGCTGAGCGCTCGTCGCCGTGGACCTGCGCAAACCAGAATCCCGGCGTGCCCCATTGGGCCGAGGTATGGCCCGTCAACCGCTCCAGCGCGGCGCTGGCATAATCCATGGCAAAACCCTCTTGAAATGCGGATTTTGCCGTCAATGCATACACGACCGCCGCGCCCTCGTCCGCGAGGTTGCGCCAGCGTGCTTCCGCTTGGCTGGCTTGCATTTCCGCCTGCCGGCACTCCTGCAATTCACGCTGCAAGCGCCGGTTGCCGGCCAGCAAATACGCCGCGATCGAGGCCAGCAGCAGCGACGCAACGCCGGCCAGCCATTTGAAATGTATAAAATTCGGCTTGACGAAGGCAAGCGCCGGCAGAGAAACGTCGGCCTGGGCTGGTGCCGCGGCACAGACGATGCATAAAGCCAAAACCACGAACGGGCAACAGTTCCGATTGATACGGCCAGGATGAACGAAAAAGCGGCGCAGCATACTGAAGGAACCATTCGCTACCATTGGACAGGACGCATAGAATACCCGTTATTCTCTGCAATGTGCGACGGGGAAAATACGGCGGGGAAACCTGGATATACCTTGCGCGGCCATAAATTGCGTTTTTTGATTACCCTCACCGCAACCCTCTCCCGGGGGGAGAGGGGGGAACAAAGCCGCAATTTATGGCCGAGCGAGGTATAGATAGAGGGAGGAGATTGAAGCAGACTGGGCGGCGGCTGCGCTTGAACCAAACACAACCGCCTGGCGCGCTGGTTTATTTGTCCTTCCAGTTGGATTTGGCATCGCACTCGGCTTCTTCCTTTTTATGCGTTTTTTCCCACTGAGTAATCGACCGGGTTTCGTTTTCGTCCATTTTGTCGTTCATGCAAGTGCAATACGCCGTCAAGGTTTCTATGGATTGACCTTCGTTTTGATTATCGGAAATGCATTGGCTCACCCATTTTGCATCGTCGGCGCCGGCAAATACCGAACCACTCGCCATAATGGCGGCCATCGCGATACCTACGTATATCAGTTTCATATTATTCTCTCGCAATAAGGTTTAAATTGGCCTGCACAAATATTGCGTGGGGCCAAAGCCACTCTACAAAGCCCTGCAATGCTTGTCAATCCATATTAATTAACCTGGTTATCCTGCAATTTCTCAGCAAATCCCAGAAAAATAGAGCTATGAGCAACACATTACCCCGTTACATCGGCACTCCCTTATCCCCCACCGCCACGCGCGTCATGCTGCTGGGCAGCGGCGAACTGGGCAAGGAAGTCGCTATTTGTTTGCAACGGTATGGCGTCGAAGTGATTGCGGTTGACCGCTATGCCCATGCCCCCGCTCAACAAGTGGCGCACCGCAGCCACGTGATCGACATGAACGACGGCAGCGCACTGCGGGAACTGGTCTTGCGGGAACGGCCCGACTATATCGTTCCGGAGTTGGAAGCCATCGCCACCGGCGCTTTGGCACAAATCGAAGACGAAAATTTGGCGCAAGTGATTCCGACGGCGCGCGCGGTGCAGCTGACCATGCACCGGGAAGGCATACGCCGCCTGGCCGCCGAGGAGCTGAAGCTGCCCACCTCGCGCTATGCTTTCGCCGGTTCTTTGACGGAACTGTCGGCGGCAATCGAGGAACACATCGGTTACCCCTGTTTTATCAAACCCGTCATGTCATCTTCCGGCAAAGGCCAATCCATGGTCAGACAGGCAGATGAAATACCCGTTGCCTGGGAGCACGCCTGTAGCGGCGGCAGGGTCGATACCACGCGGGTCATCGTGGAAGGAAAAATCGATTTCGACTTTGAAATTACTTTGCTGACGGTGCGGGCGCTGGATGAACAAGGCCGGCTCACAACCTATTTTTGCGAACCGATAGGCCATCGCCAGCAAGACGGCGACTACGTGGAAAGTTGGCAACCGCAGTCCATGAGCCACTTGGCTTTGGAGCGCGCTCAGGCCATTGCCGCTACAGTGACCACAGCCCTGGGGGGGCGCGGGCTGTTCGGCGTGGAGCTGTTCGTGCAAGGCGATACGGTATGGTTCAGCGAGGTCAGTCCCAGGCCACACGACACCGGCATGGTGACCATGATCAGCCAACGCCAAAACGAGTTTGAACTGCATACCCGGGCCATACTGGGCTTACCGGTCAATACCGGGCTGTTGTCTCCGGGCGCCAGCGCCGTCATTTATGGCCAGTGTGACGCTACCGGCATTGCCTATGGAAATATGGCACAAGCATTGCTAGTACCGAACAGCGAGATCCGTCTGTTCGGCAAGCCGGTGTCGTTCGTCAAACGGCGCATGGGGGTCGCGCTCGCCGCGGACGAAGACCTTGATGTAGCGCGCCAAAACGCGCGGGAAGCGGCAACGCAAGTGCGTCCGATCGCTGTATGATTAAAAACGTTTGTTATCTGGTGGTATTGACCGGCCCACCCTGAATCCGTTGCGGCGGCAACTCGGGCAACGTGGCCGGTCCCACTCTAAAGGGGGGATGTCCATGCGTGATTATCGCAAGCTGCTCACGGCCCTCGTTGTCCTGCCGGCAACGAGTCTGGCGACATTTATGGCCAGCGCCGATGTCTATAAATTTGTCGACCGAAACTCCGGGCACGTGTTTTACACGGATCGCCCCAGTCATTCCGGCTATCGCCTGCTGATCAAAACTTTTTCCGGCGTCAGCATCACACTGGGTGAGCTGGAAAAAAATCGCCGGCAATTTGCGCCCATCATCAATGAAACCGCCGCCAGATTCGGACTGGACCCACTGCTGCTGCACGCCGTAATCCGCGCTGAATCCGGCTATAACCCCGGCGCCATATCGCGCAAAGGAGCGGTGGGCCTGATGCAATTGATGCCCGCCACGGCATCGCGCTATGGCGTGCAAAACCGGCAGGACCCCGCCGACAATATCGCCGGCGGCGCCCGCTATTTGAGCGATTTGCTGAACTTGTTCGGCCCCGCCAATATCAAACTGGCCATAGCCGCCTATAATGCAGGCGAAAATGCCGTGATTCGCCATGGCAATAAAATTCCACCTTACCCGGAAACCCAGGAGTACGTGACGCGCGTACTCGGACATTATTATCGGTGAAAGTTATGACGACCCCCACGCCGCAATGGTTGGTACAAGGTGCGCTGGAATTGGTTTCACTGCCGGACGTGTTTCTGCGCATCAACGGCATGATGAACGACAACAGCGTTTCCTTACAGGAAATCGGTGAAGTGGTAGCTTTGGACGCAGGACTGACCGCGCGGCTGCTAAAAGTGGTCAACAGCCCTATTTATGGTCATGCGGCGCGCATCGGCACCATCTCACGCGCCATTTCCATCGTCGGCATGAACGACTTTTATCACCTATTGCTTAGCACCTGCGCTTCGGACATGTTTAAACGCATTCCTTACTCGCTGGTAAACATGACGGATTTCTGGGTGCACAGCGTGTATTGTGCGGTAATTGCAAGGCAGCTTGCCAAACAAAACGCGGTATTGCACGCGGAGCGTTTTTTTGTCGCCGGATTGCTGCATCAATTGGGCTCACTCTTGATTTATCAACGCCTGCCCGACGAGTCACGGGAAATGCTGCTGCAAGTGGACGGCCGTTTTTGGCTGATGGCGGATAGGCAAAAAGCGCGCTGGGGTTTCACCTATGCCGATGTGGGCGCGGAGTTGGCGCGCCAGTGGGGATTGCCGGAAAGCCTGCGCGTTATGATCGGCTGCCATCTCGCACCGGAAACGGCTGGAGAGCATCTTTTCGATACGACCTTGCTGCACTTGGCCTATATTCTGAAAAACCACATATTCCAGGCCGACCAGGTGGCCACGGAAATCGCCAGGGACATTATTGCGCGGGCCGGCGAAGTCGTCGCGATGGACGAACAACAGATCATGACGGTGCTTTCCGCCGTTCCTGAACAAGCCGAGCAGGCACTGCAACTGCTGGAAGGGAAAACGGCGTAGACCGGCTACAATACTTCCACCCCAAACGGCTCCAACAGGCGCACCAGGCGAATCAGCGGCAACCCGACCAAGGCGTTGGGATCCTCGCCCTCAATGCGGTCAAAAAGCGCAATCCCCAAACTTTCCGACTTGAAGCCGCCGGCACAATCGTACGGTTGCTCGCGGTCCACATAGGCTTCGATTTGCTGAGTGCTCAACGGGCGAAAATGGACGGTAGTAACGTCCATTTCGGCAAGGCCGCGCTGCTCCCTGGAGTTGAACACATACAACCCCGTGTAAAACCGCACCGGCTTGCCCTGAACCAGTTGCAACTGCTGAATGGCGCCCGCCCGGCCGCCAGGCTTGCCCAGCAAGCGCCCATCGACGCACGCCACCTGGTCCGATCCAATGATCAGGTGCGCGGGAAAAACCTCGGCCAACGCCCGCGCCTTGCTTTCCGCCAGCCGCCCCGCCAGCGCCATGGCGGCCTCGCCGGGACGTCGGCTTTCGTCCACGTCGGGCGCGGCACATTCGAAGGCCAGACCGAGCTTGCTCAGCAACTGGCGGCGATAGGTTGAGCCGGACGCCAGGACTAACGATGGCGGGTGGGGAATTTGGGTCATGGGGAATTAACCAAGCACTGGAGGTTGAAACTGTTCTTTAGGATCTGGCGAGCAACAACGTCCCTGAGCTGGAGCTGGCTTTCGATATCGCGCCAACCTCGTACGCTGTGCGTACCTTCGGCGGTGGCGAATGGTACGCACAGCGTACCCTACATCAAGGAGCTCTTAATCGTTCCGCTTTACGGCGACTTTGACAGGTTTTCGCATTTGCACGTATCATTTTACAAATATGACAGAGTCTGTGCCGAAATTCATCGATCCATTCAGCCTGATAAAACAGCAGGCAAAACTGCAGGGAACCGTGCCCGTCGCTGCGCTGCAAAGGTTGTCCGAATCGTTGATGACGCCTGATGGAGAAGTTGCATGGACGTTGCGTTTTCGACGGATGGGAAGCGTGGCGGCAATTACCGGCAATGTAGCGGCGACGCTGACGCTGCAATGCCAGTGCTGCCTTGAAAGCCTGACTTGGCAGGTGGACGCCCCCATAAATCTGGGCGTGGTGTCGTCATTGGATGAAGCCAACCTGCTGGAGGAGCCTTACGAGCCGTTGCTGCTCACCGATAGCGCCCAGGTTTGCTTGCTGGACATCATCGAAGACGAGGTGATTTTGGCGCTGCCGATCATCCCGCAGCACGCATACGCCTGCCGGGCTCAGACCTCGGCGCCTGGCAACGTCAGGCTGCACCCGGCAACGGACGCCCGTCCCGCCAAGTCGTCCGCGCAGCGCGCTGTACCGGGCCTGGACGAAGATGACGAACCCGGCGGCAAAAATCCTTTCGGCGTTTTGGCCGCACTCCGGCTCAAACAACCTGAGTAATTCCGTTTTACAGCACCCGACAGTTTGCATTTTTCTAAATTCTAAAACACTAAAATCAGGAGTACACCATGGCAGTTCAACAAAACCGTAAATCCCGTTCCAAGCGCGGCATGCGCCGTGCCCACGATGCCCTCACCGGCAGCGCCATTTCCATCGAACCCACCTCCGGCGAAACACACCTGCGCCACCACGTCAGCGCCGACGGCTACTATCGCGGACGCAAAGTGATTGCCGGCAAGATCGAAGCAACGGAAGACTAAACCTGCTTCGCTATCTGGCAAACGACAGTTTCTACTCTGAAAAAACACGCAAATAAAGGCCGGTCTTGACTAAAAAGCCGACGATTGCGCTGGACGCCATGGGTGGCGATCATGGTCCCGACGTGACCGTGCCGGCAGCACTAGACAGTCTGGGACAAAACCCCAACTTACAAATTATTTTGGTCGGCGACGAAGGCGAGTTATCGAAACGCCTGCCGGCCGAATGGCGTTTGTCGGGGCGCATATCCATCCACCACACTTCCGAACGGGTAGAGATGGACGACTCTCCCGCCAAGGCGCTACGCAACAAAAAAGACTCATCCATGCGCGTTGCCATCAATCTGGTGCGCGACGGCGTGGCCGATGCCTGCGTCAGCGCCGGCAACACCGGCGCGCTCATGGCCATCGCCCGCTTTGTGCTGAAAACCATTCCCGGCATCGACCGGCCCGCCATCATTTCGGCGGTGCCTTCGCGGCACGGCCATACCCACATGCTGGACTTGGGCGCCAACGTGGACTGCACGGCGGAGCACTTGTACCAGTTTGCCGTCATGGGCTACGAACTGGTGCGTGCGCTGGAAAACCTGGACAAACCCAGGGTGGGTCTGCTGAACATCGGCGAAGAGGAAATCAAGGGCAACGAGCAGGTCAAGGAAGCTTACAAGCTGCTTGAAAACTCCTATATGAACTTCATCGGCTACGTCGAAGGCGACGACATTTATCTGGGAGACGTGGATATCGTCGTCACCGACGGTTTTGTCGGCAACGTCAGCCTGAAAACCAGCGAGGGCCTGGCCAAAATGATCGGCGAGGCCCTGAAGCAGTCGTTCAAGCGTAACTGGTTGACCAAACTGGCCGGATTGGTGTGCATGCCGGTACTGTCCGCCTTCAAAAAGCGCTTCGACCCTCGCCAATACAACGGCGCCAGCTTTGTGGGATTGCGCGGCATAGTCGTCAAGAGCCACGGCAATGCCGACCGCGCCGCTTTTGCCAACGCCGTGCACATGGCCGTGCTGGAAGTGGAAAAAAGCGTCCCCCTCCTGATCGGCCAACGCATCGAGTCGATATTCGCCGACTCGGCCACCGCCACTACGAATACCGAAGAAAGGGTGCATGCGTGAGCCTTTATGCCAGAATTGCCGGAACCGGTGGCTATCTTCCCGAAAAGGTTTTAACCAATCAGCAAATCGCCGACAGCGGCGTCGACACGTCCGACGAATGGATCATGGAGCGTACCGGCATACGCCAGCGCTGCATCGCCGCCGAGGATGAAACGGCGTCCAGCATGGGCGAGCAAGCGGCCCAGCAGGCGCTGGCGGCTGCGAATATTGCACCGGAAGACCTGGACTTGATCATCGTCGCCACCAGTGCACCGGACCGGATTTTCCCCAGCACCGCCTGCCTGTTGCAACAGCGTTTGGGCGTGCGCCGTTGTGCGGCGTTCGACGTGCAAGCCGCCTGCTCGGGGTTCGTCTATGCGCTCAGCATCGCCGATCAGTACATTCGCGCCGGCGGCGCCCAACGGGTGCTGGTGGTGGGCAGCGAAATCAACTCGCGCCTGGTGGACTGGACGGATCGCGGCACTTGCATCCTGTTCGGCGACGGTGCCGGCGCCATGGTGCTGGAAGCCTCCAGCGCACCGGGTCTGCTGAGCACCCACATTCATTCCGACGGCCAGTTTGCAGACCTGCTGTATTTACCCAACCCCATCAACGGTAAAAACGGTTGCGAACTCCCCCACATCCAGATGCAGGGCAACGAGGTTTTCAAGGTCGCCGTCAATACGCTGGGGCAAATCGTCGACGAAACCCTGGCCGCCAACAATCTGGACCAAGCCGACATTGACTGGCTGGTACCGCACCAGGCCAACATCCGCATCATCGCCGCCACGGCGCGCAAACTGAAAATGCCCATGGAACGCGTGGTGCTTACTATCGAAAAGCAGGGCAACACCTCTTCCGCGTCAATTCCGCTGGCTTTCAACGAAGCCGTGCGCGATGGACGCATTCAGCGCGGACAAACGGTACTGCTGGAAGCCTTCGGCAGCGGTTTTGCCTGGGGTTCGGCTTTGGTTCGTTATTGATTTAACCCTTAAATTTCGACGTATGGAACAGCAAAATTATTTGGCGCTGGTTTTTCCCGGCCAGGGTTCCCAGTCGGTCGGCATGCTGAGCAAGCTGGCTGCCGACTACCCCGAAGTGAAAGAAACCTTTGCGCAGGCCTCGCAAGCGTTGGGCTTCGACTTATGGCAACTGGTCGACAACGGCCCGGAAGATCAACTGAACCTCACCCTCAACACGCAGCCGGCCATGCTGGCGGCCGGCGTGGCGACATATCGCGTATGGCGCAAACAAGGCGGCGTTTTGCCCGGCTGGATGGCAGGCCACAGCCTGGGCGAATACACGGCGCTGGTTTGCGCGGAAGCACTGACATTTGAAGATGCCATCAAGCTGGTCCGGGAACGGGCGCGCCTCATGCAGGATGCGGTGCCGGCGGGCCAGGGCGCCATGGCGGCCATACTGGGACTGACCGACGCGCAGGTCGTGGCGGTATGCAATCAGGTCTCCACCGAAGACTCCGGCGTATCCCCAGCCAATTTCAATGCACCGGGCCAAGTGGTCATCGCCGGCCATAGTGCGGCGGTGAACCAGGCCATAGACGCCGCCAAGCAAGCCGGCGCCAAGCGTGCCATAGCATTGTCGGTCAGCGTGCCGTCGCATTGCCCGTTGATGGAAAGCGCCGCGGAAAAACTACTGGAACTGCTGGAACAAACGCCGTTGCAAATGCCCAGCATACCCGTGCTGCACAATGTCGACGTGGAAACCCACGCCGCGCCGGAAGTCATCCGCAACGTACTGGCCCAGCAGCTGTCCAAACCCGTGCGCTGGGCTGCCTCGGTCAAGTTCATGCACGAACAAGGCGTGTCGCTGTTCCTGGAATGTGGCCCCGGCAAGGTGCTGACCGGGCTCAACAAGCGCATCGCGAGCGACGCGCGCAGCCATTGTTTTTTTGACGCCGATTCGTTGGCCCAGGCTCTGGAGATGGTGAAATGAACGCACGAATTGCTCTTGTAACCGGCGCCAGCCGTGGCATAGGCCGCGCCATTGCCTTGCGCCTGGGACAGGCGGGCCATACAGTAATCGGCACGGCCACCAGTGAAGCGGGGGCGGCAGCCATTACCCAGGCATTGCAGGCAGCGGGCTATCAAGGGCTAGGCATGGTGCTGGACGTAGCCAGTCTGGATTCCATCCAGGCTGTGCTCAAGGCCGTCGCCGATCAATACGGCGATCCCGCGATTCTGGTGAACAACGCCGGCATCACGCGCGACAACCTGCTGCTGCGCATGAAGGAAGAGGATTGGCACGACATTCTGCAAACCAACCTTACCTCCGTGTTTCGCCTGAGCAAAGCGTGCATGCGCGCCATGAACAAGGCGCGCTGGGGACGCATCGTCAACATCGGCTCCGTGGTCGGCGCCACGGGCAATGCCGGCCAAACCAATTACGCGGCGGCCAAAGCCGGCATGATAGGCTTCACCAAATCGCTGGCGAAAGAAATCGGCAGCCGCAGCGTCACGGTCAATGCCGTGGCGCCGGGTTTTATCGACACCGACATGACGCGTGAATTGCCTGACGCACAACGCCAGGCATTGCTGGATAATATCCCGCTGGGCCGCCTGGGCGATGCCGAGGAAGTCGCACACGCGGTAGCATTTCTCTGCTCCGACGAGGCATCCTACATCACGGGTGAGACCCTGCACGTGAACGGCGGCATGCACATGCCATAACCTTATGAATTTCAAGGAAAAACCACACTGCGCGGGATGCGTGAAATGTTTTGTAACAGGCTGGGTACTTTCTATACAATAGCGCCCAGCGCACAGCCAACTGCGTTAGAACCATAAAAAACCGAGGATAGATAATGAGTGACGTTGCTGAACGTGTTAAGAAAATCGTGGGCGAACAGCTCGGCGTGAAAGAAGACATCTCCAACGAGGCTTCTTTCGTCGACGATCTGGGTGCCGACTCCCTGGACACGGTGGAACTGGTAATGGCGTTGGAAGAAGAATTCGAATGCGAAATTCCCGACGAAGACGCCGAAAAAATCACTACCGTCCAGCAGGCCATCGATTACGTAACAAGCCACACCTGAGCAATCATGGGCATGCGTGCCCATGATGGTTTTCCTCCTCACCCCGGCCCAGTCATGCCGGACTATCCTGTCCCGTGACCCTGCGGGCAAGTGCGAATCCATTCCTGATGGATTTGTCCCGGAGGGAGAGGGGAGAAGGATGCTGTGGCTTTCAAGGCTTCCATTCTTTAGCGCTTTAATGCCCCTGCCGGGCCCAAACCCGGCAGAGCTTTTCTACGTCTGAATACTTTGAATACTTAGGTGTCAACCATGAGCAAGCGGCGTGTCGTCGTAACCGGACTCGGCGCGGTTTCTCCCGTGGGCGTGAGCGTCAACGAGTCGTGGCGGAATATTTTGAACGGAGTCAGCGGCATCGGCCCCATCGAATACTTCGATGTCACGGACTTTCCTTCCCGCATTGGCGGCAGCGTCAAAAACTTCGATCCTGAACTTTACATCCCCAAAAAGGATCTGAAGAAAATGGATATTTTCATTCATTACGGCATGGCCGCCGGCAGTCAGGCCTACGAAGACTGCGGCTTGAACGTGACTGAAGATGCAAGCGCGGCGGAACGCGCCGGAGTGGCGATAGGAGCCGGTATCGGCGGCATCACCGGCATTGAGAACGGCCACAGCGGGTTTATGAACGGCGGACCACGCAAGATTTCGCCATTCTTCGTCCCCGCCAACATCATCAACATGATTTCCGGCAACCTGTCCATCAAATATGGGCTGAAAGGGCCCAATTTTGCCGTGGTAACGGCCTGCGCCACCGGCACGCACTGCATCGGCGAAGCCTACCGCATCATCCAGTATGGCGATGCCGACGTCATGGTGGCGGGCGGTGCTGAAATGGCTACCGCGCCGACCTCCCTGGGGGGCTTTGCGGCGGCCAAGGCGTTGTCGCGGCGCAACGACGATCCCACGCGCGCCAGCCGCCCCTGGGATCAGGATCGCGATGGTTTCGTGTTGAGCGATGGCGCCGGCGTGATCGTGCTCGAAGAATACGAGCACGCCAAGCGGCGTGGCGCCACCATTTATGCGGAAGTCATAGGCTACGGCATGAGCGGCGACGCCTATCACATGACGCAGCCGCCGGAAAGCGGCGAAGGCGCAGCCCGCTGCATGCGCAACGCATTGCGCGATGCCGGCCTGAACCCGGACCAGGTGGATTACATCAATGCCCACGGCACATCCACCCCGGCGGGCGACAAAGCCGAAACCCAGGCGGTCAAGGCGGTATTCGGCGAGCACGCCTACCGCCTGGCGATGAGCTCCACCAAGTCGATGACCGGCCACATGCTGGGCGCGGCTGGGGGAGTGGAAGCGATTTTCTCCGCGCTGGCGTTGCGCGATCAAGTGGCACCGCCGACCATCAATCTCGACCATCCCGACGCCGACTGCGATTTGGATTACGTGCCCCACACCGCTCGCCCGATGAAGCTGAACGTGGTGATGTCCAATTCCTTCGGCTTCGGCGGCACCAACGGCACTTTGCTATTCAAGCGAATCTAGTGCTGGTCGACGGCCGGTCGACCACCCTGATCACGGTGGCCGACCGGGGCTTTCAGTATGGCGATGGCTGCTTTACCACGCTGGAAGTGCGGCAAGGCGTTCCGCTGTTCCAGGAACGCCACCTGCAACGCCTGCAACGCGACTATACCCGCCTGCGCATACCTTTCGATCAAACTGCGGCTTTGCATGCCGAACTGGCGGCCATGGCGGCTGAAGGCGGTAATGGCGTGCTGAAAGTCATCCTGACGCGCGGCGCCGGCGGACGCGGCTACCGCTGCCCGGAACCGCCGCAACCCAGCCGCGTACTCAGCTTTCACCCCATGCCGGAATACCCCACGGCTTGGGCGAGCGCCGGCGTGGCCCTGCATCTTTGCAAAACGCGCCTGGGCATCAACCCTGCTTTAGCCGGCATCAAGCACTTGAACCGTCTGGAACAGATTTTGGCGCGCGCCGAGTGGACCGACCCCGACACCCCGGAAGGACTGCTGCTGGACGCCCAAGGCTGCGTCACCGAGGGCACGATGAGCAACGTGTTTCTGGTGCAAGGCGGCGTGCTTACAACCCCGAAACTGGACCGCTGCGGCGTGGCCGGCGTCATGCGCGAGATGGTCATGGAATTGGCGGCCGGGATGGGCCTGCGCGTGCGGCAACGGCGCTGCCGCCTGGCTGATGTTTATCAAGCCGACGAGGTTTTTTTGAGCAACTGCCTGATCGGCTTGTGGCCGGTACGCCGGCTGGGCGAACATGCATGGCGCCCCGGCCCCTGCTTCCAGCGGCTGCATGCGGCCGTGGCGAATGCTAAACAAGAGGCGGCGGCATGCGCCGCCTGATCGGCAGCCTCATCATGCTGATCAGCATGGCCGGCGGCTGGTTGTGGATGGACTATGACCACGCGATTTACGATCCCTTGCCCATCAGGGAAATTCGCTATTTTGAAATCGCCAAAGGCGAAAGCGTGCCGCAACTTTCCGAGCGCCTGGAGCAGGATGGCATTATCGCCTCATCGCTATGGTTCAACCTGGCGGTGCGCCTGCACAGCGTGGCGGGCCGGTTCAAAGCCGCCGCGCAGCGGAATAACTCAGGCTTCTCGAAAGCCGCCGCGCAGCGGAATAACTCAGGCTTCTTGAAAGCCGCCGGCCAACGGAATTACTCAGGATTATTGAAATACGGCGAATACGAAATCAACCCGGGTATCACCGCCGCCCAGCTGATGGAACTGTTTGCCTCCGGCAAGGTACGCCGGCACGCATTGACGATGGTGGAAGGATGGACCTTGCGCCAGTATCTGGACATGCTGCAAAAACAATCGGCTTTGCAACACGACGTGCTTGATGCCGCCGATCTGATGAAAAAATTAGGTAGACCGGACGAGCAACCGGAAGGGCGTTTTTATCCCGACACCTATTTTTTTACCAAAGGAACCGCAGAATCGGAAATACTGCGCCTAGCCTACCGCAAAATGCAGACCACGCTGGCTACCGTCTGGGAAAAACGGGCTGCGGGCCTGCCATTCACCCAGCCCTATGAAGCGTTGATCCTGGCCTCCATCGTCGAAAAAGAAACCGCCGTGGCGCGCGAAAGACCGCTGATCGCCGGCGTTTTCATACGCCGTCTGCAAATGAATATGCGGCTGCAAACCGATCCCACGGTCATATACGGCCTGGGCGAACGCTTCGACGGCAATATTCACCGCCGTGACCTGGAAAACGACACGCCCTTCAATACTTACACGCGTTCCGGTTTACCACCCACGCCCATCGCCAATTCCGGCAACGACGCCATTCATGCGGTGCTGCACCCCGACTTGACCGGCAGCCACCTGTATTTTGTCGCCAGAGGCGACGGCAGCCACGAGTTCTCTTCCAGCCTGGAGGCACACCTGCGCGCCGTGGACCAGTATCAGTTACACCCTCACCAGGCACACCCATGAAGCCGGGACGATTTATCACTTTGGAAGGCGGTGAAGGGGCGGGCAAAACCGTCAACCTGAACTTTATACGCGACTGGCTGGTCCAGCACGCCGGGGCAACGGTACGGGTTACCCGTGAACCGGGTGGCACGGCGGTGGGTGAGGACATCCGCCGCTTGTTTTTGCAACAGGCCGACCTGCAACCCGAAACCGAATTACTGCTGATATTCGCGGCGCGGGCACAGCACCTGCATCAAGTGATACGCCCAGCCCTGGCGCGCGGCGAATGGGTATTGTGCGACCGTTTCACCGACGCCAGTTATGCCTATCAAGGCGGCGGACGCGGCCTGGCGCAGGAACGCATCGCCTATCTGGAAAACTGGCTACAGGGCGATTTAAGGCCGGATTTAACCCTGTTGCTGGACACGCCGCCGGAACTGGGCAAAGCCCGGGCCCACGGCAGGGGTGACGCGAATCGTTTTGATACGGAAACTGAACGGTTTTACGTCAAAGTCAGGCAAGCCTACGCGGATCGCGCCGCCAGTGAACCGCAACGCATCCAGCGGGTGGACGCCTCGCGCCCTTTGCCGGAAGTCCAGCAACACATTGCCACACTGCTGCTGCAATGGCTGGACCTGTTGTAAATGCATACCTCTCTTTTCAGCTCGTTCCCAAGCTCCGCTTGGGAACGCGGCCCGGGAAGCTCCCGCTTCCCGAGACTCGCCGCGCGACCAGCAAAAGCCGTCTTGAAAATTCCGATTTCCTGTTTCCGCACGGGAAGCCGGAGCTTCCAGGACCGGGTTCCCAACCTGGAGGTTGGGAACCAGCCGAACCAGCAGAATCCGCAGCCCCCCATCCTGCTCACGCTGCCCCGCTACGCAACGTGAGGGAGTGAAAAAATGCACGCTTCCCTTTACCCCTGGCTGGCCCCCCCCTGGCAGCGCCTGATGAATTACCGGCGCGAGCAGCGTATGCCGCAAGCCATACTGATCACCGGCCGCCAGGGGCTGGGCAAACGGCACCTGGCCGAAACTTTCGCTGCGTTATTGTTGTGCCAGGAGCCGGGCCAACACGCCTGCGGTCATTGCGCCGGCTGCTGCTTGCTGGCGGCGGGCACTCACCCTGATTATGTGGTGGCGCAACCGGAAGAACCGGGCAAAGCCATCCCGGTAGACATGGTGCGGGGGCTCATCGGCAAGCTCAACTTAAAACCACAATACAACGGCCACAGGGTGGTCGTGCTGGACCCCGCCCACGCCATGAACGCCTCGGCCGCCAATGCCTTGCTGAAAACCCTGGAAGAACCGCCTGAACGCACCCTGCTGCTGCTGATCAGCGCCATGCCCAGCGCCATGCCGGCCACCCTGATCAGCCGCTGTCAGCGCCTGCCCGTGGCGCCACCGGCGCGTGAAACGGCGCTGGCCTGGCTGCATACCCAGGCACCGGCGCCATCGGCGGAAACCGCGCTGGCCGCCGCAGCCGGCGCCCCCTTGAAAGCATTGGAATTAATGCAAAGCGGGCTGCTGGAAAAGCGCGAGCAGCTGTTCAAGTTATGGCCGGCATTTGCCGGTAAGCGCGCCGAACCGGTGCAAGCGGCTGCCCAGCTGACACAGGTGCCGCTGGAAATGCTGATCGACTGGCTATACGGCTGGGCGATCCAGGAACTCAAACTCAGCCAGGCCACGGCGACGCCAAACACCGGCCGGATTCTCCCGCCCGACCGCATCCACGAGTTTGCCGAAATCTTGCAGCGCAGCAAGCGCCAACTGGCCAACAACGCGCAATTGAATCGCCAGTTACTCCTTGAAGAAATCTGCATCGCCTGGTGGCGGCTTGCCAGGGCGAAATAATACGAGGCTGAAAATAACCGTCCATGTTCATCGATTCCCACTGTCACCTTGACCGCCTGAACTTAAAACCTTACGGCGATGATTTCGACCGGTTCGTGCGTGAAACCCATCAGGCCGAAATAAGCCACATGTTGTGCGTGGCCATCAATTTAATGGATTATCCCGCCATGCGCGCTTTGATAGACCCTTATCCGGGTATTTCCGTATCGGTGGGAATCCACCCTAACGAAGAAACCGCAGACGAGGCCGATGAAAATGAATTACTCTCGCTGGCGGCCGATGGCGACTACTCGCGTATCGGCCGCC
>SCQD01000046.1 GCA_004299145.1 Methylococcaceae bacterium | reverse complement strand
TAAATGCTCGCCGGGCGGCGCCTACCCTGGACATGCCGGCCCGGCTCAGTGATACTTTGTTGTTAAAGTTTTTTCTCACCACCAATAAAAACGGGAGTCATCCATGGGGTTCTTGCAAGATAAACGTATATTGATCGTCGGCGCCGCCAGCAATCGTTCCATCGCCTGGGGCATCGCCGCCGCCATGCACCGCCAGGGCGCGCAACTGGCTTTTACCTATCAGAACGACAAGCTCAAGGAACGGGTGGAAAAAATGGCCGACGAGGTGGGGTCTACGTTTACTTTTCCTTGCGACGTGGTCAGCGACGAAGAAATCGACGCCATGTTCAACGCACTGGGCCAGCACTGGGACGGTCTGGACGGCATCGTGCACTCGGTGGCCTATGCGCCGCGCGAAGCCTTGGACGGCAATTACCTGGACGCAGTGACCCGCGAAAACTTCCGTATCGCGCACGATATCAGCTCGTACAGTTTTGCCGCCCTGGCCAAGGCCGGGCGCAAGCAGATGGCCGGCCGCAACGGCGCGCTGCTGACGCTGACCTATCTGGGCGCCGAGCGCATCGTGCCCAATTACAACGTCATGGGCCTGGCCAAAGCCAGCCTGGAAGCCAACGTGCGCTATCTGGCCGGCGCACTGGGACCGGAGGGCACCCGCGTCAACGCCATTTCGGCGGGCCCGATCAAAACCCTGGCCGCCGCCGGCATCGCAAACTTTCGCGAAATGCTGTCCAAGGGCGAACAAGCCTCGCCGTTGCGCAAAAACGTCACCATCGAAGAAGTCGGCAATGCGGCCGCTTTCCTCTGTTCCGATCTGGCTTCCGGCATTACCGGTGAAATCATGTACGTGGACGGCGGTTATAACGTCGTGGGCTTGCCGGAGCTGGCGGGCTAGTCGCGGGGTAATCGTTCACGCCCCCCCGCTTTTTATGCCCTCACCCCAGCCCTCTCCAGAAGCCTTAGTGATACCGCTTCGCGGCGGCTTTCCCGGTGGGAGAGGGGGATAAAGGTGGGGGGCGTGAACGATTACGTCGCGGGTATAACCTTAATGGTTTCAATAAGCCTCGATACAATCCCGCCATGAAAAAAATTTTAATCGTGGATGACAGCCGTGTTTCCCGCATGTTGGTGCGCACGATTATCCAGCGCAAACATGAAGATTGGGTTTTCGAGGAAGCCGGTTGCGGCGAAGACGCTTTAAAGCTGCTGGAGCACTATACTCCCGACCTGATTACCGTCGACGTCAACATGCCCGGCATGAGTGGCCTGGACGCAGCCCGGCAAATGCACGCGGCAAACCCGGCCGTGGCCATCTTTGTATTGACCGCCAACATACAGGATTCGACCAAAGCCAGGGCGGCCGACATCGGCGTCGAGTTTGTGGAAAAACCCATTACCGAAGAGCGCGTCCATCGCATGATTGCCGTATTGGAAGCCGCAACATGAGAACTTTCACGGAAACACAGCTCGATGCTTTGTTTGAAATTTTCAATATCGGCGTGGGCCGGGCGGCAGCTTCCATGAGCGCCATGACCGGCGAATCGGTTTCGCTGATCGTGCCCACCATGGATTTTTGCGACGCCCGGCAAATTGCCGGCACCCTGTTGAAAGATTCCGCGGAGCATATTTGCTGCGTTTCACAGCGTTATGAAGGCGGTCTGGAAACCGAGGCGCTGCTGGTTTTTCCGGAAGCCAGCAGCCTGGAGCTGGTGCGGGAAATATTGAAAGGAACGGTTCCTGGCGAATCCATTCATGAAATGGAGCAGGAAGCGATGAGTGAAATCGGCAATATCGTCTTGAATTCCTGCGTTTCTACCTTTGCCAATATTTTACACGTGCAATTCAATGCATCGTTGCCCGTGTTTATGCGGGGGCTGTGCACCCAGGTACTGGATATTCCGGGATATGGCGATGACGATACGGTTATCGCTTTGGATATCAGCTTCACCATAGAAGCGAAAAGCATCCGCGGCAATATGGCGTTTATTTTCCAGTTAAATTCGCTGGATAATTTTATGCAAAATATCGACGATTATTTTGCGCGTATGTTGGCGGTTCCAGGCGGACAATGAAACATTTGCGCAAAACACTGCCCTTTGCCTTATTTTTACTGATGGTGCTGGGCGTACGGCTGTTTCAGGATCGCGACGTAGTGGACGGCATGGCGCCGCCTCTATCCGGTGTTACGCTGAGCGGCCAGCCATTCGAGCTGGCGCAACTGCGCGGCAAACCCTCCCTGGTCTATTTCTGGGCCGTCTGGTGTGGTGTGTGCAAAGCCATGCAGCACAATATCGACGCACTGGCGGCGGATGTGCCGATGATCAGCGTGGCGATGCAGTCCGGTGACGCCCTAACGGTTGGGCGCTACCTCAAAGAACGCAGCATCACCATGCCGGTGTTGCTGGACGATGCAGCGCTGGCCGCTGCGCGTTATGGAATACGCGGCGTACCCGTGGCTTTTATCCTGGGGCCGGACGGCGATATTCGCTATACGGCGGTCGGCTATAGCACGGAATGGGGATTGCGCTTGCGTTTGTGGTTGGCGGGACGATAACCTGCATGTAATGCTTTAATTATCCGACTGCCAAGTGATACGCTTAACCATTGGAGTATTATAGAGATATGAAAATAAAAACCCTCAAAATCCTTGGCATTATCGGCATCCTGATGGCAGGAACCGCCCCCACGGCGCAAGCAGCGGATATCAGCTCCGCCAACGGCAAATATTCAGGATTCATTCAACAACTGACGTGCCCGTCCGATAGCGCCAAATACGGCGACTTTACCGATTATGGCTATTGGGGCGGCGGCACATGGTGTGGACAAAAAGGTAAGGCCGGTTACTGGGTGTGGGTCAACCCAACCTGGTACGTATGGGCCAGCAATAGTCTGGCGGATAACGGCCCGCCCAGCACGGCGAATTCAGCCAACGGCAAGTATTCCGGCCTGATACAAACCATCAGCTGTCCCAAAGATGCCGCAAAGTATGGCGCATTTACCGATTACGGTTATTGGGCAGGCGGCAGTTGGTGCGGGAAAAAAGGCAAAGCCGGTTACTGGGTCTGGGCCGCACCCAACTGGTATGTATGGAGCAATGCCAATTAAACCGGCGCATTGGCTCGTAGACTCGTTCCCCAACCCCCGCTTGGAAACGAGGTTCGGGAAGCTCCGGCTTCCCGAACTACGAACCTGGATAGTCCACAACCCAACGCTTCGAAAGCCATAGCGCCGTCGCCGCTAACGCTCTGCCGGCGCACTCCATAAACCGACCGTGACCACAACTTGGATAATCGCCGGCCTATATCTTCTGTCCGGAGCCAGCGCACTGCTGTATGAAGTCTGCTGGATGCGCGCTTTGGGTTTGCTGTTCGGCGCCACCAGTCCAGCGGCAGCGGTAACCCTGGCGGCGTTCTTTCTCGGTCTGGCGGCTGGCGGCCTCGGTTGGGGCAAAGCCGCCGCCCGCTCCACCCGGCCGTTGCGGCTGTATGGCGGCCTGGAGCTGGCCGCCGCCGTGTTTGCCTGCCTGTATTTTTTCCTGCCCGACGCTTACCGGCTCATTTACCCCTGGTTGTTTGAACGCTTGCAGGCGGATTATGCTTGGCTGCTGGCGGTCAAGTTCGGCTTGGCTTTGGCGGCATTGTTGCCTTCGGCATTTTTCATGGGCGGCAGCTTGCCGGCGTTAAGCCGTTTGACGATCAGCCACGGCTTATCCGGCTGGTATGCCGCCAATGTGTTGGGCGCGGCCTTGGGCGCGCTGGCCGCCGGCTTCGTATTGCCCGGCTGGCTGGGTTATGGCGGCACTTACACGGTGGCGATAGCGCTGAGCGCCGGCGCGGGCCTATTGGCTTGCGTGTTGCCGATGCCGCCTCAGCCCCGCGCAGCCATGCCCACCTCACCGCAACGCCTGGCTTGGCCGGTGCGAGCACTGGCGCTGTGGTCTGGCTTGGCTATTCTGGCCCTGCAAGTGCTGTGGACGCGCATGTTCGCCCAAGTGCTGCAAAACTCCGTCTACACCTTTGCCGCCGTATTGACGGTATTTCTGCTCTGCCTGGCCGGAGGCGCGCTATTGGCGCATGGTTTAACACGCCGGCGGCGCGCACTGCCGGAAGATGCGTTTTTGCTGCTCACCGCCGCCGGTTTGGCGGTAGCGGCCACCCCTACCCTGTTTTTGGAAGCTACCGACGGCCTGCAATACATCGGAGCGGGACAGGATTGGCCGACCTACGTGGCGGCGGTGTTGTGGCTGGTGCTGAAAGTCATCGGCCTGCCTTTACTCTGCCTGGGGGCATTGTTGCCGCGCCTGCTGGATGACTTGCGTCAAGGCGGCGCTTTGCCGCAAGCGGTCGGTCAGCTGTTGGCAGTGAATACCGCCGGTTCCATTGCCGGCGCGCTGCTGGCCGGTTTTGTGCTGCTACCCTGGCTGGGTTTGTGGGAGTCCATACGCTGCCTGGCGCTGGTTTACTTGCTGGCGGCATTCGGCTTGGCGTGGTCGTGCGCCTGGCGTGAACGTTTATGGCAACCCGTGGCGGTGGGACTGACGGCCTTTACGCTGTTGGACGTGTCGAGCGTGTTGCCGCTGCGCCTGGAGACCGATGAAAAACTGCTGTGGCTGCAGGAAGACAGCGCCGCCACGGTTGCCGTGGTGCAAAAAGACGACGGCCAGCGGCGCATCAAGGTCAACAATCACTACACCTTGGGCGGCAGCGCCTCGCGCCGCCAGGAAGCGCTGCTGGGCTATTTGCCGGTGCGCCTGCACCCTCAACCGCAACAGGTGTTTTTCCTGGGACTCGGTACCGGCATCAGCGCCGGCGGCGCGCTGCCCGCCGGCGCGGGCCGGATCACGGTGGCGGAACTGTTGCCGGGCGCGGTGACGGCGGCCAGGGAATACTTCGGCGCACATCAGCACGGTTTGCTGCAATCACCCAAAGCGCGCGTGGTGCCGGACGATGGCCGCAACCAGCTGACCGCCGCCGGACAACGCTATGACGTCATCGTCGCGGATTTGTTCGTACCCTGGGAAGCGGGCGCCGGCAATCTCTACACGCTGGAACATTTTCAAACGGTGCGCCGCCGCCTGCACGACGGCGGCTGGTTCATGCAGTGGTTGCCGGCTTATCAATTGTCGCCGGATGCGTTTGCCGGCATCGTGCACACGCTGCAACTCGCCTTTCCCGACGTGAGCCTGTGGCGCGGTGATTTTTCGGTGGAACGGCCCGTGCTGGGCCTGTTGGCGCGCGCGCGGGCCGGACCATTCGCGGCGGCGCTGCCCTTGCAGGATCAGCCGGCATTGTTCGGCGAACGCGATATCGTGCCGTTGGCCGCGCGGCTGGTGGCCGGCGATGCCGCGTTGCGCAGGCTTTATCAAAACGCGCCTGGTAACCGGGATGACCGCCCCGTGATCGAATGGCAGGCCCCCATCGCCCAGCGCCGGCAAAAAACCGGGCTGGTCAGCTGGCTCACCGGCAATGAACTGTTATCGCTGCTGGATCGTTTGCACAGCGACGGCAAAGCCATGGACGACGGCATGCCGGTCGAACTGCGCCACTGGCCGGAAGCCGGCTACCACCTGCACCGCGCGCAATTGCTGCAAGCGGACGGCTATTTGAGCGCCGCCGAGGCGGAATTGGCCGGATTCCGGGCATTGAGCGGCGCTGTGGCCGATTAGAATTGGACTGTAATCCTTCTTGCATTGGCCTCAAAGGCCGTCTAGGCTTGTGTATGAATTCCCATAAATATACACCTCAGAGGGTAAACCCATGCGCACCAACATTGAAATCGACGATGTACTGATAGCCGACGCGCTCCGGATAACCGGCGCAAAAACCAAGCGGGAAGTGGTGGAGATGGGCTTGATGACCTTGGTCAGACTGAAAAAGCAGGAAGCCATCAAGGCTTTTCGCGGCAAACTGGCCTGGGAAGGCGATCTGGACGCGATGCGGACCGACACATGATTCTGGTGGACTCCGGCGTCTGGATCGACTATTTCAACGGTCGCGAAACCGCGGCCACCCACCGGCTCGATGCCCTGTTGGGCGTGAAACTGCTGGGTATCGGCGATTTGATACTGACGGAAGTATTGCAAGGCTTTCGCGCCGACGCCGACTACCACACCGCAAAACAGTTGCTCACCACCTTGACCGTATTCGACATGCTGGGGTGCAAACTGGCGATCCGGAGCGCAAACAATTACCGCCTGTTGCGCAAACGCGGCATCACCATTCGCAAAACCCCGGACGTCATCATCGCGACGTTTTGTATAGAACACGGCCATGCATTGTTGTTTTCAGACCGGGATTTTCTGCCTTTTGTAGAGCATCTCGGATTGCGCGTGGCTTAGGGTTTAAATCGCCGAAAATCGGCGTATAGTTTGTTTTTCCATGCCGTTAATTTCATTTGAAGGAGAATAATCATGTCATTCTTATTTGACACCGAAACGCCCGACCTCTCCGCGACGAACATTATCCCACTGATATCGCAAGAATCGCCTCTGTCGGAAATACCTGATATTTCTGAAATCGATCCACTTCCCATAGATCCTATCGATCTGCCGAAAATCCTACCGCACAGCAGCAATTCCACCACCGTCAGGTCTTTGCAATACGACGCCGCGAGCGGAAAACAAATTTCCGAAACCACCACCACCGACTACGATAGCGACGGCAAAATTGACTATTCGTCGAGCATCAGCTTTGGCTATCGAGACGGCAATCCAGTCACTGAAACAGGTTCGACGGATTCGGATAATGATGGCAAGACGGATTACAGCTACCACAAAACATCCACCTATAACAGCGACGGCAACCTGATTTCGGTAGTTACCCGTTCGGATTATGACAACGACGGCGTCGACGACAACACTTCGACGCAGGAGTATAAATATACGGCGGACAACCTGGTAAAAAGCATCGCCACCACCGACGACTACGACAACGACGGCGTCGACAGCAGCAATACGACGATTTATGGCTACAACGAAGCGGGAAATAAGGTAGAAGAGGAAACCCGCAACGATTACAGCAATGACGGCGTCGACGATAATGTTTCCATGATCACTTATGACGATAACGGCGTCATCAGGTCTACCAACAATTTCTCCGATTACAATAACGACGGCGCCAGCGAATACACCTACAGCGCCAGCTACGACCCCAACGGCAATATTATTTCCGAGTCCTCCATGTCGGATGCGGATGGAGACGGACAGCCCGAGTATGAAACGAGCACCACCAAAAGCCAGGATGGAAACAACACGACATATATAATGTCCACGGCGTATGACAACTCGGTCTCGGCGGTGATGCGCGTCGTCAATGCCGAAGGTTATCTGACCGTCGAAACCAGTAACTATAGCAGCGATTATGACGGCGACGGTAATCCGGAGTATATATCGAACTCCAGCAGGACCCTGACCTACGATAACGAAGGCCGGCTTACTTCCGACAGCAGCGAGTATCGCAGCGAAAGCCAAACCGGAGAAAACACCGAAAGCAGCGTTTCAAATTATGTCAGAGACCTGGCCTATGACGGAGCGGGAAACCTGATTTCGGAAATCAACAGCTCCGATTATAACGGCGACGGCACTTTCGACGACGTATACCAGACTTCCTATGTTTACGAGGCCGACGGCGTTTCGATTTTGCAAATCAATTCCGCCGACGTCGACAAAGACGGAACCACCGAAGAAATCTACCGCAAAGAATGGACTTACAACAGCGATGGATTATTGACGTCGGAAACCGAGTTGCAAAATTATGACGGCAAAGGCGATCCGGAGTATTCGACGACACGCGCATTATCTTACGACAATGACGGAAAACTGCTGGAAGAAACCACGACGACGGCAAGCAACGGCTATTTTTATCCCATCTATTATGACGATTTTCTGAAAACGGGCTCGATATTGGAAACCGGTTCCGTAGATTTGACCGGCACCCCACTCGTTGTAGATTTGACCGGCAATCCACCCGTTACCGCCGGCATTGTTATCGGCGGAGACAAGGCCGACAAAATCCGGGGTACGGACCAAGACGATATTCTCAACAAAGGCGGCAGCAAGGGTAACGACAAGCTGATGGGACTTGGCGGCAACGACATACTCGAAGGCGGCAACGGCAAAGACATTTTGCGGGGCGGTGACGGCAACGACGTGCTCAACGCCGGCAAAGGCGACGACACGCTCATCGGCGGCAAAGGGAGCGACTTGCTGGACGGCGGCGGCGGCAGTGACCTGTTGCGTGCGGGAGGGGGCAAAGACACCATCGTTTTGGCGGAAGGACCAGGAGCTGATCGCCTGAAATCATTCAATGCCCAGCAGGATAAATTCGTTTTGGATCAGGCATTGACCCTGGACGACATATCCATCGCGCATCACGGCAAAAATACGCTGATAGAAACGGATCAAGGCGCTTTGGTGACGATAGTCGGCGTCAAACTCGACCTTGCCGATCTGCACATCGCAGCGCAGTGAGAACGTAATAAGGCTTTATCCCCTCCAGAACGACGCCTGCCGGCTACAAAGCCGGCAGGCAAGACTCCAGCAACTCGGTTTCTTTCAACGTTTCCTGAATGATTTTGCCCGCCTGACGGCAACAAAGACCGCAATCGGTACAGGCACCGGAGGCTTGCCGCAAGTGGCGCAGGTGGGACACTTTCCCGTCGAGCACGGCGCGGCGAA
Organism: Methylococcaceae bacterium; assembly: GCA_004299145.1. Lineage (GTDB taxonomy): Bacteria > Pseudomonadota > Gammaproteobacteria > Methylococcales > Methylococcaceae > Methylogaea. The sequence goes on along the minus strand of SCQD01000046.1, from coordinate 7,864 downwards.
TTTGGTTATCAGTGACTTTTTTGCAGATACATACGTACATGGCAATAGACGCTGTCAATGTTGAAGTGTATGCCATCATATTACGCCATAATGCAAACTATTATCAACAACCCGCCATACGAATACCTACCCCAAGGCTTTGCCTTTATTCCAGGTTATCGTATGCTGGAGGCTGATTTTGCAAGCGTTTTTTCCCGTGCCCTATTCGTTGTCCCAGCAGGAATACGCCGCCCAGCGCCGTGCCGCGCTGTGCTTCGTGGCACCCGCCCTGGCGTTGATCGCGCTGTTTTTTTTCCTGCCGGTGCTGGCCGGTTTGCTGCTCAGCTTTACCGACTTCGACATATACGCCCTGGGCGACTATGGCCGGATGCGCTTCGTCGGCCTGGACAACTACCGGCAGCTGTTACAGGCTCCACTGTTCTGGCTGGCGCTGAAAAACACGCTGTATTTCGTGGTGGTGGGCGGCCCGCTGTCGGTATGCGTTTCTTTGGGCGCGGCACTGCTGGTCAACCATCCCCTGGCCTGCTGCAAACCGGTATTCCGCTCGGCCCTGTTTCTGCCGGTGGTCACCACGCTGGTGGCGGTGGCCGTGGTCTGGCGCTATTTGCTGCATCCCCGCTACGGCTTTTTGAATTACGCGCTGAGCCGTTTCGACATTCCCCCTATCGACTGGCTGGGCGATCCAGACTGGGCCATGCCAGCCATCATGCTGCTGGCGGTCTGGAAAAACTTCGGCTTCAACATGATCATTTTCGTCGCCGGCCTGCAAAACGTGCCCGGCCGCTTATATGAAGCCGCCGCCCTGGACGGAGCCAGCGGTTGGCAGCAATTCCGCTACGTCACTCTGCCCTTGCTGGCCCCCACTTTTTTGTTCGTCACCGTCGTCACCCTGATCGGCTATTTCCAGCTATTCGGCGAGCCCTACGTCATGACCCAGGGCGGCCCCAACAACGCCACGCTGAGCATGGTGCTGCTGATGTACCAGGAAGGCTTCAAGTGGTGGAACATGGGATTTGCAGCGGCGCTGGCCCTGGTGTTGTTCGCCATCATTCTGGCCGGCACCTGGCTGCAACTGCGCTTGAAGCGGCTATATTGAGATGGCTACCGCGCTGCAAAAACTGCTGATCAACGGCCTGCTGCTGCTGGGTGCCTTGCTGACGCTATTTCCACTGCTGTGGATGCTCGCCGTGTCGCTGATGCCCGCCATGGACGCCACGCAAATTCCACCGCCGCTGTTTCCCGACCACCCCACGCTGGACCACTACCAGGTATTGTTCCAGCGCTTGAACCTGGGCCGCTATTTGCTGAACAGCTTTGGCGTGGCTTTGGCGGTCACCGCATTGTCGCTGCTGTTCAACTCCATGGCCGGCTATGCGTTTGCCAAGCTCAGGTTTCCGGGACGGCAAACCCTGTTCGGCGTCTTGCTGGCATCCATGATATTGCCGGCGCAAGTCGCCATGCTGCCTTTATTTTTAATGCTGAAAAATTTCGGCTGGGTAAACAGTTATACCGGTTTGATCGTGCCCGGCATGGCCAGCATTTTCGGCATTTTCCTGATACGCCAGTACGCCTTGACCCTACCCGACAGCCTGCTGGACGCGGCGCGCGTGGATGGCGCGGGAGAATTTCAGGTTTATGGCTGGGTGGTATTGCCGTTGCTGAAGCCCATCCTGGTCACGCTGGCGATTTTTACGTTTTTGGGCTGCTGGAACGATTTCATGTGGCCGCTGATCCTGTTGGCCGATCAGGATTTATATACCCTGCCCGTGGCCCTGGCCAATCTGCTGGGCGAACACGTGCAGGATACCGAGTTGATGATGGCGGGTTCGGTGCTGACCATAGCACCGGTGCTGCTGCTGTTTTTATTGCTGCAAAAATACTACATCGAAGGGCTGATGCTGGGCAGCGTCAAGGAATAAGCGCCTTACGTGCCCCGGCGTTTTCGGTTAAACTAGCGCATCTTGTACGTCCCCATCGTCTAGCGGTCCAGGACTTCGCCCTCTCACGGCGGCAACAGGGGTTCGAACCCCCTTGGGGACGCCAGCTTTACTGGCACCGCCGTCTCAACGGCTAGATTTCATCCATAGCCGTCCCCCATAAATCCCCTTGAACGAGCGCGATGGGCCAACCTCAGCCCCGAGACCGTCGCCAACCCGCTACCGTGAGTGCGGACAAAACCGTGCGCTTGTCAAACGGCATCCATGCTACCCCCTCCCCACGCTACAACCGGCGCTTCGATGGGCTATGTCCTGTCGGCATTGGCCCGCGATCTGCGCCTTGAGTTCGACGGCGGCCATGGCATAGCCGCCGTCGTTGCCGTCGACGAAGTGCACGTGTCCGCCGTTTTCCAGTCGCTGCAAAAAACAGGTCATCAGCGCGCTGGAAGAGGCGTGCAGTCCGAAACAAATCGCGCCGGCGGCGCGTTCGCGTTCCAGCAAGGCACGTAGCGCCGCCTGCATGCCGGGCGTGCAATCGATGACCATGCGCAGCGTGCCGTCGAACTTTCTGAAATCGGAATGCCTCGGCAGCGAGTCGATATAGCCGGGAATATCCAGACCTGCGCACTTCACGCCCAGCTGGCGCAGTGCACGCACCAACAGCATTTCGCCGGCGATTTTGCCGACGATGAGCCAGAAAGGCCGCAGCCCCTGCAGACGCGCTTCGGCACGGGCGGCAGTCCAGATGCGCTCGGCTTCCAGCCGGCGTATTTTGATGGGATTGGCCTCAGGCGCTTCAAGATCGACGAGCCGCTCGATCTCGGCCAGCAGCCGATGCAGTGTTGTCAGCGCTGACTCACCCTGCCCGCGTGGACGCACCAACAGCGAGAGCATCGCACCGCGCGCGCTTTCGAGCGGCGCCCAACGGCAGGAGAGTCCTTTGAGCGCATGGGTTTCATCGCCAGGCACCTGCTCGGCAATAAGCCCGCGCCCCGACTTGACCCACTGTTCCGCCAGCGCCAACCCCTCGCCGCTGAAAAAGGCGATCGATGGTCCTCCCGGCAAAAGAAAACGGGCAACGCTGATCGGCGCCCCTGCCTCAATGAGTTCGCTGTGCGCGATCAATCCGGTGACCAGCTTGAGTCCGAACGCTGCTTCGGCGTGGGCGCGAGCAGCGTTCAGCACGCGCTCGATCCCGGCGCGCTTATCGCCCGGCACCAGCGCGGCAGCGCCGTCGCCACCGAAAACGAACGGAAAATCGGTGCTACCCAAAACGTTGGCCAACGCCGCGATGGTGGTGGCGCCCGCCATATTTACCCATTTGTAATGGCCGGCCCTGATGGCGTCCGTCGAGCCACGCACGTCGGTGATGGCCACGAGCCAATCAGCGGGTGCGCACTGATAAAGCTCGGGACGCGTCAAATCCATGAAGTCGGAGAAAGGTTTCAATTCGACGTAGAAGTTGGTCATTTGATTCAGCGATATGTGAGCCGGGTTGGCATACATGAAAAGCATACACCACACGATAATTTTGCCGGGATTCAAGCATTGACCTGATTTACAGGCGACTTTGACTGATCAACGCCTGTCCTGCATAAACAGGAGGCAGGGACAACCTCCGAACTTCTGCGCCGGGGCGGCGAGTGGATTGTTATACTATCCGCGGCAAATGGCCGTTTTCATCGATACTTCATGGCAACACTGACCCTCATCCATCAAGGCCGCGTGCTGGGGGCATACTCTTTCAGCAATGGCGTCATCACCGTCGGCAGCGACGCTACCAACGACATCATTATTCCCGCCGCGGGGATTGCGCCGCTGCACGCAGCCATTCAATTCGGCCCCGGCACCAGCGTGCTGCGCCAGGGCGACGGCGGTTTCCCTGTCACTTACAACGGCAAAGCGGTACGGGAACACCTGCTGAACGACGGCGACCGCATCGGCATCAGTGACTACATGCTGTTTTATGTGGAGGAACCGGGTAACGATCAACCCGGCAAGGCGCATCAAGCCGACGCACCCGGCGATAATCCCCCGGACGGAGACGCTTTTTTGCAATGGATGTCCGGCAGCCACATCGGCCGCGTCACGCCGTTGCAAAGCGCCATGACCCAGCTTGGCAAGCCGGGACAGGACGGCGCCGCCGTCATCGCCAAGCGCCAGGGTGGTTATTTTTTCAGCGCAATCGATCAGGACCAGCGCGTTAAAGTGAACCACGCCCCGGTGGGCAACAAAACCATTCAACTCAACCACGGCGATTTGCTTGAAATCGGCAAGCATAAGCTGCAATTTTTCCGGGAGTCATGACCATGACGGAACATCGTAGCGATGAAAAACGCGGTTTTCACCGCATCGTTTATCACACCAGCGCTTTCGTTTACATCGGCGAAGCCTATACGCCGTGCAAGGTGCTGGATATTTCCTTCAAAGGCTGCCTGGTGGAGTTACCGGAGGAATGGCTGGCGAAAGCCGCCGCCGTCGACCGCGTCGAAATTCTGCTGGAAGGTGGCCTGGCCATACACATGCAGGTTTCCTTGTCCCACGAGCAGGATAACCTGGTGGGGTATCGCTGCGATCATATCGACCTGGACAGCGTAACGGTACTGCGCCGCATGATCGAGCTCAACCTGGGCGACAGCGAACTGCTGAACCGCGATATCAAGGCGCTGGTGCATCCGGGGCGTTGATGCTTTAACGCAGAAGGTTTTAAAACATGATCCAGGCAAAGTTCGAGCTTGAGGAATCTCACATCCACTTTTTGGAACAGTGCAAAGGCTATGGATTTAAAGACGCGAGCGCAGTGGTACGCAACGCGCTAGACAAACTGCGCCAGGATGTGGAAACGCAAGGTTTGCAGGAATCAGCGGAACTCTACGCGAAAATCTACGAGGAAGAATCAGAGCTGAAAGCATTAACTGAATCCGCTATTGTCGATTGGCCTCCATGAGCAAACTCCAGCGCGGCATGGTGATCGATGTCAACCTCGACCCCGTTCAAGGCTCGGAAACCGGAAAAACCAGACCCTGTGTCATCGTTACCAACAACGTTTACAACCAACGTGTACCGGTTATTCAAGTTGTTCCAATCACCGAATGGAGCGCTAAAAAAGCAAAAATCTGGACCAACATTGAAATTGCGCCGTCAATCCTGAATGGCCTGAGCAAGCTTTCACTCGCTGATTGTTTGCAAACGCGCCCCATCGACCATCGCGCCCGCCTTGTGCAAATACGGGGCGAGCTTGATGGTGACACCCTGAAAGCCATTGACCACGCTTTGAAAACTGTTTTCGCGCTGTGAGTGTTTTTATTAATCGCCGCAACGCATGGATCAGCTGCTTCGCCACGATCCTGCTGCTGGCCTTTTCCCCTACCCTCTCCCTGGCCATACCGGCCACCACCACCGACGTGGTGGCGTCGCGCCGCCACGATCTGGATGAACAAAAAAGCAGCATCGACCGCTTGCGCGGCACTGTGGAAAAAAAGCGCGCCGATCTGCAAAAGCTGCGCGATGCCGGCGACGCCGTGGCCGTCGATGCCGCGCTGCTGGAAGAAACCCGCCTGGAAAAAGAGGCGGGAGAAATCGAACTACAGTCCACCGAACTGGATCTGCTGGAGACGGCGCATACACAGAACGATCTGGCGACCGCCATCGAACAGCTGCAGGACAAACTCAAAAGCCTGCGCGCCGGCACGCTGCAAAATGCCGAACGCGTCCTGGCCGGCAAAATTGAACAGCAATTGGCGGAAAAACACAACCTGCTGGCGCTGGAGCGCGAACAGCAAACGCTGTGGAATCAACGCGGCCAATTGATCAAAGAAAAGCTGCAACTGGTCAAAGAGTATTGGAGCCTTTTAAACGAGCGCTATGCCGCCATCCAATCAAACCAGCGTGAAGCCGCGCTGATCGAGCTGGAAAAGCATCTGAAACTGGAATCCGACCGGTTATTGTCCCTATCGACCGCCCTGCATGAAAAACTCGGCACCGTTACCGGCAGCACTCCCGATGCGGAAGCCGGCAAAAGCCTGCTGCTGACCCAAATCAAAGAGGCGGACGAATCCAGCTATTTGCTCAAGGTGCAGCTGCAAGCGGAAAAAGCCGCCTACTCCCTCAATCAATTGGCGGGCATGCTGCGCGGCAAGGACTTGGCGGCGCCGCGCCTGGCGAGCATCGTCGAAGAGGTGGACGGCATCAACCAGGAACTCAACGCAGCCCTCAACCTGACCCAGGGCAAATCGGACGTATTGCGGCAACTGTTGGCGGTCAAGCAAAAACGCCAGTCCAATAAGGCGGCCATTCAACAAAAACTCCGCCGCGAGCAGCAAATCGTCGGCGACCTCATCGAGCAATTCGCCCGGCAGGTAAGCACGCTGCAACAACTGACCAAGCAGGCCGGCAAAGTTGCCGAAACCGCCCACCAAATCTATCAGGAAACCCTCAAACGCAGCCTGACGGCGCGCCATAAGCTGCCCGGCGAATTTTTCGAGTGGAAAGCGTTGTTGCACGAAACCCTGTTGCTACCGCAAACCCTGCTCAAAACCGCCCAGGAAGTTGCCATTCAGTATTGGCGTGCCATGACCCAGAGCGATGCGGCGCACCTGTTTGCGCTGCTGGCATTAACGGCCTCGTGGCTGTGGTGTTGGCGGCAGATCGCCCGCTTGCCCACGTTGCAGGCGGCAGCCGATTTGCAGCACGGCGCCGGGTTTTCCGCCACGGCGCTGACGGTGGCCCTGGCCTTGCTGCGCGACAACCGCTTAAGCCTGTCGTTCTGCCTGCTCAGCCTGACGGCGGGCTGGATGGTGGACGTGGACGCGCGCGCGTTCACCCTGTTGAGCTTGAGTTTTGCGCTGTGGTTCGGCGGCCGCTTGCCGCTGGGCCTGGCTTATTGGTTGCTGCTCTCGCCGCTGGTGGCGCGCGCCGAGTGGAAACAAAACCTTTACCGAGTCTACCAGTGGTTCATCGTGCTCAGCGTGCTGCTGGCGCTGTATTTGATGCTGGGCCACCTCGACATCATTACCGACGAGCTGCTGGCCTTGGCGGAACGCGCTTTCATGCTGTTCATCGCTTGCGCATTTTTGGCCGCGCTGCACCTGCGGCCGCGCGTGCTGGCTTGGCTGAAGCGCGTGGCTCCTTCTCGCTGGTACAAAATCGCCCGTCTGGCCAGCTTTTTGTTTCTGGCGTTTATGCTGGGCGCTGCCTCGCTGGGCGTGGCCGGCTACGTCAATCTGGCCTGGGCCATGGCCGGCCATCTGGCCTGGCTGCTCTTGGTGGTGGTGGGCTGGTATATCGTGCGCGGCGTGCTGCATGACCTGTGCAACAGCTTGAAAAACCAGGCGCTGAGTTATTCGGACCGTGGCGTGTTGTGGGCGCAGGATGTGATAGATCCCTTGCACCAGCTGCTGCGCCTGCTGTTGGCCGTGGTTGCCGCCGTCTGCTTGTTCCAGATTTACGGCTGGGATGCCGAATCTCCGGTGCTGCAGGCTGTGGGCCGCGCCATGACGCGCCCCTGGTTCCATATCGGCGAGCAAAGCTTCGATGTCCAGCGCATGCTGTTCACCGGCTTGTTCGTCTTTCTGCTGTTCGCCACCACGCGCTGGATTCGTAAATTCAGTTTTCGCTGGATTTACGCGGGCGTCTCCGATATCGGCGTGCAAAACAGCCTGGCCGCTTTCACCCAGTACGGCCTATTCCTGCTCGGCGTGCTCATCCTGCTGAAAACCCTGGGGTTGGATCTGACCAGCCTGGCCATCTTCACCGGCGCGGTGGGCGTGGGCATCGGCCTGGGGCTGCAAAGCATCGCCAACAACTTCATCAGCGGCATTATTTTGCTGCTGGAGCGTCCCTTGAAAACCAAAGACCTGGTCACCGTGGCGGGTATTGAAGGAGAAGTGTCCGACATCGGCATCCGCTCGGTCACCGTGCGCACTTAC
>SCQD01000045.1 GCA_004299145.1 Methylococcaceae bacterium | reverse complement strand
CGGACATTTTGCGCTGAATCGTCAGGTGAATTGCGGCGGAAATTATCATCGCCAGAATAGCCGTGCACGCCAGCAAGACAATAAAAAGCTTTTGTTTGGGAAGCTGGCGCATGTAATCAATCAGTCGGCGAACACGCTGCATGGAAATACCTTGATGGTTGAAAGTGCCTCGGGGAGGGGTAAAAAGCCAAGGGTACGCTGTGCGTACCGTTCGATGCCCTCGAAGGTACGCACAGCGTACCCTACATCGATAGTATCGTACCTCTTGAAGTCGATAAGCAGAAGAATGTTTCTAATCAGACCAATCCCCGTTGCAAATTGCGCTCGATTTCAGCCTGCAAGGCTTTTTCGTCGGTTTGCCAGTAACTCCGCGCCACCATTCCCTGTTGTTGAATCAGTGTGGTGGCGTTTTGAGCAAGCCGATGAGCGGTTTGAGGTTGATGAATCAAGAGCCGGCTCAGTAATTTATTGTCGATTTCGACCAGTAAACTGGTGGTTTTTGTTGTCACGGTAGTGTCGTAAACATCGCTCATCAATACTTCAATACCCGCCGTCAGCGTGCCCAGCGGCAGCGGTTCTTTAGGCAAAGATTGAGCACCTATTTTGCGCCGCGTTTCCGCCATGAGCAGGCCTTCGACGATCAAATACATGGAGGTTGCCACCTCGCCCGCCCGAACCAGCACCGTTTCCGGCTCCACCCTGTGCAAAACGGCGCCATCAATCACGAACCGCAAATCAGCTTCCGTCAGTTCCGCGAACAATGCCGTGTTACCCAGCAAATGCGTCAGGTGCGCTGCGTCAGGCACGTCTTGATCGGCGGGCCTTATGCCGGCAACTTGCAAATGCTGCAAAATCCGCTGTTGCACGAGGTCACGGGCGCTACTCCGCGTATCGAAGGTAGGGTAAATCACTACAGCATACCTTACCGATCTGGGTACGTGGATGATTTCAATGACCATTACCGATACTGCGGGCGCATTGGCCAGGGTAAACGAGGGTGCAACCTCGCCGGCGGCGGCCAGCAGGATGCGCCTGGCCCGCTCTAATGGAACGTGGCCGCTCAGCGTTATCAATACTTCGGTTTTGATATAAGCTTGCGGGTGGGAATAATTGGTAATAACTGATGCGGAAACCACGCGGTTGGGAATGATCACCGTATTAAGGCCGCGCCGTTCAAAAATCCGCATGGTGCGCCAACTGATTTCTTCCACGGTGCCTTCAATCGCGCGACCATTCGCCGTGCTGCTGTCCCGGTGCAGCAGTTGAATGCAGTCGCCTATTTTTACCGAGCGGTCCAGGTTCAGCGCCAACCCCGCAAACACGTCGAGAATCAGGTTCTGTAACGCCATGCCGATGACGATGCCGGCCGCGCCGGAGGCCGCCAAAATCACGGTTAAATCTTTTTTGAAAACCACGCCGGCAATGGCGGCAAACGCCATTATATAAATAACCAGCGAAGATAACTGCGAGAGTAACCGGGGGGGCGCTGCGCCAATCGCCGAAGCGACCAGCCAATCCAGTAAAACGAACTGAATCAGGCGTTGCAACAAAACCGCCAGGGCGAGAAACAGGATAATGCCCAGCAAATACCCCAAAATCACGTGTAAGGCGCCCAAACCCGCCAGGCCGATGGCCTGGTAGGCATCGCCCCCCAGATAGACCAAAGCGCCTATCACGATGCACCAGCTCAGCGGGATGATCGTTTTGACGATTTTGCTGTGAGGAGAATTTTGCATGCCGGTAATGCTCGGGCGCTGGTATTAATTCAGTGTGAATTTTTGTACCTGCTGGCTGGTATGCCGGACTTTATCCGCCAAAGCGACCATGGTAACGCTGATTTCTTCCGCCGCTGCGGCGTTGGCCTGGCCGCTGGTTTGAATGTTGTGCACCTTTTGGGAAATCCATGCGATAGCGGAGGATTGCTGCACAATGGCGGCGGAAATGGACCGCGCCACGCGGCCACTTTCCTGGGCCGCGTTGGCGATACTGTCGATGGTCGCATAAGTGCGTTGCGCCGCGCTGACGCTCTGCGTCACGCTACGCGAGGAACTGGCGATCAAGGCGCCGATGTCCCGCGCCGAAGTGGACGCTTCCTCGGCCAGGCTGCCGATTTGTTGCGCCACGAAGCCGAATCCCAGGCCGTGTTCTCCCGCGCGTAACGCTTCCAGTCCGGCGTTCAGGGATAGCAAATGGGTTTTGTCGGCGATACGGGTGATTTTGCCGGTAATGTCTTCGATGCGGCCATATTCAGCGGCAACCTGTTCGATAAGTTCCAGCAATCCGGCCAGTTGGGTGCGGCCCTGTTCCGCCAGCTCTGCGGTGCCGGCGGCCATCCGGCCACCTTCCTTGGCGTTTTCGGCCACTTCAGTCACCGATGCCGAGCTTTCACTAACCGCGCCAGCCATTTCGTTGAGTTCACTCATTTGCTCGGCGGACTGTTCCGCCACCTGATCGGCGGCGGCAACCGTTTGGGTGACGCTGACGCTGGTTTGCTGGGTATCGGCCGCGATCATCAGCAACAGGTCTTTCATTTGGGTAACGCTATGATTGACGTTGGCTTTCAAGGTCAGGAATTCACCCTGGTAATTGCCGGTTATCGAGCCGGTTATGTCGCCGTTGGCCATTTGTTCATTCACCCGGCCCAACTCTGTCAACAATCCGACCAGGGCATCCAGGCTACGATTGACGTTGGTTTTAATGATGCGCAAATCACCCTCGTAATTGCCCAGCATGCGCCCTTGCAGGTTGCCGATGGCCAATTGTTGCATGACTTCGGCGATTTCCAGCAGCGGTTTGTTCAATACGTCGATCAACTGGTTTATCCCTGCCACGATGGCGCCGAACTCGCCGGGATGGCGACCGGGCTCCGCGCGCATGGACAATAAGCCGGCCTGAGCGGCATTGATTAATTCCACGGTATCGCCGGTCAGGGTTTTCAGGGTATGCATGATGGCGTCGATGGCCTGGGCAATGTGGCCGATTTCATCGTGGCGATGATGCAAGGCGTGTTGCGCTGAGAGGTCGCCGGCAGCCAGTTTTTTTATCACCCCGGTGACTTGATTTAACGGACGCGAGATGATGCGATCAAACAGCACCATCAGGCATATTGCGATGGCGAAAATGCACGCCGATATGCCCAGCAATAGGGCCCGGCTTTTGGCGAAAATGACATCCCCATGATGGCTGGCTTTGACGGCGCCTTGCGCATTAAGCGCCACCAGTCTGAGTAATTCGGCGCTCATGTCGTCGAAAATAACGCCGCTTTGTTTGAGTTGGTTGGCCGCCAAATCGGTTTCATTTTTTCGTGAGTGCTCCAATGCGGTTTTGCTGGCTGCCAGGTATTCATCGTACTTACTTGAAAAGCGCGCATAAAGGCTGCGCTCTTCTTCGGATGCAATGAGTGGTTCGTATTTGGCGCGCCAATGGGCGATTTGCCGCTGCATGCCCAGGATGGCTTGATCGCGACCCTGCATTTCCAGGGGATCGGTGGACAGGATATGTATGGCTTCAGCCGTCCGCATATCGCTGGTAATGGTATTGATGGCGTTGGTAGCCATGACGCTGGGCAGCCAATTGACGCTTATTTCGGTAGATTTGTCGTTAACCTCGCCCATACGACTTAAAGAAAACCAGGCTAATAAACAAAACAGCCCGACAAATGTCAGAAAGACGAGACGCAATTTTGCGGCAACTGTTAAATGGTTGAAAAAACTCCGCTTGGCGCGCTCCATTTGCTCGGCATCCAGCGATGGATCGACCGGTTCCATCAGCCAGCGTTCCATCAGCAGCATCAAGATAATCGCAGCGATAAAGGCTATTGCGTTCAGCGCAATCATTAACGTTTTGGCATGCGCCAGCATCGCATCGCTGCCTCGAATGGATTCGAGGGCGCTATGTCCGCTTAAGTCGGCTATTTTCGCCAAATCGGTGGTTAAAGCGCGGAATGCTTCGCCATTATCCAGCAGCGCTTGTGCAGCTTGATCGTGCTCGTTTTTGCGGGCATACCGCATGACCGCCTTGTCGGCGGTCAGATAATCATCCCATTGCCTGGCAAAAGCTTGATAACGGGTGCGCTCCTGCTCGGTAGCGATCAGCCGCTCATATTGCGTACGCTGCTCAGCGATGGTTTGCAGCAACCGCTGCTGCGCCCTGTCGTAAAAATCCATTTCTGCGGATTTTTTGGACATGACGTACAGCGCTTCCGTAAAACGATGATTAATGATGGCGTCACTCATGGCGTTGAGCGCCAAAACACGGGGCAAGCCGGTGTTGGCCAGCTGCAAGGATTTATTGTTCAGCACGTACATGCGGTTCAACGCCAGCAGACTGAAAGCGATAATAAATACCGCCATACTCCACATGCCCAAGCGCAGCTTGGCGTGGTGCTCCAGCCGGGGAGCGCCCTCTGTTTTAACCAGCCAGCTTTCCAGCAGCAGGATCAGCGTCAGGAATATCAGCACTACCATGACATCCATGCAGATAATGAGGGTTTGCGAGGCCGGATAAATACTATCGCTATCGCTGCTGGAATCAATAGCGCCTTGCGTGTTTAAACTCACCAATGTAGCCAGGTTGTCGTTGGCGCCATCGAATATTGCGATGCTCTTTTTCAGACTTTGCGCCGCCAGCTCATTCTCGTTTTTGCGGGAATATGTCAGCGCCACCGTGCTCGCGGCAAGGTATTCGTCATATTTTTGGGCAAACTCCTGATAAATCGCGCGCTCCTGTGCCGAGGAAATCAAGGGTTCGTATTTGCTGCGCCATTCGGCAATACTCCGCAATAACTGCGCCTGGATCGTTTCATACTGCGCCATGTCATTCGCATCGGTCGATAAAACGTGCAGCGCTTCGGCGACGTGATAATTATTGGCTGCGGCATTGAGAGCATGGGTTGCAATCACGCTTGGCAGCCAGTTGAGTTCCATGCCGGCAGCATTTTTGCCGAGCGCTTCCATGCGATTGAAAGCAAGCATGCTGAAACCGATGACAAATAGCGCCATGCCAAAAAAAATGCAACGAATTTTTAGTTTACGGGTAAAGATTTGCATAATTGATCCGTGCGCGGGTGGCAAGGTGATTTCCGGAAAAAAGGTAAGGTAACCGTTCAGCACCCCCTTTATTTTAATGCCCCTAGCCCGGAGGGAGAGCGAAGCGAGGGTGCCGGGGGTTAAAGGAGGGGGACTGAACGCTTACGACCAAGCATGGCGGATGCCAGCAAACATTTTAATCGCCAGGAAAACCTGTTGAAGCGGAACGAGGGCGACAACCGCCAGACCCATTGATTGGCCGTTTCATCGAAACTGGCGGCGTCGAATAACGTCGCGGCAGGCGGGGGCAGTAACGTTAATGGTTGCCAATTTTGGCCAGGCAAAGCGGCGCGCAATTCCGCCCGCTGAACCTTGAGCAAGACACGACCATCGGGCAGCGACAGTAAGATATGGCAGTGCTCTGGGCTGTTATCGGGTTGGTGCATCAGTCTGGCGCAATCTATCACCGCCAAATGGCCTTTTCTTTGTGGCAATTCGTCCGATTCAGGCGGATCGTCCAGAATACGCTCCACCAGGATTGTCGGAATCACGCAAATGACATTGCCGCAATAGATACGCAGGCCTTCGCTGTCCAGTTTTGCCGCCAGTTTGGGCAAAAACCGCCAATGAGCCAGGGGCGTGTCGACAGGGATTGATGCATGGATATCCGTTTCCTTATCGAAAAAGGTCTTGGCATCCACGACTTCGATCACATCGCCGTGTGATCGAACATGCCATAAGCGCTTGAAGCCGGACTGCGAGGTGGTCATTTGAAAGCTATCGACTTTCTCTAAATTCAGCACCCGCTCGACCAGCAACGCCACGGGTTGCTCCGCGTCTTGCAGCACCAGCGCCAGGCATTCGACACGGTCCGGCACGCCCAGCAAACACGCCATGGAGCGTGCCGGCATAACCCTGTTGTCCACGCGTATCAGGCAGCCGGCATCGCTATCGTGCCCTCGTTGCGGCAAAATTTCGCCCACCTGTTCGATGCGGGCGACGTTGTTGGCGCGTAGCCCCAGCGTATGGCCGCCGGATGCAACCACCAGTATGTGACCCTGCGCATGATCCGGCTCGATTGGGGTGGTAGTGGGGTGGATGTTTTCGAGGGGGTGGTTACGGCAAGCGCCGATCCAGGCGCCCAATCGCTCCGCTGTTAGCAGCGACAGCTCGCGGCGATCCCGTAATTCCAGCACCGCATCCACTTTCAGGGCGAGATAGCCTTGCGGCAAGGCAAGTACGACAATTCTTCCTTCTTGCCGGGTTTGCTGCGCCACTCCCAAAGCCTCGGCAACATTGACTTGCACGATGGGATGGCCGTTAACGCGCGCCACGCCTTCAATCGGCGCAAAACCCCAAGGCAAGGGTGTTGGCGTATCGGGATAATCGATATGGTGAACCTGCTCCAATAAGATTCCATAAACGGTATTGTCCACGCTGACGGATAGCATTGCGTGGTTCGGTTCTGATCCGGCAGGTGGTGCAAGTTTTTGATGTTGCGCGTTTGACCGCTGGTGTTGTTTGGCACTTATTCGCATCACAACGCTGCCCCCCTGCACGAAAAACCGATATTGTTACCGTGGGATAGTGCACATTCGTTTCTACGATGTAGGGTACGTCTGCATATCCCGTGAAGCTGAATAGTGACCTTTTTTGAATGATGGAGCAAACCATGACACAACGCAATTGCCACCCCCATGCGGTCGACGCCCGTGCCGCGCTGACGATCATTCCGGCAGTGTTGGCCTTGGGGCTGACGGGAATGGCCGGCATGGCGTGCGCCGGTGACTTGCAGCCCAAGGGGCTGCTGGAAGTCATCAGTGATCGCGACACCGCAAAACTGGTCGGTCTGGACGGCGTTGGGCTGAGCGCCGGCGGCTGGGCCACAGCCGGCTTCACCTACAACACCGACGATCCCGCCGATCACGGCAACGGTCCGGTGTCCATGAACTACCGGGCCAACGAATTCCACTTGCACCAAATGAATCTGTTCCTGGAACGCGCGGTGCAAAAAGGCGCAGCTTGGGACGTCGGTGGCCGCATGGACGTCATGTTCGGCACCGACACCCCCTACACCCAGGCTACCGGCCATTGGGACGTGGGCCTGATCGACAAGCGCAGCCTGCGTTTGTACGATCTGGCGCTGCCGCAGGCGTACGCAGAGGTCTATGCTCCATGGGGCCAGGGATTAACCACAAAAATCGGGCATTTCTACAGCATCATCGGCTACGAGTCGGTGCCTTCGCCGCCCAATTTTTTTATGTCCCACACTTATAGCTTCAAGTCCTCGCCGTTCACGACCACCGGCTTTTTGTCGAGCTATGCGCTGAACGACAACCTCACGTTCAACGCCGGCGCCGTCACCGGACCGGATAATTTCGACCGCCATCTGGGCGCGTGGAGCTTTATGGGCGGCTTCAACTGGAACAGCGACGACCAGGCCACGGGCTTTTCCTTCTCCATCCTCGACGGTCCCACCGACGACACCGCCTCTTCCAACCTCAGCTATTACACGGCCCTCTTCCACCAGGATTTCACGCCCAAGCTGCATTATGTGCTGCAACACGACCGGGGATTCCAGCACGCCGCACTCGGCGCCCAGGATGCCGAGTGGTATTCCGTGGTGCACTACCTGACTTTTGACGTGGCGGATACTTGGGGGGTGGGTCTGCGCGGCGAGTGGTTCCGCGACGACGACGGCGTGCGCTTCAGCGCCGGTGCCGCCGATTATTTCGCCGTAAGCGGCGGCCTCAACTGGAAACCCACGACCTGGCTGATGCTGCGCCCGGAAGTGCGCTACGACTGGACTGGTGCGCAAACCGCTCCGTTCGACGGCAATCACCGCACTCATCAACTGCTGTTGGGCATGGATGCGGTAGTGCGGTTCTGAAGGATGAAGGATGAATTTTCACCATTTTATTTATCCTTCCGCCTTCATGCTTTTTTTATCCTTAATCTCCCATAAAGCGCGGCAAACTGACGGTGATCGTCGTCTGGTTTTTCGAATCGACAACTTCCAAATTTATCCGGCCGTGCTGGGCTTCTGTCAACAGCTTGGCAGAGTATGTGCCCAAACCGGTGCCGTCCGGCTTGCCCAGGGTCACATACTTTTCGAAAAAGCGCTCGCGGATCTCAACCGGCACAACACCCTGGTTTTGTATGCGAATGGATAAAGGGTTTCCTTCGTCAATGGCAATCCAGATGCGCGTGTTCTCCGGTGCTGCTTCGCAGGCGTTTTTCAGCAGATTATGAAACAGCGAATAGCAAAGCATGGCATCTCCCAATACCTGGGGAATGGCTTGATTAGCCGCTTTGGGGCCGGGTTCCACAACCAGCGTGAGCTGCTTGACGGCAAACATATTGCGAAAAACCTCGATGATGCGCTGCAATAATTCGCCGATTTGCACGGGTTGGGCATTGAGCTGAAAGCGGCCGGTCTCGATTTTATAAAGTTCCGAGGACAGGTTGATCATGTTGATCGTTTGCAGGGCGGTGTCTTCCACCAGGCGTAATTGGGTAAGCTGGGCGCTGCTCATGGAACCGTCGGCCAGCGTTTGCACCAGACCGATGATGCCCGCCAGGGGGGCTTTTAAATCGTGGCGGGTGATCTGTTCCACGTCTTCCCGCAAATGGGCGGTTTCCAGCATGGCGTCGTAGTCGGCCTGGAGTTGCTTGTGCAGTTCGACGTAACGCAGAAAATTGCGCACGCGCGGTTTCAGGACGTCGGGGTTTACCGGCTTGGTGACGAAATCCATCGCGCCCAATTCCAGTCCTTGCAGGCGCGCCACGTCATCAGTCATGGCGGTGACGAAAATCACCGGAATGTTTTCCGAATTGGGATGACTGCGCATCCGTTTGGCCACTTCGAAGCCGTCCATGCCGGGCATCATGATGTCCAGCAGCACCAGATCGGGTGGGCTGTCGGACTGGCAGAATCCCAAGGCTTGCTCGCCATTGATGGCGACCTGCACCCGGTATTCGGTTTTGAACAGGTTGGCCAGCAGGTGCAGGTTATCCGGCGTGTCGTCCACGATCAGAATCGTTGCCCGTTCCGATTTTTTGGCTGTCGGCGGCGGCGCGATCTGCGTAGCGGCAGATGCCGGCGCAGGGGTGATTTTCCTGGCTTTGTGGGTGAGGGCGCGTTTGAGCCGTTCGGCCAGCAGGGCGGCGGTGTAGGGTTTTATCAATAGCTCGCTGACCCCGCAGGCGATGGCCTCCTGTATCTGCTGGCGCGAGGTTTCCGCCGTAATCATCAGAAATGGCAGATGATGCAGTCGTTGGTCGGCGCGTACCGCTTTAAGCAGTTCCAGGCCGGTCATGACCGGCATGTTCCAGTCCGACAAGATCACGTCGACGGGTTGTGCGCGCAGTAAACGCAAGGCTTCCGCGCCATTGCTGGCCATGAGGATGCTGGCGGCGCCCAAAGACCTGAGCAACGTGGCGGTCACTTGGCGCATTGAGTCGAAATCGTCGACGATCAGGAAAGTCATGGCTTTGCCGGTCATGGTAATGCCTCGCTCAAATCAAGGGTAGCGCCGGGCAATCGCCTGGAACTCCTCCTGAATATCCACAAAAGCGTCCACGATATCCGGGTCGAAATGGCTGCCCTTGCCTTCCTGGATAATGCGCGCGGCTTGTTCGTGGGGCATGCTCTCTTTGTAAACCCTTTGGCTGATCAAAGCGTCGTAAACGTCGGCCAGCGCCATCAGCCGCGCCGCCAAGGGAATCGCGTCACCAGCCAGGCCCTGGGGATAACCGCTGCCATCCCATTTTTCCTGGTGAGAGCGCGCGATTTCCTTGGCGGTGGTCAGAAATTCCACCTGGATGCCCAGCGCGCGTTCGGCATGGGTGATGGCGTCCCGTCCGAGCGTGGTGTGGGTTTTCATAATCTCGAATTCTTCCGGGGTAAGCCGGCCTGGTTTAAGGAGGATATTGTCGGGAATGCCGACCTTGCCGATGTCGTGCAAGGGCGCCGATTTGAACAACATATTGATGTTGTAATCGCTGAGATAACCGGCAAAACGCGGATGAAAACGCAATTTTTCCGCCAGCGCCTTGACGTAAAACTGGGTACGCCGGATATGGCTGCCGGTGTCCGAATCGCGGGTCTCCGCCAGCGACGTCAGCACCATGATGGTCACGTCTTGAATCGCCACGACTTCCGCCGTGCGCTTGGCGACCTCCTGTTCCAGATAGACGGTTTTATCCTTGAGAAAATCGGCGGCGGCCTTGAGGCGCAGTTGCGTTTTGATGCGCAGCAGCACGATGGGCGGGCTGATCGGTTTGGTAATGTAATCCACCGCGCCCAATTCCAGCCCTCTGATCTCGTCTTCGACGCCGATTTTGGCGGTCAGGAAGATGATCGGAATATCGCGGGTGTCGGGGTTTTGTTGCAGAATGCGGCACACTTCGTAGCCGTCCATGTCCGGCATCATGATGTCGAGCAGGATAATGTCGGGCAACGCGCCGGTCCGGATAAGTTCCAGCGCCGATGCGCCGCTGTTGGCGGCTTTGACCCGGTAAACATCTTTCAGCAGGTCGTGCATCAAGATCAGATTGTCCGGCGTGTCGTCCACGACCAGTACGGTGGGTTTTTCCAGCAGCGTGGTGGTATGCATGATGTTTCCTCACAAAGCCATATTAAGGGATTCCGCCGCCTGCCGAAGCGCCGCCAGCGCCGCTTTGAAATCGAAATTGCGTACGCAGGTCTCGATGGCCCGGTAGTGTTCGCCGAGGGCGGCTTGCAACAGCGCGGCGTTGGCATTGAGCAAATCGTCGGCTTCGGCATCACCGTCAGCCAGCA
>SCQD01000044.1 GCA_004299145.1 Methylococcaceae bacterium | reverse complement strand
GCCGCAGCAGGTGGTTTGAAGCCTGCGCCTGCACGCCGGCTTCGAGGGGCCTTCCCTCATCTCTTGTGCAGCATGGCTGCACAGAGGGCTTCCGCCCTCTTGTGCGCCTTCGTGGCGCACAGTCGTCGGCATGACGCCCATCGAAATCAGCGCGCTGGAAGCAGCCAATCGTGGCCAGCCAGGCGCTTTGATTCCCACGATCAGCGCCGACATGGATACGAGCAACCCATGGACCCAGGCGGGATTCAATCTCACCCGGCAGGCGGAAATCAGCGGTCGTGATCCGGTGCTTGCCGAAAGGCTGCAGGCCCAGGCCGGCGTTGCCTGACGCCGTATCGTATCAGTTACGATACACCCGGCGCTGGCGGCAAATGTGACGCTTGCGCCGGCGCAAGTGATCGAGCGTTACGCCTTGAGTAAAGCCGCCCCTGGTGAGACTGCTACGCCGCCCTTCGGGGCGGTTTTTTTATGCAGGGTGGGGTGGTAATCAATCTCAACCGGTTGGCCGTGCTGCATAGACCTACAGCGGTGCGGCGTAGCGCCTTTGGCAAGGCTTTGCGCAAATGAAAAAAGCGGCGAGAAACCGATTATCTTTTGCACAAAAGATGATCAGTTTATGCGTGGATTTCGGTGACTTTTTGCATGGCCCGAAAACACAAGTGCGCCGTGAGTGCGCCATGCCGGTATTCGGGCAACAAAAAAGGCTTAGGCGATTACGCCTAAGCCTTGATTTTATTGGCTCCCCCGGACGGGTTCGAACCGCCGACCCGGTGATTAACAGTCACCTGCTCTACCGGCTGAGCTACAGGGGAATGTGCAAAATGGCGGGCCTGGAGAGATTCGAACTCCCGACCACCTAGTTCGTAGCCAGGTACTCTATCCAACTGAGCTACAGGCCCATAAAGAAGCGGAATTATGCATTTTTCACACCAACCGGTCAAGTCCTATTGTGGAAATCAGGGCCTCCTTGCCCAGAAAACCGGTCGAGACCAGCAAGGTCTCGAGCAATGCATTGTGGCGGAGAGAGAGGGATTCGAACCCTCGATGGGCTTTTGACCCATACTCCCTTAGCAGGGGAGCGCCTTCGGCCTCTCGGCCATCTCTCCAAAATCAGACGACCATTATACTTCGTTTTGCCCTTCCATAGTAGCGGCTTGTTCCTTCTTGATCCGTTCGTAGATCTCTTCGCGGTGTACCGCGATTTCCTTGGGCGCGTTAACGCCGATACGTACCTGGTTACCTTTTACACCGAGCACCGTGACGGTGACTTCGTCACCAACCATAAGTGTTTCACCTACTCTCCGCGTCAGTATAAGCATAGCTTCGTCCTTTCAATACCTAATGCGGCTGCCGCAATCGCCAAACCACAACAGCCAACTCACAAAAAAATACCAACCAGCGCACATTTTAGCACGTTTATTTCCTATGCGGAAAGTATACAATTCGCGGTCCTCACGCCTGTCAGGGCTCCTTACCCAGGTCGAAAGCTTCGTGTAAGCTGCGCACCGCCAATTCCAGATATTTTTCATCCACCACCACTGAGATTTTGATCTCCGACGTAGATATCATGCGAATGTTGATGCCGTCGTCGGCCAGCGCTTTGAACATGGTGCTGGCAATGCCGGCGTGAGAACGCATGCCCACCCCGACCAGTGAAACCTTGACGATGTCTGCATCGCCGGTTACGCCTTCCGCGCCCAAGTCCTGGCGAATCTGCTGCAAAATGTCCATGGCTTTTTTGTAGTCGTTGCGATGCACCGTGAAGGTGAAATCGGTCGCGCCGTCTCCCGCGATGTTTTGCACGATCATGTCCACTTCGATGTTGGCGTCGGCAATCGGGCCGAGTATTTGGTGGGCAATGCCCGGCCGGTCCGGTACGCGTTCCAGCGTGAGTTTGGCTTCGTCGCGGTTGAAGGCGATGCCCGAAATCAATGCTTTTTCCATATCCTGTGCCTCGTAGGTAATCAGCGTGCCTTCTCCTTCCTCAAAGCTGGAAAGCACGCGCAGGGGAACGTTGTATTTGCCGGCGAATTCCACCGAGCGGATTTGTAACACTTTGGAGCCCAGGCTGGCCATTTCCAGCATTTCTTCGAAAGTGATCTGTTTCAGGCGGCGCGCGCGCGGTTCGACGCGGGGATCGGTGGTGTACACGCCGTCCACGTCGGTGTAAATCCGGCATTCGTCCGCTTTAAGGGCGGCCGCCAGCGCCACCGCCGTGGTGTCGGAACCGCCGCGGCCCAGGGTGGTGATGTCGCCCTCTTCGGTGACGCCCTGAAACCCGGCGACGATGACGACGCGGCCTGCCGCCAGATCGGCGCGGATGACGTCGCAATCGATGCTTTCCACTCGGGCTTTGGTGTGCGCCGCATCGGTGACGATGCCCGCCTGGGCGCCGGTGTAGGAACGTGCCGGACAGCCTTTTTCTTCCAGCGCCATCGCCAGCAAGGCGATGGTGACTTGTTCACCGGTAGCCAGCAGCACGTCCAGTTCGCGCGGCTTGGGCTGCTCCTGAATTTCATGAGCCAGGGCCAGCAGGCGATTGGTTTCACCGCTCATCGCCGAAACGACGACGACCAGATCGTCACCTTGTTGGCGGGCTTTGATGACTTGCTCGGCCACATTTTGAATGCGGTCGATGCGGCCTACCGAAGTCCCGCCGTATTTGTTTACGTATAGCGCCATGGGAAAGTATTACCAAGGATTGCAGTGTGAATTATTGCAGCCGCTGCCGCACCCAGTCGGCCACGCCTTGCAATGCAACGTCCAACTGCGGACCGTCGCTGCCGCCGGCCTGGGCCATGTCCGGGCGCCCACCGCCTTTGCCGCCGGCGCTGGCCGCGACCCGATTGACCAGATCGACGGCGCTGATGCGCTGGGTATAATCGGCGGTGACGCCGGCTATCAGGTTGGCTTTGCCGTCTTTGCCCAATACCAGCACGATGGCGGCGCTGCCCAATTTGTTTTTGAGCTGGTCGACCAGATCGCGCAAGGCCTTGGGATCACCGTCGCTCAGGCGCGCGGCCAACACTTTGAGGCCCGCCACGTCCACCGCCTGGGCCGCCAGATCGCCACCGGCATGACTGGCCAGCTTGCCGCGCAATCGTTCGATGTCTTTTTCCAGCTGTTTGCCGCGATCCAACAGTTGCTGGATTTTATCGTCCAAATCGTCGCGGCCGACTTTGACTTTGGCGCACAGTCCCTGCACCAATCTGTCCGTGTTTTCCAGCCACTGCACGGCGTGCTCGCCGGTCACGGCTTCGACCCGACGGATGCCCGCCGCCACGCCGGTTTCAGCGATGACTTTGAACAAACCGATATCGCCGGCTCGTTCGACGTGGGTGCCGCCGCACAGTTCGGTGGAAAATTCGCCGATTTTGACCACCCGCACCTGATCGCCGTATTTTTCGCCGAACAGCGCCATGGCGCCGGCGGCTACCGCTTCCTCTTTGGCCATCACCGCAACCGTGGCGGCTTGGTTGTGGCGGATTTGTGCATTGACCAAGTGTTCTATCTGGACAATTTCGGCGGAAGAGAGGGGCGCGTCGTGGGTGAAATCGAAGCGCAGGCGCTGGCCGTCCACCAGCGAGCCTTTTTGCATCACGTGAGTGCCCAGAATCTGGCGCAGTGCGGCGTGCAATAAATGCGTGGCGGAATGGTTGAGCGCCACCGCAGCGCGCACGCCAGCATCCACCACGGCCTGGCAGGCTGCACCAGTCTTGAGTTCACCGTGCAGCACTTTGCCGTGATGCAGGAACACGTCGTTGCCCTGCTTTTTGGTATCCAGCACGTCGAACACGGCGGAACCCGCGATGATTTTGCCCACGTCGCCGGCTTGGCCGCCGGATTCGCCATAAAACGGCGTGCGCTCCAGCACCAGCAAACCGGTTTCGCCTTCGCGCAGGGTTTCCACCGCCTGACCGTCGCGGAACAGGCCGGTGATGCGGGTGTTTTCCTGCAAGTGCTGATAACCGGTGAATTCGGTACGGCCGGCGACGTGCACGTCTTTGGCATAGTCGGCGCCGAACTGGTTGGCGGCGCGGGCGCGTTCGCGCTGCTGCGCCATGGCCGCTTCAAAGCCGGCCATGTCCACGCTCAAGCGGTTTTCCCGGGCAAAGTCCGCCGTCAAGTCCACCGGAAAGCCGTAGGTGTCATATAGCAAAAAGGCGGTTTCACCGGGAATTTGCGTACCTTGCAGGTTTTCGATGCAGCCTTGCAGTATGCCCATGCCCTGCTCCAGGGTTTCGGCAAAACGCTCTTCCTCCCGCTGCAGCACGCGCTCTACCTGTGGCCGGGCTTTGACCAGTTCGGGATACGCCCCGCCCATTTCATTGCACAGCGGCGCGACCAGCTTGTGGAAAAACACCTCGCGTATTCCCAGCTTATAACCGTGGCGAATGGCGCGGCGCATGATGCGGCGCAGCACGTAACCGCGCCCTTCATTGGACGGCAGCACGCCGTCGGCCACCAGAAATGCGCACGAACGGATGTGGTCGGCCACCACCCGTAGCGAGTTGTTGCGCAAATCGTACACCTCGGCCAGTTCGGCCACGGCTTTCAGCAGATGTTGAAACAGATCGATTTCATAGTTGCTGTGCACGCCTTGCATCACCGCCGCCAAGCGCTCCAACCCCATGCCGGTATCGACCGATGGCTTGGGCAAGGGCGTCAATGTGCCGTCCTGAGCGCGGTCATACTGCATGAATACCAGGTTCCAGATTTCGATGTAGCGGTCGCCGTCTTCATCGGGCGAGCCGGGCGGTCCGCCGGGCACGTGTGCGCCGTGGTCGTAAAAAATTTCCGAACAAGGGCCGCACGGCCCCACGTCGCCCATGGACCAGAAATTGTCCTTGCCGCCGATGCGGGAAAAGCGCGCCGGGTCGACCTTCACGTCTTCCAGCCAGATTTTCTCGGCTTCCGGGTCTTCATCAAACACGGTGATCCACAACCGTTCCGGCGGCAGCTGCAATACGCGGGTGAGAAAATCCCAGGCAAAGTGGATGGCGTCGCGTTTGAAATAATCGCCGAAGCTGAAATTGCCCAGCATTTCGAAAAAAGTATGGTGGCGCGCGGTATAACCGACGTTTTCCAGATCGTTGTGTTTGCCGCCGGCGCGCACACAGCGCTGAGCGCTGGCGGCGCGGGTATAGCCGCGTTGCTCGCGTCCCAGAAACACGTCTTTAAACGGCACCATGCCGGCGTTGGTAAACAACAGCGTCGGATCGTTACCGGGAACCAGCGAGCTGGATGCGACCACTTCATGGCCACGTTCGCGGAAATAGTCCAAAAATAACGCGCGCAGTTCCGCGCTGGTCAGGTATGCCATAGTCAAACCGTCTGCCTCACTCGCTTAAGCTTTTAGGGGTGTGTCGTTTCAGTTGGTTAAAAAAATCCCTGATTTGCTCAACGCTAAAGCCACGGTTTTGCAAAAAGCGGCCACGCTGCGCATACTCAGCGCAGTCGCCGGGATAAGTGTCGCCATATTTTTTTTGATAGACCGCCGCCAGAGCCGCACGCCAATCGATTTCGGCCAGCGCCGGCGCGGCAGCATCGTCGACGCCCGCATGCAGCAAGCGATGACGGATGGCCAAAGGACCAAAGCCTCGTCCCGCCTGATTGCGCACCACGCTGTCGGCATAACGGCCATCGTCTTGCCAACCCGCCTGGCGCATTTCGTCCAAAACAGCGGTTATCACGGGCGCAGAATATCCCTTTAGCGCCAGTTTGCCGCGCAACTCGGCGGCGCTGAATTCGCGCCGCGCCAATAAGCGCAGGCAATGGCGCCGCGCCTTTACGGTTGCCTCGTCCGTCAGTCTTCGCTCTCCACCGGCTCAGCCGGCGCATTGGCGGGCAGCAAAATGCCTCCGAATACTTTGTCGCGAATTTTCTTTTCGATGCTCTGCGCGATGTCCGGGTGTTCCTTGAGATACTTGCGCACGTTGTCCCTGCCCTGGCCGATGCGGTCGCTGCCGTAGCTGTACCAGGCGCCGGACTTTTGGATCAGTTCGTGCTTCACGCCCAGCTCGATCAGCTCGCCTTCGCGCGACACGCCTTCGCCGTAAAAAATTTCGAATTCCGCTTCTTTAAAAGGTGGCGCGACCTTATTTTTAACCACCTTGACGCGCGTTTCGTTGCCCACCACCTCATCGCCTTCCTTGATGGAGCCGGTGCGGCGTATGTCCAAACGCACCGAGGCGTAAAACTTCAGGGCGTTGCCGCCGGTGGTGGTTTCCGGGTTGCCGAACATCACGCCGATTTTCATGCGGATCTGGTTGATAAAAATCACCAGCGTATTGGAGCGCTTGATGTTGGCGGTCAGCTTGCGCAGAGCCTGCGACATGAGGCGCGCTTGCAGCCCCATGTGCGAGTCGCCCATATCGCCTTCGATTTCCGCTTTCGGCGTCAGCGCCGCGACCGAGTCGATCACCACCACGTCGATGGCGCCGGAGCGCACCAGCATGTCGGTAATTTCCAATGCCTGTTCACCGGTATCGGGCTGGGACACCAGCAGTTCATCCAGGTTAACGCCGATTTTTTCGGCGTAACTGGGGTCCAGCGCGTGCTCGGCATCGACGAAAGCGGCGGTGCCGCCCAGCTTTTGCGCCTGGGCGATGATTTCCAGCGTCATGGTAGTTTTGCCGGAGGACTCCGGGCCGTAGATTTCGATGACGCGGCCACGCGGCACGCCGCCCACGCCCAGCGCAATGTCCAGCGCCAAAGAGCCGGTCGGGATGATGTCCAGGTCGCGCACGGCCGCCACGTCGCCCATGCGCATGACCGAGCCCTTGCCGAACTGCTTTTCGATCTGGAGCAGCGTAGTCCCCAGCGCTTTGCGTTTGTTTTCGTCCATTGGAATCGCTTGATTAAGTGGTGCAAATTGCAGGTTATTATTTCATACCGCGCATGGCGTTGCGAACCGCGTCATGGATGCGGCTTGCTTGATGAATATTTAGTTCGTCATTTGCCATCCCTGCCCTTGCATTACCCGCGCGCCCCCCTTGTATTACAATGCCCGGCCTTCCAGAACCGGACTGACACTCATCATGAGCCCCCAAATCATTATCGTCGGCGGCGGCATCGCCGGGTTGTGGACGCTACGGCGCGCGTTGGCGCTGGGTTATGACGCCATTGCGCTGGAACAAAACGCCATCGGCTGCGGCCAGACGCTGGCATCCCAAGGCATTCTGCACAGCGGCGTCAAATATGGATTGGATGGTGCCAGTCGGCAAATCGCTACGCTGTTGAAATCGCTGCCGCCGCGCTGGTCGGCGTGTTTTGCCGGACACGGTGAACTGGATTTGTCAGCTGCCCGTATTCATGCGCACAGCCAGCACTTGTGGGCCAGCGCCAACTGGCTGGACAAAATCGCCGCCGGCGTGGGCGCCCGCGCCATGCAGAGCGAAGTGCACGCTCTGCAGCAGGATGCCTGGCCCGCCGCGCTGCGCGATGGCGGACACCGGGGCAGCGTTTATGAGCTCGCCGAGTCCGTCGTGGACGTCAAAAGCGTCTGCCAGGCGCTGGCCGCCCCGGTGCGTGAGCGGATTTTGCGCGGGAACGTCGTCGACGCTGAAATCGCCCCCGATGGTAAGCTGCAAGCTATCCGCGTGGATGGAGCCCATAAAAGTCGCGGCAACCTTGCTCCCCCTCTCCCTCAGGGAGAGGGCTGGGGTGAGGGTTGCCGCCTATCCGCGGAAGCGTTTATTTTTACCTCCGCCACGGGTAATGAAACCATCGCCGCCATGCTGGGATTGGGCTCGGCCATTGCGCAGCGCCGCCCGTTGCGGCAGATCATGCTGCGCGGACGCTTGCCGCTGCTCTATGGTCACGGCGTCAGCGCTTCTCCCAAACCGCTGATCACCATCACCTCTCACCCGCTGAACGGCGAAACCGTATGGTACCTGGGTGGCGGCGTGGCTGAAGCGGGTGCAGCCATGAGCGAGACTGCCGCCATAGCCCATGCG
Source organism: Methylococcaceae bacterium (assembly GCA_004299145.1). Taxonomy (GTDB): domain Bacteria; phylum Pseudomonadota; class Gammaproteobacteria; order Methylococcales; family Methylococcaceae; genus Methylogaea. The sequence continues at coordinate 67,061 of SCQD01000044.1, read as the reverse complement.
CAACAGACCTTGCAACAGGGATTTCCGCGCCTGGACCTCTCGGGCACACGCTGGGCCAGTTGGCTGGTGGACCGGGCGGAGCCCCATGCCTCCAGCATGCTGCCGGACGGCCCGGCCTTGCTGGAACGGGGCAATGCCGTGATCTGCTGGCCCACCAAGCTGGTTTATGCCCCGGTGCTGGCGGAAAGGGCGCTGGCCTTTGCTGCGCGCCGCCTGCAACCGCGTGGTTTGTCCCCTGTGGAAATAGCGCTGCCGCCGGCTGAGTTCAGCACTTTTCCTTGGGAATCCGTACAGTGGCAATCATGAATCCCCTTCCGCATTTTCCGCTGGGCAACACCGGTCTGTCGGCCAGCCCGCTGGGTCTGGGTACAGTGAAGTGGGGCCGCAACCAGGCGCTGAAACACGGGCCCTTCGAGTTGCCGGACGATAAAGCGCTGGCAACGCTGCTGGACATGGCAGTGGAGGCAGGCGTCAACCTGCTGGATACCGCAGCGGCCTACGGCATCGCCGAACAGCGCATCGGCCGGATTCTCGGCCAACGGCGCGAGCAGTTTTTGCTGTTCAGTAAAACCGGCGAAATTTTTGCCGACGGGCAATCGCGCTGGGATTTTTCGGCGCAGCATACCCGGCATAGCGTGCAGCAAAGCTTGAAACTGCTGCGCACCGACCGGCTGGACGGCGTATTGCTGCACTGCCCGCGCAACGATGTTGAAGCATTGCAAAACTCGCCGGCACTGGAAACGCTGGCCGAACTGAAAGCCGCCGGTTTGATACGCAGCATCGGTGCTTCCGTGACCACCCTGGAAGGCGGCTTGTACGCCGTGCCGCTGTGCGACGTGCTGATGATAGCCTGGAGCATTGGTTTTCACGAACAGCAACCGGTCATCGAAGCGGCGGCCCGCGCGGGCAAAGGCGTGCTGCTGAAAAAAGTGTTCAACTCCGGTCAGTTGGCGTTACCAGCGGATAACGGCGCGTCATCCGCCATCGAAAGCTGTATCCATCCGGCTTTGCGCTTGCCAGGCCACCCGGTGGTGATCGTGGGCACGCTCAACCCGGCGCATTTCCAGGAAAACATCGCGGCGGCCCGGTCTGCCACCCTTCATTTATAAGGTTTTTAGATATTACATGGCGCTTTCGCCCCGCTTCCGTTATACTGCGCGCAGCCTAACCCTTATGCGCCCATCCGGTCGGCGCCGTTAGGCTCTCGCGGTCAGTTTCCCCTCTGCGGCATTCCCACTGCGTATCTCCCTCCTATTCGCCTTGATCGGTCCGATTTGCATCGGCAGGCGCTGCTTTATTTTTTGTTAAGGAAAAATATGCCATTTACCCAGCTCGGCCTGTCGGCCGAACTACTCCGTGCTGTGTCCGAAGAAGGCTATTCCAAGCCTACCCCCATTCAGCAACAGGCCATTCCCGTTGTGTTGGAAGGCCGTGACATACTGGCCGGCGCACAAACCGGCACCGGCAAAACCGCCAGCTTTACCCTGCCTACCTTGCAGCGCTTGATGGAAACGCCCATCAACTCTGGACGCCAGCGCGTGGTTCGCGCCCTGGTGCTTACTCCGACCCGTGAATTGGCCGCTCAGGTGCACGACAGCGTGCGCACTTATGGCCGGCATTTGCCGCTGCGCTCCGCCGTGATTTTCGGCGGCGTCAGCATGGTGCCGCAGTTCCGCGCCCTGCGTAACGGCGTGGACATCGTCGTCGCCACCCCGGGCCGTTTGCTCGATCATTTGCGCCAGCAAACCCTGGACATTTCCCAGGTGGAAGTTTTTGTGCTGGACGAAGCGGACCGCATGCTGGACATGGGTTTTATCCGCGACATCCGCCAAATCATGAACATGCTGCCGCGCGCGCGCCAAAACCTGCTGTTTTCCGCCACCATCACCGAAGAAATCAAGGGGCTGTCGGCGCAATTGCTGCACAACCCGGCCTTGGTCGAAGTGGCGCGCCAGAATCAGGCGGCGGACACCGTATCCCAGCGCGTTTATGCGGTGGAAAAAGACCGCAAGCGTGAACTGTTGTCGCATTTGGTGGGCACGGGCAACTGGCAGCAAGTGCTGGTCTTCGTGCGCACCAAGCACGGCGCCGACCGCCTGGCCAACCAATTGATCCGCGACGGTATTGAATCGGCTTCGCTGCACGGCGATAAGAGCCAAGGCGCGCGCACCCGCGCCCTGGCCGACTTTAAGTCGGGAAAAGTGGCGGTGCTGGTGGCGACCGACATTGCCGCCCGAGGCCTGGACATCGACCAGCTGCCGCACGTGGTGAATTTTGAACTGCCCAACGTACCGGAAGACTACGTGCACCGCATAGGCCGCACCGGGCGTGCAGGCGCGAATGGTGAAGCATTGTCGCTGGTGGCTCAGGATGAAGCCAAGCTGCTGGGCGCCATCGAAAAAGTGCTCAAGCGCGACATCCCGCGCGCCACCGAGCCGGGCTTCGAACCCAACTTTGTGCTGCGCTCACAGCCCGGCTACAAAGCGCCGCATCGCGGCGATGGCGGACACAACCGCCCCGCCAAGGCCAATGTACGCCATGCCGGCAACCATGGAGATCCCGCGCGGCGCTCGGCTCGTGGCCGCTCGTCCGGCGATCAGCGCGGCAACGCCAGGGCTGGGCGCAATTCGTAGGCTGGTATAAGAGTTAAGCCGTTCATGGTGAGTTATTCGGTAAAGCCCAGGACGGGCCAGTCGAACCATGAACGGCGGCGGCTTTCCATGGTCGAGCCCACCGTGTACGCTGTGCGTACCGTTCGATGCCATTGAAGGTACGCACAGCGTACCCTACATCGATGGGCGCGGTCGGGAAGTTATTTGGCCAAGTCCTTAAGCGGCTGAAGCAACAACCTTACTTATGCCGCTCGATCATCGCATACGCAGAGTGGTTGTGTATGGATTCGAAGTTTTCCGTTTCCACTTTGTAATACCCTACCCTGGCATCGGCTTCCAACCGGCTGGCGATATCGCGCACCGTGTCTTCCACAAACTTGGGATTGTTGTAGGCCCGTTCGGTGACGTATTTTTCGTCAGCGCGCTTGAGCAGGCCGTACAACTCGCAGGAAGCTTCTTTTTCCACCAGATCGATCAAATCTTCTATCCATAGTTCCGCAACGGGACGCACCGTCAGCGTTACGTGCGAACGCTGGTTGTGCGCGCCGTATTCGGAGATTTTTTTCGAACAGGGGCACAGGCTGGTGACGGGAATCACCACTTGCAAACAAGTATCGGCTTCGCCGTCCCGCCAAATACCGGTTACGGTCACCTGATAGTCCAGCCAACTGCTCACCCCGCTGACCGGCGCTTTTTTGCGCACGAAGTACGGAAATGCGGCCTCCAGGTAGCCATGCCCGGCTTCCAGGCGCTTTGCCATGGCATGGGCGGTATGAGCAAAGTTGTTGATGTCCAGCGCGTCGATGTCGGAATTGAGCATCGCCACAAAACGCGACATGTGCGTGCCCTTTTGGTGATGCGGCAGATCGACGCACATGCTGAACGTTGCCACGCTGGACTGGGACGAGCCGTCGCGTCCAAGTATGGTTAAAGGATGACGGATATCCTTGATGCCGACCCGATCGATAGCGATGCACCGGGTGTCTTCAAAACGATGTACATCGTCGATGAAGGGAGTGTGCTGGATTGTTGACATGAAATTCAGGCGGCAAGCTTTTACTGAAGAGCAGCGGGCATTTTAACACAAGGCATGCGGCCTGGCCGCGCCGCGCCGTGAAAATCGCGCCATGACCGGTTAGAAATCTCAGGCACGGCGGGCTATGATATGCCGGTTTATTTCATGACGGAGCAAATGCGTGTCAAACGTTTCAAAACTGATTTTATCGGCATTGATGTTGGGGTTTTCCTGTCTGGCGACAGGCGCCGATGCAACCGCCCGTGACGTGGTGGACAAGCTGGACAACGTTTTGATCGAGGTGATGAAAGGCGCCAAAGCCTATGGCTATCAGGGACGGGTGGACGTGCTGACGCCGGTGGTATTGGAAACCCACGACTTTGAATCGATCGCCAAGCTGGCGGTGGGCAGGTACTGGAAGGATCTGACCGATGAAGAGAAATCCCAGTTGCAGCAAAAACTCGCGGATTACAGTATCGCCACCTATGCCGCGCAGTTCGACAGTTATGCCGGCGAAGCGTTCAAATACGAATCCGAAGACGCGGCGAAAAGTGGGCGGATATTGGTCCGCTATACGCTGACTTCTTCCAGCGAAGCACCGCACAAGTTCGAGTACATGTTGAATCAGGCCAATGGACAGTGGCGCATCATCAATATTATCGTCGACGGCATCAGCGATCTGGCCTTGAAGCGCGCCCAGTACGAAAGCATTATCGAGCACGAAGGCTTCCCGAAACTGCTGGACAAACTATCTGAAAAAATTGCCGATTACGCCAAATCCCGCGCGCAATCCTCCTGATCGATACGACCCCAACCCAGGAAACCACATGTACAAAATCACCCTCATACCCGGGGACGGCATTGGTCCGTCCATCGTCGACGCGGCTGTCCGCGTGATTGAAGCAACCGGGGTTCAAGTGCAATGGGACAGACAAATCGCCGGCATGGCGGCGGTGGAAGCCGTCGGCAATCCGTTGCCGGACGCCACGCTGAACTCCATTCGCCACACGCGCTTGTGTTTCAAGGGCCCTTTGACCACCCCGGTGGGCGGCGGCTATCGCAGCGTCAACGTTACCTTGCGCCAAACTTTCAACTTGTACGCCAATGTCCGCCCGGCCATTTCATTTGCCGGCACCAATACGCCATACCAAAACGTCAACATCGTCACGGTGCGGGAAAATACCGAAGGGCTATACAGCGGCATTGAGCATTTCATCACCGAAGATGGCCATAAAATCGCCGCCGAAAGCGTACTGCTGGTGACCCGCAACGGCTGCGAGCGCATCATCGAATATGCATTCGACTACGCCCGTCGCACCGGGCGTAAAAAAGTCACCCTGGTGCACAAAGCCAATATCCTCAAGTGCACGTTCGGCTTGTTTCTGGAAATCGGCAAAGAAATTGCCCAGCGTTACCCGGACATCGAATTCAACGACGTCATCGTCGATGCCTGCGCCATGAAACTGGTGATGAATCCCTGCGATTTCGACGTCATCGTCGCCACCAACCTATTCGGCGACATTCTTTCCGATCTGGCCGCCGGCCTGATCGGCGGCTTGGGTCTCACCGCGGGAGCCAATATCGGCCACAGCGCAGCCCTGTTTGAAGCCGTGCATGGCTCGGCTCCGGACATTGCCCACTTGGGCATCGCCAACCCCATCGCCACCATCATGGCCGGCGTCATGATGCTGGAACACATCGGTGAAATGGGCGCGGCGCGCAAAATCGAGCGGGTGGTGCGCGACGTGGTAAACGAAGGCCGCTATGTGACGCCCGACCTGAACCCGGGCGCCGGCGTCAATACCCAGGCCATGGCCAACGAACTGGTGCGCAGGGTTGCCGCCTAACCGGTCATGGCGCGAGTGCCGCCCCTGACCATAAAAGCACTCCCGCCATGACCGGTTTCCCTCACCCCGACCCTCTCCCAGAGGGAGAGCGAAGCGAGGGTTTGGGGGTAAAGGTTGCCGCGACTTTCTCGGTAACTCGCCGTACTTCAGCCAATATTTTGCCGGACTCCACTTTTACACGTCTGAATCAGCCGGGGCTTAGCACCCCGGCTTTTATTTATGACGAATCCCTGATAGCGCAGCGCCTGGCAGCCTTGCAAACGGTAAAGCGCCTATGCCCGCTTAAAGTTCTCTATTCCGTCAAAGCCCTGCCTTTTCTACCCCTGCTGGAAAAACTGCGCCCCCAACTGGATGGTTTTGCCGTTTCCTCCTTGTTCGAAGCCAAACTGGCGACCGCCGCCGGTGCGGAACCGGCTGGTTTGCACATCACTACGCCCGGTCTGCGCGCCGAGGACATGGATGAAATCGCCGGCTTGTGCGGGTATCTCAGCTATAACTCGCTCAGCCAGTGGCGGCACCTGCAGCCATTGGCGCAAAACCGGCTCAACGCCGGCTTGCGCGTCAATCCCGAGTGTTCGTTTCTCGATGATGCGCGCTACGATCCTTGCCGGCCCCATTCCAAGCTGGGCGTTCCGTTGTCCCAATTATCCGCGCGCCTGACTGCCGGCGATCCGCTGCTGGATGAAGTTCAAGGCATCCATTTTCACAACATATTTCAGTCGCGCCACTTTCAACCGCTGGCACAAACGCTGGCAAAAATCGAGCACGCGCTGGGCGGCTGGCTTTACCGTTTGCAATGGATCAATCTGGGCGGCGGCTATGTATGGGACACCCCGCAAGAACTGGCGGATCTGGCGGAAATCATTTTGCGGCTGTGTGGAGAACGGCGGCTCGCTGTGTTTTTCGAACCCGGCAAAGCGATCGTGGGTGCCGCCGGCTTTCTGGCAACGCGGGTGCTGGACGTATTCGACAGCGGCGGCAAAACCCTGGCCGTACTGGATACCTCGGTGAACCACCATCCTGAAGTGTTCGAATATCAGCGCAGCCCGCGGCTACTCAATGAATCACGCCACGGCGTCCATCGAGTTGTTTTGGCGGGAGGCACCTGTTTGGCGGGGGACGTGTTCGGCGAATACCGCCTGGCTGCCCTGCCCCGGATAGGCGACATGATGGTGTTTGCCGATGTCGGCGCTTACAGCCTGATCAAAGCCAATCGCTTCAACGGCCATAATTTCCCCTCTATTTACGCGCTGGATGCGGCGGGGAAACTCCACCGGCAAAAGACCTACACCTACGAGGATTATTTGCGGCAGTGGAGCGGGGACGCCGCATAAAATGACCTATCAACGCCGGGATCTAAAGCTTGCAGCACCGCAACAGCCGCACCGCCATTTCTTCCACAGACATCGATTTGGCATCCAGAAAGGGAATCTGCTCTGCGGTATACAGCGCCCGCGCCGCCTCAATTTCTTTGGCGCACTGGCCTGCCGACGCATAACCGCTGCCGGGCCGGCGCTCCTCCCGATTGGCCGCCAACTGCAGCGGCTCCACCAGCAAGCCGCACAACTTGGCGCGATAGGGCCATAGCAGGCCAGGTAAAACGCCGGCGGCAAGTTCGTCTTCGTTCAGCGAATATTGTGCGACGTTGAGACCGTTATGCATCGCCAGATACAAACAAACGGGCGTTTTGCCGCAACGCGACGCGCCCAACACGATGAGGTCGGCACGGGGATAATCTTCGATTTGCACGCCGTCCTCGGTTCGCAGAGCAAAACGCAGCGCTTTAATGCGCCGTTGCCCGGCGGCCTGGTCCGGCGCGCCGTGTGCGCGCCCCACTACCCTGGACGCCGGTTGGCTCAGTTCCTTTTCCAGCGCGCCTATAAATGCGTCGAACACGTCCAGCACCAGGCCCTGACAGCAGCGTAACTGTGCACGCAAGCGGCTGTCGGTGAGGCTGCTCAGCACGATGGGTTTCAGCCCGCTTTGCGCCGACTGCGTATCGATGCGCCCGCACGCCTGGCGCAGTTTTTCCGGGCTATCCACAAACGGCAGCGTCACCCGCTCAAACACCACGCTTTCAAACTGGCTGAGCAGCGTCTTGGCGATGGTCTGCACGGTAATGCCGGTATGGTCCGAGATTAAAAATACCGTGCGCTTGGGGGATTGTGTCATGTTTGGAGATGGGCAGGTTCAGCCGGTATGCGTTTTGGCCCGTAGACTGTCCGCCAGTGGCTGCAATTTTTCCAGCGCCAGTCCGTATTCCAGGTCATCGATGGCGATGCCGACGGCGTGCAGCTGTGTGGCGTACCGGCTGCCCATGGCTTTTTGCAAACGGACAAAGACGGCTTCGGCTTCGGTATCGTCCTGCCGCAACAAGTCGGCCAACTGTGCCAGCAGCGGCTCTACTTCCGTGGCGTCGACGCTGCTGGTTTCGACCGCCGGCGTCGCCGCCTCATCCCAGTTGGCCAAGCCGGTCAACAACGCTTCCAGCGGCGATAAAAATTCTTGAAACTGCTGCGCCAGTGCCGCCGTTTGCCCGTCGAGCAAGGATTGCTCCAGATTTTTCGCGGCGATGAACAACTCCACCGCCCCGATATTGCCGGCCACGCCCTTGACGCCGTGCACTTCGTGCTGCAATTCCGCATAATCGCCGGCGTCCAGCAGTTGCCTGGCCCGCTGCGGCAGCTGCTGAAAGTGCCGCTGGAACAACCGCAACAGGCCGGCATAGCGCTCCGCTTTTTTGCCGATGCGTTTCAAGCCGTCCGCCACGTCGAGCACGTGGCTCAGGCCGCTGAAATCGATGGGTGGCTCCAGCGGCTCGATGGTTTCGGCCGCGACGTGCGTTTTGGCGGCTTCAGCGAGTCTTTCGGCGCCTATCCACAACGCCAGCTTTTTCATGAGCAACTGCACGTCGATGGGCTTGGCCAGGTGGTCGTTCATCCCGGCGGCCAGGCATTTTTCGCGCTCTTCCTGCATGGCGTGGGCAGTCATGGCCAGGATGGGCAGGCGCTGCATGCCGGACAGCCGGCGTATGCAGCGCGTGGCTTCAAAGCCGTTCATTTCGGGCATTTGCAAGTCCATGAGCACGGCATCGAAATCCACTCCGCCTTGCTCGATCTGCGCCACCGCCTCCAGGCCATTGTCGGCGACGCTGGTACGCGCGCCGGCCTGTTCCAGCAACTCACACGCCAACTGCTGATTGACCGGATTGTCTTCCACGACCAGCACATGAACGCCGTCCAGGCGCGCCAAGGCCTGCGATTCCAGCAGGTGCGGCTGCTCCGGTCCGGCTTCGCTTTCCAGGCTGTCCGACAAAATTTCCCGGGCGCTGGCGTTGTCGTCGACTACCAGCACCGGCTGGCCGCGCAGGTGGTCCGGCAGGCACGGCAAAGGATGGGCCGCCGCGCTTGCCACGCGCTCGAAGCGGGCGGTGAAATGAAACGTGGCGCCCTCGCCCGGCACGCTGTCGAGCCAGATGCGCCCTTGCATCATGCGCACCAGGCGCTGGCAGATGACCAAGCCCAGGCCGGTGCCGCCGAAGCGGCGCGTCGTCGAAGCATCGGCCTGGCTGAACGGCTGAAACAACCGGCCGGCCTGTTCCGCCGACAGGCCGATGCCGGTATCCCGCACGGAAAAGTGTAAAAATAAATAAGGTTCGATGACCGATTCCAGCGCCACGGTAAACAGGACTTCGCCCCGTGGAGTGAACTTGACCGCATTGCTACCCAGATTGATCAGTATCTGGCCCAGCCGCAAAGGATCGCCCAGCAGTTGGCGGGGTATGGCGCTATCCAGATCGACCAGCAGTTCCAGGTGCTTGCGCTCCGCGCCGGTGCTGATGGCGGAGATGGCCCGGTCGATGACTTCATGCAGAAAAAACGGCGTGGCTTCCAGCGACAAGCGCCCGGCTTCGATTTTGGAAAAATCCAGAATCTCATCGATGATGCCGAGCAACAACCTGGCCGAAGCTTCGATTTTGTCCAGGTAATCGTGTTGTTTCAGCGTCAATTCGGTACGCAGCACCAGGTGGGTGAAACCGATGATGGCATTCATGGGCGTGCGGATTTCGTGGCTCATATTGGCCAGAAACTCGCTTTTCGCCTTGTTGGCCATGTCCGAGGCTTCCTTGGCTTGCGCCAGGGCCTGGGCAGCGGCCTTGGCCTCGCTGATATCCAGATAAGTGCCGACCATGCGCAATGGCTTGCCCAGCGCCGTGCGTTCGATCACCTGGCCTTGGGACAGGATCCAGCGGTAAACGCCGTCAGAGGCGCGCATGCGGAACTCCATGGTGAAATCCGCGCGCTGGCCGGCAAGGTAGTCATACAAAGCCCGCTCGACGAGGGATTTGTCGTCGGTGTGAATGCGCTCGACCAGCCGGTTCATGGTGACGGAAGCCGATGCCGCAATACCGCACAGGCGCAGCATTTCTTCATCCAATTGGATATTGTCGCTGAACAAATTCCAGTCCCAGATCCACTGCCGGGAGCCTTTCAGGCTCAGCTGCAAAATGCGGCGTGATTCTTCCAGGTCGCGCGTGCGTTCCGCCACTTTGCTTTCCAGCTGGCGGTTGAGCTGGAGGATTTCCGCTTCGCGTTGCCGGATACGCCCCATCAGGTGGTTGAACGCTTCATACAGATGGCCGATTTCGTCGCGGCCGACCGCAGGCAGGTCGTCCTGGGAATCGAAATTTTCGGCAATGTGGCGGGCGTGGCGTTCCAAGGTGATGACCGGCGCCATGACGATGCGCTGCAGCAAATTGGCCAGGAAATAACTGAGCAGCGCGGCAACGCCCAGCACGGCCAGCAAATAGTGCTGCTCGTGCAACAATGCCTGGTTCAGGGTGTCGGTGCGAAAACCGGCGCGCAATACGCCCAGCGGATCGTTTTTATGCGTGAGCGGCACGGCAAAATACAGCATGTCATCCTGCAGCCGCCATTCTTCATCGGCGGCCAGCACGGGCGCCGTGGCGGCAAGATCGCCCGGATCGTGAATCGCCAACAGCCGGCCATCCGATTTTTGCAGGCTGACGTAGGCCACGCGCGGGTCTTGCCAGAGTTTGCTCAGTTGCTCCAGCGCCCCGGCGCTGTCGTCGAATACCACCGGCAACACCGTGTATTCGGCCACCAGCCGGGTCAGCGCCAAACCATTGCGGACAAAGTCCTCGCGCTGTTGCACGGCTTTTTGCTGGTATAAAAATGCCAGCGTGCCGGAGATCGTCACCAATACCACGGTCATGACCATCCACAGCAATTTGCGCTTGAGCGGCTGGCAAGCCAGCCAATGTTTGCAGCTATTCAACAACACGCGCCACCTTCAATAAGTGATAGCTGACCTTGAAGCCGCTGGATTCCAGTGCCCTGCGATTGACCTCCAAATGCAGCCGATCCGCCGAGGTAAAAAAATCCACGTGTACGCCTTGCGACACGGCATCCTCTTTTTCCGCAACCAGCAGCACCGGCTGGTTGCGGGTGGCTTGCAGCACGGTGTCGACGGCATCCATGTCCTTTTCGCCCAGATAAATGGCTTGGCAATAGGGTGGTGGCGAGTGCTTTTTGAACGTGACCAGGGTGACCGGCTTACCCGCCAGCGTGGCAGTTTCGTAGTAACCGGTCAGTGCCGCCATTAACGACGTATCAACCACTGTACAGAGCGTGAAGCGCTCGTTGTCGAACGCAGGCCATTCAATAAAGCGGGCGATTTTTTCGATCACCGAAGCGCGAATGGTCTCGGCGGAGTCCACCGCCGGCGCGGGGCAGGGAATCAGGCAGGCCAGCAGCGCCAACCATGGCGTTACGCCACGGATTGCGCCTTTCCTATCAAGCGGCGTCCGTGTTTTCAAAAACGGTATTCCACCTTGCCCAAAAAGCTGCGGCCCGGCAGCCTGAAGTCGTCGGCCACACTGCTGATACTGGGTTCATAGGCCTTGCTGTCGATCAGGTTCTGCACCGACAGCGATACCGAAGCGTGGCTGTTGAGGCGATGGCCCAAGGTCAGATCCACCAATTGGTAATCCGGTATCGGCGGCCCCAGATCCTGCGGGCTGCGGACGCGGTCCATATAGGCCCTGACGCGCAGATTCAGATTCCACTGCGGCTGAAACTGCCAGTTGATCATGGTCTTGGCGGACCAGCGCGGCGTGAACGCGATTCTTTGCTCGGTGTCGTCGTTCAGTGAATTGTTGTACGCCAGGGAAGTATCGATGCGTAACTGCTCGCTCAGCGCATAGCCCAGTTCCCATTCGGCGCCCATGCCCAACTGAGAGCGGTCGTTATACACGCCGCCCAGGGGGTGCTCCGGATTGGTATAGGCTTTATAGCTTTGAATCAGTTCGGTCGACAGATAGCGATACAGCGCCAACGCCGTGTGCAGGCGCTCCGTAGGATGATAATCCAGCGATAATTCCACGCTACGCTGCTTTTCGGGGCGCAAATCCGGATTGCCGGTAATGCCCGGCGCGATTTTGTACAACTCGGCAAAGGCCGGCGCGCGAAACGCTTCGCCGTAGATCAGTTTGGCGGTGAGGCTGGATGTCGCCGTCCACACCAGGCCGGCGCGCGGGTTGGCGACGTCGCCGAAATCACTGTAGTGGTCGTAGCGGATGCCGGCGGTCAGCTCCCAGTCTCTGGCAAAAGCGTATTCGTCCTGCAGGGCAAAATAGCCCAGGTCACGGCTGTGCGGCAGGTAGAGCGGGGAAACCGGGGGCGAGGGTGGTAGGGTGATGCCGGAAAAGATAAACGTGGGGCTGGCCAGGCTTTCGCCCATCCAACCGCTGGCAACGCGCAGGCGGTGCCGGTTGAAGCCCGTGTAAGTGTATGCGCTGTCGAATTGCAGGCGTTCTTCTTTGACCTTGTCCATCTGGTGGACGTCGGTTAGATAATAGCCGAAAGCGCCGGCCGGCAACACCGATGCTTCACGGCGCACGGCAAAGTCGCTGTAAGTGAAAGACGTTTTCAGATTGCCGTCGGTCGACACCTTGTCTTCATAGGTCAATTCGGCCAGATGCGTCGCGGAACTGACCGTGTTGTTCGGTGCATAGGTATTGCCCGGGCTCAGGCCGAACCCGGAGCGGGAATCCCACAGCCAGAAGCGGCTGGAGAATGGCCCCGATGACAGCCTTAATTGCGCGTCCACCACGTCGAACTGGGTGGCGAGGACGCCGGGAGACCAGCTCGGCTGCCCTGCAACGCTCAAAAAGTCGTGACGGAATATCCGGCTGGAATCGCCGTCGCTGCGCGAGTAATCCACCAGCATGTCCCAATTGATGGGGCCCAATGAGCCGCTCTTGCCCAGCCAGCCTTCGGCGCTGCCGAAAGAGCCGCCGCGCGCGCCCAGCATATTGGCGTTCTTTTTGGTAATGACGTTGATGACGCCGGCAAACGCATCGGCGCCGTACAGCGCGGAGCCGGGACCACGTATCACCTCAATGCGTTCGATGAGCTGGGCCGACATGCGGAAAATTTCCGGCTGGGCGGCAAACTCCACGCTGCGCACCGGCTTGCCGTCGCGCAAAAACAGCACTTGCGCGCCCTTGACGCTGTGCAGACCGCGGATATCCACGGCAGCGGACATGGCGCCATCCTGCGCCGGATAGACGTGTACGCCGGGAATCATTTCCAGCACGTCGAACACGTCCACCGCGCCCATGCGCTCGATGTCCTGCGCCGTCACCATGCTGGTGGTGGTGGGCGTCCGCGCCAACGGTTTCTGTGTGCCGGTGCTGATATTCACCTGGAGAATATCATCCAGCGACATGTTTCTGACTTCATCGATGGAGAATTCATCGGCGCTTGCCGCAGGCAAGGCAAGCTGCAAGCATAAAATCATCGGCCAAGACAGGCGGTTAGTTGTTCTTTTCATCGGGATCACTTTCAACACGGTTACGTCCATATTGCTTGGCGCGATACAGGGCCTGGTCGGCCCTGATCAGCACGGAAGAGTACGATTCTCCAGGTTCGATTTGCGCGACGCCAAAGCTGGCCGTCAAGTGTAAAGCCAGATCCTGCGCGGCGATTTCCAGCGCACCTATTCCATGCAGCAGTTGTTCGGCGATGATTTTACCCTCATGCAAACCGGTATCGGGCAACAGCACCACGAACTCTTCCCCGCCGTAGCGGCAAAACAAATCGCTGGGGCGTAGCCTGACGCGGCAGTAGTGTGCGATCTCCATCAGGGCGGTGTCGCCGACGTCATGGCCAAAGCCGTCGTTGATGAGCTTGAAATGATCCAGATCCAGCATGATCAGCGTGAAAGACGCGCCGTTTTGTTCGCTGCGCTGCTGGGCGAGACGAATGTGGTCGAGAAAATAGCGGCGATTGCCGACACCGGTGAGCGGGTCGGTGATGGCCAGACGTTCCAGGGTTTGTTGCAGGCGGCGCAAATTCAGGTGGTTTTGCACGCGGATGCGCACCACGCTGGACCTGAACGGTTTGGTGATGTAATCGATGGCGCCCAGCGACAGCCCCAATTCTTCGTCCTCGCCGCTGTCCCGCCCGGTCACAAAAATAACCGGAATATCACGAAAGCGATGATCCGCTTTTAAGCGGCGGCAGACCTCATAACCATCCATATCCGGCATCACCACGTCCAGCAAAATCAAATCGACGGGCTCGCGCTCGACTTTATCCAGCGCCGCCTGACCGCTGACGGCGAAAATCACGCGGATTTCGTCGTCCGCCAATAATCCAGCCAGGATTTTTATGTTCTCCCTGGCGTCATCGACGATCAATACGGTCGGTTTGGGGTATTCCATCATTGGCATCAACCATCAGTGGCGCTTGAACGATGAAAGACAGTCTAGCGCGTTTGGTTGACCAGGTGAACGAGGCGGGTTGTCGGGTACAATCGCCGCGAATCTCAACGAATCGGTTTGCCGTGAAAAAAAACATCGTCCGCCGCACCTACCCCACCCCGATTGATCACCCACTGCAACACTTGCACCCGGTCCTGCAGCGCATCTACTACGCCCGTGCCGTGCAAAACATCCAGCAACTGGATCGTTCCCTGGACAGCCTGCCGCCGCCATCGAACCTGTCCGGCATGGATGCCATGGCCGATCTGCTGAGCGCCGCCGTCATGCAGGATAAGCGCCTGCTGGTGGTGGCGGATTTCGACGCCGACGGCGCCACCGCCTGCGCCGTGGCATTGCGTGGTCTGCGCAGCCTGGGCGCCAGGCAGGTCGATTACCTGGTGCCCAACCGCTTTGAATACGGTTATGGCTTGACGCCGGAAATCGTCGCCCTGGCCGCCGCGCGCCGGCCCGATTGTCTGATTACCGTGGACAACGGCATCGCCAGCCTGGAAGGCGTGGCGGCGGCCAAAGCACTGGGCATCGGCGTGCTCGTCACCGATCACCACCTGCCCGGTCCCACGCTGCCCGCCGCCGACGCCATCGTCAACCCCAACCTGCCCGGCGACGCCTTTCCCAGTAAAGCGCTGGCCGGAGTGGGGGTGATGTTTTACGTGTTGATCGCGTTGCGCAGCAAGCTCAGAGAGGCCGGCTGGTTCGAGCGTTGCGGACTGGCCGAGCCGAATCTGGGCCGATTGCTGGACTTGGTGGCGCTGGGCACGGTGGCCGACGTGGTGCCGCTGGATCGCATCAACCGCGTGCTGGTGCAGCAGGGTTTGCAGCGCATACGCAAAGGCCAGGCCCACGCCGGCGTGCTGGCTTTGCTGGAAGTCGCCAAGCGCAGCCCGGCCAATCTGGTGGCCGGTGATCTGGGGTTCAACGTCGCGCCGCGCTTGAACGCCGCCGGACGTTTGGAAGACATGGGCCTGGGGATTGAATGCCTGTTGACCGACGACCTCGCGGCGGCGCGGGAAATGGCCTGTGCGCTGGACGGCCTGAATCTGGAGCGGCGCGGCATCGAAGACCGCATGAAGCTGGAAGCCTTCAAAATCATGCAGAGCGGGAACTGGCTGGCAACGGCCGAGCGGCAGCCGGTCGCGTGTTTGTACGACGCCGGTTGGCACCAGGGCGTGATCGGCATCCTGGCGTCGCGGGTCAAAGACCGCCTGCACCGGCCGGTGATCGCATTTGCGCCGGGCAGCGACGGCGAGTTGAAAGGCTCGGCGCGTTCCGTTTCCAGCATCCACATCCGCGATTTGCTCAGCGACGTGGCGGTGGCCCACCCCGGCCTGCTGCAAAAATTCGGCGGCCACGCCATGGCGGCGGGCCTGACGCTGCGCGCGAACGACTATCCGGCCTTCGTGGATGCTCTGGAACAAGTGGCGGCCAGGCAATTGCAGGGCTGGCAGGCGGAAAACACGCTTTATACCGACGGCGCGCTGGAACACGGCGATTTTTTATTGCAATTTGCCGAAATGCTGCAACAGGCCGGGCCGTGGGGACAGGGCTTTCCCGAACCGAGCTTCGACGGATTGTTCGACGTCGAAGAGGTGCGCATCATGGCCGAAAAGCACCTGCGCCTGGTGCTGGCCCTGCCCGACAGCGGGCGGCGCGTGGACGCCGTGGCGTTCAACGTGGACGAACCCCAGCAATGGCTGGGCAGCCGGCGCTTGCGCCTGGTGTACCGCCTGGACGTCAACACCTTTCGCGATGCGCGCACGCTGCAATTGCGGGTGGAATATCTGGAAGCGGGGTGAGGCAAACGATCCCCGCTAAGGGTACGCTGTGCGTACCCTACCGTGTGGTCCTCGACGGCGACAGCTACCGCGCTCCCAAACCCCTCGCCGATGGGGCAAAAATCGGCGTTGAAAAAGGCGGAAAATCCGCCCATGCTTAACCCCTGTTCGAGCCCCTGATCCGGCACTTTTTAGTGGCGCCTTTGTGTCGAAAGGTGACACGGTTGTTTGCCCTGGCCGGCGGCAGCGCAGGTATGCGCTTCGTCCACGATGACGCATTGGTGGAAGCGGGTTGCCAATTCACTCTGCCATTGCTCGACCAGATGCGGCGGGCACAACACGGCCAGACGGCTGATTTCGCCGCAATCCATTAGTTCCCGTGCAATCAGCCCCGCTTCTATGGTTTTGCCGATGCCCACGTCGTCGGCGATCAACAGCCGTAGGTGGTCAGACGCAACGCCATGAGCAGCGGGAGTCGCTTTGCACCACCCATTCGCGGCCACGGGCGCGAACCAGGTTGCCGGGCATGAAATCGTGTGCAAGTGGGGTCATCCTTCGCGTTTCCTTTTTTTATTTCCAGAGGGATTTGACTTGCCAGTCGGCGGGAAAACCCATGCTCAGCGTTGGTGCAGCATGGTTGGTTATCAAGGTACTCAGTCGTTGCTTCCAATGATGCCCAGGACTGACGTTATCCAACAAATAGGCCAGCATAGTCAGGGTGTTGTAGAGCTTTTTCGGCTCGACTGGATTCAAACTGGCCAAAATCGCCTGAGGCCGCTGATGCGGCAGCTTGAAGGTAAAAGTAAACTCACGATTCCACAGGCGGCTATGGTGGGCGCAGAGATTTCGCACAACCGCCAATTGATAGGCAAATTGGGTACGTATCGCCACCTCAATGCGTTCTATGGCGTCAATCACTTGCCTGCGGGTTTTCATGGACGGTTCTCTACTGTACGAACGAACACTTCGGCGTGCTGCTCGAATTAACAACACGTTATATTGCCGCCGGGCGTCGCTGTAACGGCGCCCGGATACAGGGTCAGGCCTTACAATTGACATAAAAAGCGAGCGAAAAATGTAAAACGTAAGGCCTGACCCCGTCGTTCCAGTCTCTGATTACATTTCTACGTGTCGGACGTGACGCCCCGTAATTACCCCACACTCAAAGCGACTATCCTCAATGAAGATAACTGGAATGAAAACAGCATAACTTGGAACAGCGCCACCTTACTGACTGCGGGGATGACCGGCGCCAGGGTTTCGACCAAGCTCGCCACACGCACATGGAACACGCTGGATGTCACCGACCTCGTGCAAGACTGGCTGTCCATAGGCCTCGTTGGAATCCACAGCCTGAAGCTGGAGTCCGCCACCTCGTCCACAGCGACCCTCGACGCGAAAGAGAACTCAGTAACCGGTAATTGGATGTATTTGGACGTGACCTTGAAGGGGCCGCAGGGTCCGATCGGGTTAACCGGAGAGATGGGTGCTACCGGCGCTAAAGGCGATACCGGAGCAGCGGGTCCACAGGGTCTGATCGGGTTAACCGGAGAGATGGGCGCTACCGGCGCTAAAGGCGATACCGGAGCAGCGGGTCCACAGGGTCCGATCGGGTTAACCGGAGCGACAGGCGCTACTGGCGCTCAAGGTTCAACAGGATTAACAGGGCCTAAAGGCGATACCGGGGCAACGGGCCCACAAGGTCCAACCGGAGCGACCGGAGCGACCGGCGCTCAAGGTGCAGCAGGCGCTACTGGCTATAGTGTGCTAAGTGGCGCAATTGCTCCAGCTGCCGACGTAGGCGTGAACGGCGATTTTTATATCAATACGGCTGCCAATCAAATTCACGGACCGAAAGCAAGCGGAACATGGCCGGCTGGAACGTCATTAGTCGGTCCGACCGGAGCAACAGGCGCAACGGGAGGTTACCCGGCTCATGCTATTGGCGACAATTACGGCGGCGGTATCGTATTTTATGTTTATGACAGCGGACAGCACGGTTTAATAGCCGCCCCTGCCGATCAAAGCACGGGTATTCAATGGTACAGCGGTAGTTGGACAACGACCAACGCCGTGAGAGACGGTATTAAGGGCGGACAGTCTAATACCGATGTTATTATCGCTAACCAGGGTGCAGGCAGTTATGCTGCTCAAATTTGTGCAAATTATAATGGCGGCGTTTATGGTTATGGCGACTGGTATTTGCCGTCACTAACCGAGTTGCAGCTGATGTACGACAACATCGGGCCGGGCGCTCCCGCACCGTTGACCAATGTCGGGGGTTTTTTGAGCAATGCCGAGGTTACTTGCTCTAATTGCTACTGGAGTTCGACTGAGGTCAACACCGTCAGCGACTGGGCCAAGGACTTCACTGTTTATGTTGGCTTTATAACCGGACAGGGTAAGCAATCCCCGTTCGCAGTCCGGTGCGCGAGGGCTTTTTAACTATTCAGCCATTTAGCTATTTTTTTGTTCGCCGCAGGCGGGCGATTTTTTGGGTTATGGCACAACCTTTACCGGCTTACCGTGGCGCGAGGTCAGGCCTTACATTTGACACTTCTAATGTGAATTGTAAGGCCTGCCCCCCCGTCTTTCTCCTGATAGGTTCCTGAACGACTTCGAGCAACGTGTTCGCTTATACTGCCGCGCAAGAACCAAGCAAGACCCAGTGCCATGCAACCGCAACGCCAATCGACGCCTTACCCCGGTGAGTACACCGTGGCCGACTACATGCGGTGGCCGGACGACATCCGTTGCGAGCTGATCGACGGTGTACTTTATGACATGAGCCCCGCGCCGCTCATCGTGCACCAGCGCCTTATCCGCCAATTGGCCGCCAGTCTGGGAACGCTGATCACGAACAACCGCGGCAAAGGCGGATGTGGGGATTGCGAGCTGTTTTTGGCGCCCATCGACGTCGTATTGTCCCCCAACAGCGTGGTACAGCCCGACTTGATCGTGGTCTGCGACCCGGCCAAGCTGGCCAATGGCAAATACGTGGACGGTGCGCCGGATTTGGTGGCGGAAGTCCTGCCCCCCTCCACCGCCGTGAAAGACAAACGTGAAAAGCGCCGTTTGTATGAAAAATCCGGCGTGCCGGAATACCTGATCGTCGATCCGGTGGGACGTTACGTCGAATATTACCGGTTGGATGGCGGCAGCTATGGCCTGCCCATCCTCTGGACCGGCGAGGATGTGCCCCGTTTGGCCTTGTTCCCGGATCTAAAAGAAAATTTGCGCGAAATCTTCGACAGCGTGTTTTAAATCACTGGGGGAAACATGAGCACTCCGTTCAGAACCGCCGACTTGTGCGACCGCTACGCCCACGTCGAGTATTTTCAAATCGCCGAACCGGTATTTCGCTGCTATGGAAGCCGGTCTGCGTTTGGAGGGCCGATTACCACCCTCAAAGTATTTGAAGACGACGCGCCGCTCAAGCAAGCGCTGGCGCAAACCGTGGACGGGCGAGTGCTGGTGGTGGATGGCGGTGCGTCCCATCGCTGCGCCTTGCTGGATGAAGATTCGGCCCGGCTGGCGCTGGATAACGGCTGGCAGGGCGTCATTATTTACGGCTGTATTCGCGACAGTGCGTCGATCGACCGCCTGAATCTGGGCGTTCGCGCGCTGCACGCCCATCCTTTGAAAAGCCACAAGCCCGGTCATGGCAGCAAAGACGTACTCATTACCTTCGCCGGCGTCAATTTCCGCACCGGCCATTATGTGTATGCCGATGAAGACGGCATCATCGTCAGCGCCGATAAACTGAGCTGACCGGCCCCAAAAATCAAAAAAGCCTGGACTCGTGCCAGGCTTTTTTGTAGGTGCGGCAGCCGCTTTTGGTATCCACGCCCGCCCTGCGGGTTCAGGGATACCCACACCCCCTGTGACCCCCTATAATGGCGGGTCGTCGACGGTGCTTGTTTTTTGAACAGCCAGACCGGGCTATGGCCGCGCGCGCGACCTTAGCGACGGCGGAGTGCTGTCCGGCACGTGCAGCGCTCGGATGCTCGCCGCTTAAACGGTAAAGATTGGCGCAAAAGATAGTTCAGAAATAAACAACAGTCAAGGGTTAATCATAAAAACGATGATGTTTTTTGCATTTTCAGTAAGTTTTATTGCTTATCAATGACTTACGACACCACTTCCCGGTCATGATTTTTGAACTCGCACCATAGATTAAATGGCTGTCCATGAAAAATGTAGATCTTGATGATGCAGACTTTGCCCATCGACTGAATGCGCTGATCAGCAAGGAAAACCCTTACGCATTCGCCAGCCGTTGCGGCATTTCGCGCGGTTCCATGAAAACGTTCGTGGACAAGGGGACGCCGTTGACGGGGAAAAACCTCATCCGTCTCAAGCGCACCACCGGCGTGTCGCTGGATTGGCTATTGGCCGGCGAGGGCACGATGTTTTCACGCCACGCGCTGAAACCGGTGCTGGGGGTTAAAGAAGCGGCGCAAGAGCCTTATATGGCGCACCGTAACCCAGCCTCTTCGTTGTGGGTGGCGCCGGTGTGGGCGGCTTATAAGCGCTTGGTGATGCCGGACCACGTGCGCAAAGGCCAGACCGGCCTCTTCGCCTGCCAGGTGCTGGCCACGGATTTTCCGGAATTGAACCTGGCGAACGACGAGCTGGAACATATACTGGCTATTCTGAACAAAATGACCGACGATCTACCCGAAGAAATGCCGGTAACGCCGGCCATGGTGAGGAACTGGTTATGGCAGCTGGAAGAACAAGGCACCAAAATGGCGATAGCAGGCAGCGTCGGCGGCGAATAACGCCAAAGGCTACGCCGGACTCGCAACCGCCGATGCCTAGCGGCGCAAAATTGCCGGCAGCCGGCGAGCAATGTTTGCAGCAGGCACTGCACGCGCATCAGAACGGCAGGCTGGATGCCGCCTTGCGCGGCTATCTGGCGGTGCTGGAACACTCTCCCAGCCACGCCACGGCGCTGGCAAACCTGGCTTCCATCCATACCCGCCAATCCCGCTTCCAGGAAGCACTGGCCTGCTATCAAAAAGCGCTGCAAAGCGGTGACACCACCCCGGAACTCTGGTTCAACCACGGCAATCTGCAACGGCGCCTGGGGCAGGGAGCGGAAGCGGCGCAAAGCTATGCCCGTGCGTTGCAACTCAACCCCCGGCTGTATCCAGCGCATTGCAACCTGGCGCGCCTGCTGCTTGCGCAAAACCGTCAGGCGGAGGCAACCACGGCGCTGGCCGCCGCGCTGACACGGTTTCCCGAAGCCCCGGAATTGCTACGCCTGTACGGCGATGCGCTGTACCACCAGGACGATGCCGCCGCGGCGCTGGCGGTCTATCAAAAGCTGGCCGCGCTGCAACCCGATCAAGCGAGCACCTACAACGCGCTGGGCGTGGCCTATCGGGCGTCCGGCCAATTGCAAAATGCTGAAGCCGCCTGGCAACGCTGTCTGGTCATCGACGCCGGCCACGTCGTTGCGCTGACCAATCTGGGCACGCTGTACCGCCTGCAAAAGCGCCATGAAGCGGCGCTGGTACCGCTGCGTAAAGCCGTCGCGCTCCAGCCTGGCGATCCGGACTGCGTCGCCAGCCTGGCCTGTACGCTGATCGATATTGGACAGATCAGCGCCGCCTTGGCGCTGACCGAACCCGCGCTGGCTTTGCGGCCCGAACACGCGGACCTGCTGGGCATGCATGCGTTCGCTCTGGTGCAGCAGGCGCGCATCGCCGAAGGCCAGGCCTGTCTGGCCAAAGCGCGGCGCTTAAAACCCGCCAATCCCGTCGCCATCGGCAACAGCCTGTTTTCATCGCTCTATAGCGACCAGCTGGACGCCCCGGCGCTGACCCGCCTTCATCAGGCGTTGGCGGACAGCTTGACCGATTACCCTCACCCCGTCTCTGTCCAGGAACCTGTCGGGAGCGCTGCCGCGACTTTTAAGGCAGGCGACAAAGCCAGACCGTTTGCCCAGAGGCGCGTCCAGCGCCAACAACGCCCGCTGCGCATCGGCTACCTCTCGCCGGATTTCCGCGCGCACCCCATCGGTTTTTTTATCGAGCCGGTGCTGCAACAGCATGATCGCGACCGCTTCCACGTCACCTGCTACGCCCTGCCGCACGCCGCCGACAGTCACAGCGAGCGCCTCAAAAGCCACGGCCATCGCTGGCGCGACTTCGAAGGCTGCAACCTGCGGCGCATGGGCGAAACGATACGGCAAGACGGCATCGACATTCTGGTGGATCTGGCGGGGCACACCGCCGGGGGACGCATGGACCTGATGGCTTGCAAGCCGGCGCCCATCCAGGCGCTGTTTCTAGGCTACCCCTATACCAGCGGGCTTGCGGCGATGGACTACCTCATCGCCGACCGGCACTTGATTCCCGCGCCGCTGGAACCTTTATACCGTGAACGGGTTGCCTGTCTGGCACACAGTTTTTTGTGCTATCAGGCGCAGCCCGGCACGCCGGAAGTTGCAGCCTTACCCGCACTGACCCATGGACACATCACTTTCGGCAGCTTCAACAATCTGCCTAAATTGTCGGCCTCCTGCCTGGACCTGTGGGCCGGGGTGTTGAGCGCCGTGCCGGATTCCCGCCTGGCGCTGATGGCGTCCAGCCTGGCTGACGCCGGTACGCGCCAAAGGTTTCGCCGCCACTTCATCGAGCGCGGCATAACCGGCGAGCGCATCGATTTACTGCCGCCCGTCACGCCGCTGACCCGCTTTCTGGCCGAATATGGCCGCATCGACATCGCACTGGACCCGATGCCATTCAACGGCGGCACCACGACTTGCGATGCTTTGTGGATGGGCGTGCCGGTGGTAACGCTGGCTGGCCAGGGATTCATGAGCCGCATGGGCGTCAGCCTGCTCAACACCCTGCAACGCCCCGAATGGATAGCGGCCGATGCAGACGGCTACGTCGGCATCGCCGCCGCACTGGCGGCAGACATCCCTCGCTTACAGCACATACGCAGCACGCTCAGGGCGCAAATGGCTCAGTCGGGGCTGTGTGACGCCGCCGGATATACGACCGGCCTGGAAAGGATTTATCTTGAGATGATGCGGATTTGAGGGGGCATGGAGACGAAACACCCATCAGGCCGGCAACGCCGCCAAAAAACGCCGGTTTTCATCCGGCGTACCCACCGTCACCCGCAAGCAGTCGGTCAACGGACCACCCGCGCCGGACAGGTTTTTGATGAGTATGCCGCCGCGTTTCAGCGCATCGAATATTTCCGCTGCCGGGCGGTCGTCACAGCGAAACAGAATGAAGTTGGCGCGGCTGGGTAGCGGCGTGAAGCCGGGCAGCGCCTGCAAGGCCTGGAATAGTTTTTCCCGGTCGCGCCGGAGATTCTCGGTCTGCATGTCGAACACCGTATGGTGTTCCAGGGCAAACTCCACCGTGACCTGGGTCAGCACGTTGATGTTGTATGGCAGCCGCACCTTGTCCAACTCGTCGATCCAGGCCGGCGTTCCCGCCAGATAGCCCAGGCGCAAGCCCGCCAAGCCCAGCTTGGACAAAGTGCGCATCACCAGCAGGTTGGGGTAATTCGGCAAATCACGCATGAACGTCGCTTCGGCAAACGGCGCATATGCCTCGTCCAGCACCACCAGGCCGGGCGTCGCCGCCAGGATGGCTTCCACCGCCTGCCGTTCGAACAGGTTGCCGGTCGGGTTGTTGGGATAGGCCAGGAATACCAGCGCGGGTTTGTGTTCGGATATGGCCGCCGTCATGGCCGCCAGGTCCAGCGAGAAATCCGCCGCCAGCGGTACGCCGATAAAGTTCAAGCCCAGGCTGCGGGCGATCTGCCGGTACATGACGAAGGTCGGTTCCGGCGCCAGCACGCTGACCTCCGGCCCCGCCACCGCCATGAGCAGCATCTGGATGATTTCATCCGAACCATTGCCCAGCAGCAAAGCCATGCCGTCAGGTATGCCGTCGGCCTCGCGCAACAAGGCTTTCAGCCGGGCCGGCGCCGGGTCCGGGTAGCGGTTCATCGCCACCGTCTGCAAGCGTGCCAGCCAGTCCAGTCTCATGTCTTCCGGCCAGACGTAGGGGTTTTCCATGGCGTCCAGCTTCACGTAACCGGCCGCGTCGGCCACGTGATAAGCGCTGAGCGCGCGGATTTCGGGACGGATCAAGCGGGTTACCAGCGCGTCGGTCGTACCCATCACCGCACCCGGTGGCGAGCGGACAGTGCGTGGGCCGGCAAGCCCTCGCCCATGGCCAGCACGTCGGCCACTTTGCCCAGCTTGGCGGCACCGGCCGCCGAACAGTTGATCAGGCTGGAACGCTTTTGGAAGTCATACACGCCCAGCGGCGAAGAAAACCGGGCGGTGCGCGCCGTGGGCAGCACGTGATTCGGCCCGGCGCAGTAATCGCCCAGCGCTTCCGCCGTATAGCGCCCCATGAAAATCGCCCCGGCATTGCGGATCAGCGGCAGCAAAGCCTCGGGATCGGCTACCGACAGCTCCAGGTGTTCCGGGGCGATGTGATTGGCGATCTGCGCGGCCTGCTCCAGATCCCGCACCTGGATCAACGCGCCCCGGTCGGACAAAGACCGTTCGATGACGGCGGCGCGCGGCATATCGGGCAACAGCCGGCGTATGCCGGCGGCCACCGCGTCCAAAAACGCTGCATCCGGGCTGAGCAGGATGGCCTGGGCGTCTTCATCGTGTTCGGCTTGGGAAAACAGATCGGCGGCGATCCAGTCGGGATCGGTGCCACCGTCGCAAATGACCAGGATTTCCGACGGCCCGGCCACCATGTCGATGCCCACCTGGCCGAACACCTGTTTTTTCGCCGTGGCCACGTAGATATTGCCGGGGCCGACGATTTTATCCACGCGCGGAATGGTCGCCGTGCCATAAGCCAGCGCCGCCACCGCCTGGGCGCCGCCGAGGCGAAACACGCGGTCCACCCCGGCCAAGTGCGCCGCCGCCAGCACCAAGGCGTTGATTTCGCCCTTGGGCGTGGGCGAGACCATGACGATTTCCGGCACGCCGGCCACTTTGGCCGGTATCGCGTTCATCAGCACCGAAGACGGGTAAGCCGCTTTGCCGCCGGGCACGTACAGGCCGACGCGATCCAGCGGGGTCACCTGCTGGCCGAGCTGGCTGCCGTCGCTGTCCTGGAAACTCCAGGACTGCAACTTCTGGTATTCGGCGTACGTGCGGATGCGCTGGGCGGCAAATTGCAAGGCTTCGGCCAAATCACTCGGCAAGTCACGCCAAGCTTGCTCCAGCTGCGCCTTGGGCAATTCCAGTTCGGCCACGCCGGCGACGCTGAACTGGTCAAAACGCTGGGTATAGTCGAGCAGGGCCGCATCCCCGTCACTGCGCACCCGCTGGATAATGTCCGTGACCCGTTGCTGAATCGTTGCATCCGTGCTGTCGTTGTAGCGCAGCAACTGGTCCAGGCGGTCCTGGAAGTCGGCGTCCCGGGTATCAAGCCGATTGATTTTCAAGGTATTCATGGTCGGTATGCATGCTGGAAAGCGGAAATATCGGGCATTTTAACCGGAAAACCGGCACCGGCATTGACTGGGAAAACGGGGTTAAAGATACTTCGGGCTGAGCGGTTACAATTCCCAGTCTTTTCTTGTGTTCCCATCCTCAAACCATGCCTGCCCAATCTGCGCCGCATAGCCTCTACACCATCGACGGCCGAGATGTAGCAACCGTGACCGGGCGGTGTGCACGCTTGCAGGCGTATTTGCTGGCAGTGCTGTTGGCCGCTACGCCCTCCGCCTGGGGAGAAGCCGGCGCCGGTACGGCAGCAGCGAATTTGCTCGACATGCCGCTCAACGAGCTGATGAACGTGGAAATCGTCAGCGCCGCGTCGCTGCTGCCGACCCAGCAAGCGAAAGCACCGGGCACGGTGTACAGCTTCACCCGCACCGATTTCGAGCGCATGGGCATCCGTCGCCTCGACGATCTGCTCGCCTATGTGCCGGGACTCCAGCTCGCCCAGCACCGCAAGCGGCACCGCTCCATCTGGGCGCGCGGCTTGCTGGACCGCTACAACGACAAGATGGTGTTGCTGGTGGACGGCGTGCGCCGGCAGCACCTCTACTACGGCAATTTTTCGCTCGGCGACAATTTTCCGCTGGAAAAAATCGAAAAAGTCGAAATCATCCTGGGGCCGGCATCGGCCTTGTATGGCGCCAATGCTTTCGGCGGCATCATCTCGGTAACCACGCGCGACTTCACCCAGAACGGCCAAAAGGTCGAAGCGACCGTGGAAGGCGGCGACAACGCCCGCTACAAGGGCACGCTGCAATACAACAGCGAACGGCTGCAAGCCTTCGCCAGCGTGCTGACTCAGGATGCGCCGTTTCGCGATGACCGCAAAAGTTTCATCGGCGGCAACAGCTTGCAGCCGCTCGACGAGGAATATGCCAACGCATTTATCAAGGCTTCGCCGTTCGAAGGAATGACGTTGCTGGCCGATTATTACCGCAACAACACCCCGTTCCTGTTCATTCCCGATACGCAGAATTCTTTTGTCGAAGAAGATTCGCTGACTTTGCAGGCGCTCTACGAGGTGGGCGATCTGGATAAAGGCAAGATACAGGCGAATTTTTATTACACCCGCGACAACGCACGGGAGCACGAAGTCGAACAGATCACGCAGCGCCTCGGCTACGAAGAACAGCAGAACGCGGCCATGGCGGGCGGCACCGTGACCGGCTTCAAGCGGCTGTTCGACGACCACGTGCTGGCGCTGGGCCTTAACTGGATGCACTCGGAAGCCGTCAACATGGACACCGAGCGCCGCTTCTATTTCAAAACCGGCTTTTTCCCGCAGCCCGTCACCGGGTCGCTGCTGTCCAACCCGAACATCGCCAACGACGACGTGGCGGTATTTTTTCAGGATGTTTGGAACATCCTGCCGCAACTGAATCTGACGCTGGGCGGCCGCTATGACCAGTTCGAGCAATTCGGCGGCTTTTTCAACTACCGCGCCGCGCTGGTTTTCAGCCCGGACGACCAGCAAACCTGGAAGCTGCTGTACGGCACGGCCATCCGCACCCCCACTTTCCGCGAATACTTGAAAGTATTGGAAGGCACCGATTTCATCCCGCCCATTCCCAAACCGGAGCGCATCGAATCGGTGGAGTTGGGCTATGGTTACCACTGGCAGCGGGCCAATATCAACCTCACACTGTTCCATAACACCGTCAGCGACACCATCCACGAAACCCCCACGCCGGACGACGAGGATGAATACTTTGCCAACAGCGGCGCTTCCTGGCGCATGCTCGGCGCGGAAGCGGTGTTGCAGTACAAGCCGCTGGACTCGTTGGACCTGCGTTTGAGCGGCGCTTTGCTGAACGCTGAAAACCAGGACACTGGCCGGCTGCCCTATCTGGCTTCATGGAACGGCAGCTTCCTGGCGAACTACAACTACGTGGGCAGCCAGCGCCTCGGCTTTTCTTTGGTCTACAGCAGCAGCCGTCCCGACACCAACGGCTATGCCGGCGATAAGCCCGCTCCATTCCTGATCGCCAACGTTTTCGGTTCGGGGAACATCAACGCCGGCATTTCTTACAATTTCGGCATCGACAACGTCTTCAATTCGCGCGTCTACGATCCGGCGGCCGATTTCGGCGGCCAGTACAACATCGAGCGCAGTGAACGGGAAATCTGGTTGCGTTTTAAATGGAACGTTGGGTTTTAACCCATACCATGGGAATTGGGTTTGCTTCGCCTTCAGGCCAGCGCGTCGCGCAGTAATTGGGCCAAGTGCAGGCTGGCGCGACCATAGCCCTCGGCGATTTGCCGACGGTCGGAACATTATGCTTTCGGCTGCTCAAAATCGCTCCAACATGGAGCGGGTAAAAAAAAAGCCGCCTTTATAGGCGGCCTTTTCGTTTGTTTTAATGCGTTAAATGGTGGAGGCGGCGGGAATTGAACCCGCGTCCGCAAATCCTCCGCCCTCGGATCTACATGCTTATCCCAGCCTATTGATTTAACTGAAGGCTGCCCGACGGGCAGGGAGCATTCAGCGATTCCGTGAGGTTTTAGCGGATCCGCCCCGGACAGGCTTCACCACGTAGCTTATGTTTGGGTTACCCCCGAGAAGAACGCCCATAAGCAGGCATTCTCACGAAGGCTGGCCGACTAAGCAGCCAGAGCGTAGTTGTCGTCGTTGGCAACTATAAATGTGCAGTTGGATTTACGAGGTTCTCTGCCCCTCGGCATGCACCTAAGGTTTTGCGATCCACGTCGAAGCCATGTCGCCCCCTTATTGCCTAGATAGTATACTCCGGCCCGGACTCCCCTGGAAGCGGTTGCGACAAATTTTTGACACTTGCTGCCAGCGTCAGCGCTGCTTTCAACACCCTGCCGTCGGCGCCTGCCCTGACGCCGTGCGTGCTTAAATGCCGGCGCCAAATCCGCCCGCCCGCCTGGTTGTGAAACAGTCCCAGCATGTGGCGCGTTATGGAATGCAACCTTGTGCCTTGCGCCTGTTGTTCTGCTATGTAGGGTAATAGTCGCTCTACGATTTCGGCGCGTTCCGGTATGGGGTGCTCATCGCCATAGATGCGCCCATCCGCTTGCGCCAGCAGGTAGGGATCATGATAAGCGGCCCGACCTATCATGACGCCGTCGACTTGGCGCAAATGGCTTTCAGCTTGTTCCAGGTTTTGCACGCCGCCGTTGAGTATGATGTCCAGTTGTGGGAAGGCTTGCTTGAGTGCGTATACCCACTCGTAGCGCAACGGTGGAATTTCGCGGTTTTGCTTGGGCGACAGTCCTTCCAGCCAAGCTTTGCGGGCATGGATGATGAATCTGCCGCAGCCGGTTTGCGCCACGGTTGCCACGAATCGGCACAGAAATTCATAGGAATCCTGATGATCCACGCCCAATCGGGTTTTTACCGTTACCGGCACGTCCACGGCGGCTTGCATGGCGGCCACGCATTCGGCCACCAACTCCGGCTCCAGCATTAAGCATGCGCCGAAGCGGCCCTGGCTGACGCGAGGACTCGGACAGCCGACGTTGAGGTTGATTTCGTCATAACCCTGTGCAGCACCGAGCCGCGCTGCATCCGCCATCAGCGTGGGATCACTGCCGCCTAGCTGCAATGCCAGGGGTTTTTCCCGCTCATCGAATGCCAATAATCGTGACGCATCGCCGTGCCGCAATGCGGCGGCTGTGATCATTTCGCTATACAACAGCGTATGGCGGCTCAGCAGCCGGGCGAAGTATCGGTAGTGTCTATCGGTCCAATCCAGCATAGGCGCTACGCATAGGCGGTATGGCTGGCGGGACGCTGCTGTTTTATCAGTCATGGGCGGTAAAACAACGGATGTGGTTTCATGGGTTTTATGCTGATATATTAATCAATTATCTTCCTTTGTTTCGACCATTATTTGTTTTCTATGCCTCAAAAATCGGCCACTATTGATGGAGTTTTATTAAATTACCGCGACGTCGGGAATGGCTTGCCCGTGGTTTTGCTGCATGGATGGGGCAGTGAAATTTCCAGTTTTAGCCGGCTTGAACGTGATCTGTCCGCTGGGTTTCGCGTAATTTCCCTCGACTTACCGGGTTTTGGTAGCAGTGCAGCTCCCCCTGGCGCATGGTCGCTGTTTGATTACTGTCATTTGGTCGAGCATTTTTTAAAGTTTTTGAATCTCGCTCACCCTGTATTGATTGGCCATTCTTTCGGTGGCCGCATTTCCATCGTATTAGGCTCCAGGGGAATTGCAGGCAAGTTGATTCTGGTCAACAGTGCCGGCGTACCCAGCAAAAAATCTTTGATTTATTACTGTAAAGTTTACTGTTATAAATCGGCAAAATTCTGTTTGAGAATTTTGCCCGCTCAATTGCAAGCGCGTTTGCTCGAGCGGTTGCAGCAACAATTTGGCTCCAGCGATTACCGCAATGCCGCTCCATTATTGCGGCAAATACTGGTTAAAGTCGTTAACGAAGATCTTTCTCCTCTTTTGCCACAAATCAAAGTACCTACCCTTTTAATGTGGGGCGATAGCGACCAGACCACGCCTTTATATCAAGCCAAAATCATGGAAAAGCGTATTCCTGACTCCGGCTTGGTCGTGTTGAAAAATGCCGGCCATTATTGCTACCTGGATAAACCCCAGGAGTTTTATACTATCGTGAATCATTTTCTTAGCCATTAATTCATGCCCATACATCAAATCATTCTCGCCGTTTTCAACTACACATTAGGCGTTCATGCCGATGTTTTGCACGATGTGCATATGCTTCAGCAAAACAGTTACCGGTCTTTGCGCTATGTTCGTTGGTTGAGTCAAGACTTTCGGCGTTTTTTGCACTTGCGCCAGGTTTTGGGTTTTTTGCCTTTGGCTCTGTTTGTCTTTAAGCCTATTGCCGCCCTGGCTGCTTGGTGTGTGCTCTATCCCACACTGTTTGCCACTTATTCTCGCCCACCTGCAAAGTTGAAGCTGGCCTTTACCCCGCGCGTCATCCGCTTACTTTGCGCCCATGCGGCTTTATTTGGATTTAGCGCCGTTTTATCCCATGAATTTTTGCCGGCTTGTTTTGCATTCTCGCTACCTGCCGGCTTTTATCTGCTGTTTGCTTTAGTTGTGTTGGGGTGCTTTTCGCCTGTACTTTTATTGCTGAGCAATGCCTTGGTCTTGCCCTTGGAATGGACTATCAGCCGTTTTTATTACTACGATGCCAAGCTGATTCTTGCCAAACACGTGGATTTGCCGGTCATCGGCATTACGGGTAGTTATGGTAAAACCTCTACCAAACTGGTTCTTAATCAATTGTTGTCTACCCGGTTTAATTCCTTGGCGACCCCCCTCAGCTATAACACGACCATGGGTGTGGTCCGTGTCATCCGCACTATGCTGCGCCCCGTTCACGAGCTTTTTATCGTTGAGATGGGAGCCCGGCAACCTGGAGATATCAAAGAGCTTTGTGATTTGGTGGCTCCTAAAATCGGGATTATTACAGCCATCGGTGAACAGCACCTGGAAACTTTTGGCAGTATCGATGCCGTTACCGCCACCAAACTTGAGCTTTTTACCGGTCTTGCCAGCAATGGCATGGCTTTTTTCAATCTGGATGACGTCATGCTGCATCAATCCGCCAAGCCGATTGGCCCACGCTACATCAGCTATGGCATTGATACTTTGGATGCGGATTATCGCGCAACCGATATCGTTTATAGCGCTAAGGGCACCGAATTCACCGTGCTCATGCCCCAGAACATCAATTACCGGTTTCATGCCCGCCTGCTGGGCAAACATAATGTCTATAACATCCTTGCCGCCATTGCAGTCAGTCATGAACTCGGCATTCCTGCATCCGTTTTGGCGCCTGCCGTCGCGGCGCTGCCCTGCGCGCCGCATCGGTTGGAAATCAAGCGAACTACTACCGGCATAACTATTTTGGACGATGCTTTCAGTTCCAATCCGCTTGGCGCCAAATATGCCTTGGACGTATTGGCTACTTTTGACGGCAACCGTAAATTTCTGCTGACGCCTGGGATGGTCGAGCTGGGCGAGCGGGAGTTTGCCTTGAATAAAGCATTCGGTGCTCAGGCTGCCGGTGTCTGTGATTACATTATCCTCGTTGGGCCTAAGCGTGCTGAGCCCATTTTGGTGGGCCTGACGGAAGCCGGCTTTCCTGCCGATCAGGTTTATATCGCAGCCGATTTGAAAAGTGCGCAATCGCATTTGGATGGACGCATATCCCCGGGTGACGTGGTCCTTTATGAAAATGATTTACCTGATACCTATAACGAAGTTTAACCAATATGATGAAAATCAGCCTGGGTGTACTTTTTGGTGGCCGCTCCGTCGAACACGAAATTTCGATTTTGTCGGCGTTGCAAGTAATAAACGCCGTCGATTCAACTTTCTTTCGCGTTGTGCCTGTCTATATCTCCAAGGAAGGCCACTGGTTTAGCGGTGCCGATTTGTTGGAAATAGATAATTACCGGAACCTGGATTCGGTGATGCGCCACTGCACGCGCGTTGTTCCCATAGGCCATAATGAGCAACTTTTATTGCAGCGTTACCCTGCTTCGCCGTTTCGCCGCAACCTCATCGACAGTATCGACGTTGCCTTCCCGGTAACCCACGGCACCTTCGGCGAGGATGGCTGTTTGCAGGGGATGCTCGAAATGTATGGCATTCCTTATGTGGGCTGTGACGTAACCGCTTCAGCGCTCGGCATGGATAAAATTCGCTTCAAGGAAATCTGCCGCCAATATGGTCTACCCATGGTGGACTATCTATGGATGTCCAATAAGGCCTGGTTCAGCCAGTCCGATGCATTTAAAGATGACGTTCAGCTACGCATCGGTTTCCCGGCCATCGTCAAACCCGCCAATCTGGGTTCCAGTATAGGCGTCACTGTCGTGCAGTCCGAAAACGATATCGATGATGCTATCGATCTGGCGGCGTCATTCGCTGATCGTATCATCGTTGAAAAATTAGTACCCAATCTGCTTGAGATTAATTGTGCAGTTATGGGTGATGGCGACGAAACTTCCGCCTCGGTTTGCGAGGAACCCTTACGTTCTGCCGATTTTCTTTCGTTCGCCGATAAATATCAGTCCAAAAGCAGCGGGGCCAAAGGCATGCAATCGGCTTTGCGTAAAATCCCTGCCGAAATCGACGAGGACCTTAGCCGTACTATTCAAAATCTTGCGCGCCAAACCTTTTTGGCTGTTGGCGCCTGTGGCGTTGCACGCATCGATTTTCTCGTCGATCGTACCGCACGTCAGGTCTATGTGAATGAAATCAACGCAATTCCCGGCTCCATGTCCTTTTATCTTTGGCAGCCTTCCGGGATTACTTTTGCGGCTTTAATTAAAAAATTAGTAGAACTGGCTCTGAAACGGCAACGGGAAAAATCCCGGCTGATGCGCAGCAATCCTACCAACATTCTTGCACTCACCAGCAAAAGTGGTGGGAGCAAACAATAATTTATAGTGCAAGGTGCTAATGCATCTTGCGCTGCAAAATTTTATAGCAGTAGCGGTATGCGTTGCCGCTATCTGCTTCACGCCATTCGCTGCTTGTTTCTTCCCACTGCGTTTCATCGTATGCTGGGAAAAACACATCTCCTTCGCAGTCGATATCGACCAGGGTCAGGTAGATACATTCCGCTAACGGCAAGGTCTGAGCATAGACTTCTGCTCCACCGATCACCATGACTTCCTTGGCCCCCGCCTCTTGCCAAGCCGCATCCAGGCTTTCCACAACCGTGCATCCTGCCGCGAGATAGCTTGAATTCCGCGTCAGCACAATGTTGTGTCGACCCGGCAGCGCTCGTCCAATGGATTCGTGTGTCGACCTACCCATTACGATGGACTTCCCCCACGTCAGCGCGCGAAAGTGTTTAAGTTCTTCAGGTATGTGCCAGGGAATTTGATTATTGATGCCTATCACCCTGTTACGCGACATGGCTACTACCAGCGAAATGTGCATGACCTATACCGCTACCGGGGCGGCAATGTGTGGGTGTGCCTGGTATCCTTCCAGCGTAAAATCGTCAAATTTAAAGGCAAATAAATCAGTTATCGCTGAATTGATATGCATATGCGGCAATGGATAAGTTTCCCGCTGCAGTTGGATATCGGCCTGTTCCTGATGGTTCGAGTATAAGTGCACGTCACCCAGGGTATGAATGAACTCTCCCGCTTGCAGTCCCGTCACTTGTGCCATCATCAGGGTCAACAGCGCATATGACGCGATATTAAACGGAACTCCTAGAAATATGTCCGCACTGCGCTGGTATAGCTGGCAGCTGAGTCTGCCTTCCGCGACATAAAATTGAAACAATACGTGACAGGGCGGCAAGGCCATCCGCTCGATTTCGCCGACGTTCCAGGCACTGACAATCAGTCGCCGCGAGTCAGGATTGCTGCGAATCTGCTCCATAACCATGCGTAATTGGTCGATGTGGCGTCCATCCGCACTGGGCCAGGAACGCCATTGATATCCATATATTGGTCCTAACTCTCCATCTGCCTTTGCCCATTCATCCCAAATGCTTACCTGATTTTCGTGCAAGTAGCGCAGGTTGGTATCGCCACGGATAAACCACAGCAATTCATGGATGATGGAACGCAAATGTAATTTTTTGCTGGTCAATAATGGAAAGCCTTGCGCCAAATCAAAGCGCATTTGTTCACCAAATAGGCTTAACGTGCCGACTCCGGTACGATCCGTCTTGTGCACTCCCTGCTCTTTCACTTTGCGCAGCAAGGCCAGATATTGCTGCATGGTTTATTCCTGCCGTCGGTAGGCATAGACCATGACGCCCAACCCCAGCAGCACCATGGGCAATGTCAGCAATTGCCCCATCGTCAACCAGTCGAATGCCAGAAATCCCATGTGACGATCCGGCTCTCTAACCCACTCTATGGTAAACCGGCTCAGGCCATAGCCCAGCAAATACAAGCCGCTCACTGCCATTAGCGGTTGAGGGCGGCGCGTAAAAAGCAACAGTACTGCAAATAACAGTACCCCCTCCAGAGCTGCTTCATAGAGCTGAGATGGATGACGCGGCTCTGGCCCGGCTCCCGTAAAAACCATACCCCAGGGCAGATCCGTGGGTCTGCCCCACAATTCCCCATTGATAAAATTACCGATGCGTCCGGCAAATAACCCGATCGGCACCATGGGCGCAATAAAATCAGTCAGCGAAAAAAAGCTGATGCGCGCACTACGTCCTAATAACCAAAGCGCGACGAATACCCCCAGCATTCCTCCGTGATATGACATTCCGCCCTGCCATACTTTGAATAGTGCGAATGGGTCTTCCAGCAACACCGAGAAGTTATAAAACAGCATATATCCAATGCGCCCTCCCAACACCACCCCCAGTGCCGCATAAAATATGATGTCATCTACTATTTCCGTCGACCATTCGGGGTGTTGTGTTTTGACCCGATTTCTCGCCATTAACCAGGCGCCGCTGATTCCCAGCACATACATCAGTCCGTACCAATGAATGTGTACCGGGCCTATGCTAAAAGCGACCGGGTCGATTGAAGGATGGTTGATCATTTATATATCCAGATTGGCAACTTCCAGTGCATTACGCTCTATAAAATCACGCCTGGGCTCGACTTGGTCACCCATGAGTGTGGTAAATACTTCATCTGCTGCAATGGCGTCCTCAATGCGAACCTGCAACAATCTGCGGCTGTTTGCATCCAGGGTAGTCTCCCATAATTGTTCAGGATTCATTTCACCTAAGCCTTTATAGCGCTGTATTTGTTGCCCTTTTTTGGCCTCTTTCATCAGCCATTCAAAGGCTACTGGAAAATCCGCTATCGGATGCCGCTGCTCATCCATGGTTATACTCGCTCCAGCTATTGCAAATAGATCCGTGTTTTTTTCCGCAAATGCGGCAATGCGTCCATAGTCTGCGCTACGAAAAAATGATTTCTGTACGATAAAACTCCGGCTCAGGCCATGCATGCGTCTTGCTACGGTAGCCGTCGGTTCATCGTTGTTACCATCAAATGTCACCGAATATACTGGTCCACCTTTGTTTTGATTCAGATGCGCCATTACGCGATCAAACCACTGGCTACGCCGTTCGTTGTCATTGGGATCCCGCAAGGGCGCTACTGAAACCAACGCGCTGAGAAACTCTTCATCGTAGCGACTGGTTAGGCGTTGCACCACTGCCAGTGCATCCAGATAATCTTTAGCCAGCTTCTCCAATGCCTGACCTTGGATTGGTGGCGCCTCATCCGCGGTATACAAGCGCGCTTTTTGCAATGACAGTTGCAACAAATAATGGCTGAGCTCCTGGTCATCCTTGACGTAGTGCTCTTGCTTCCCTTTTTTCACCTTGTACAGGGGCGGCTGAGCGATATAAATGTGGCCTCGCTCAATCAATTCGCGCATTTGCCGGTAGAAAAACGTCAGCAATAGGGTTCGAATGTGTGAACCATCTACATCGGCATCGGTCATGATGATAATGCGGTGATAGCGCAGCTTTGCCGGGTCATATTCGTCTTTGCCAATCCCACAACCAAGGGCTGTAATCAGTGTCCCTACTTCTTCCGACGAAATCATTCGGTCGAATCTGGCGCGTTCTACGTTAAGAATCTTGCCTTTCAACGGTAATATTGCCTGAGTCCGTCTGTCACGGCCTTGTTTAGCCGAGCCTCCTGCAGAGTCACCTTCGACGATGAACAGTTCCGAGTATGCAGGATCTTTTTCCTGGCAATCAGCCAATTTACCCGGCAGGCCGGCGATATCCAGAGCCGATTTCCGCCTAGTCAATTCGCGCGCTTTGCGTGCCGCCTCCCGCGCCCTGGCCGCTTCCAACATTTTGTTGGCTATGATTTTGGCTTCACCAGGATTTTCCAGCAAGTAATTCTCTAATTGCTCATTCATGGTGGACTCCACCACGGCCTTTACTTCCGATGAAACGAGCTTGTCCTTGGTTTGTGAGGAAAATTTGGGATCGGGTACTTTGACGGACAATACCGCAGTCAGGCCTTCACGCGCGTCATCGCCCGATGTAGGTATTTTTTGTTTTTTTAGCGCAGCTTGACCGTCTATGTATTGATTAAGGGTGCGGGTTAGCGCTCCCCGAAATCCTGCCAGATGTGTACCGCCATCCCGCTGTGGAATGTTATTGGTATAGCAAAATATGTTTTCCTGATACGAGTCATTCCATTGCATCGCTACTTCTACTTCGATGTCTTCCTTCTGGGTTTTAAAACTGAATACTTTGCTGGTCAATGGAGTTTTATTTTTATTGAGGTGTTCAACGAATGCGCGTATACCGCCTTCATATTCAAAAACATCGTGTCGCTCGCTCCGCTCATCCATTAAACGAATTTTGACCCCGGAATTTAAGAACGATAACTCGCGCAGTCGCTTTGCCAATATGTCGTAGTGATATTCCAGGTTATTGGTAAACGTTTTAGCGCTGGGTTTAAACTGTACCGTCGTTCCGCTCCCTGTTGCTTCTCCAACCATGGCGAGCGGTGCCAATGGCTCGCCTTCGGCATATTCTTGAAAATATAGTTTTCCGCCTCTTTTGATTTCCAATTTCAACCATTCCGATAGCGCATTGACTACCGACACGCCAACGCCGTGTAAGCCGCCCGACACCTTGTAGGCGTTATCGTCGAATTTTCCTCCTGCATGCAACACCGTCATGATAACTTCTGCGGCTGACCTTCCTTCTTCTGGGTGTATATCCACAGGAATTCCTCGTCCATCATCGCGCACCGTTACCGACCCATCAACGTGTAAAGTTACTTGAACTTCTTTACAAAACCCCGCTAATGCTTCATCGATAGAGTTATCAACCACCTCGAACACCATATGATGCAAGCCGGTTCCATCATCGGTATCTCCAATATACATCCCTGGACGCTTGCGCACAGCATCCAGACCCTTTAGCACTTTGATATTCGAGCTATCGTACTGT
Source organism: Methylococcaceae bacterium (assembly GCA_004299145.1). Taxonomy (GTDB): domain Bacteria; phylum Pseudomonadota; class Gammaproteobacteria; order Methylococcales; family Methylococcaceae; genus Methylogaea. The sequence continues at coordinate 29,597 of SCQD01000044.1, read as the reverse complement.
TCCGTTTCCAGGCTCATTCACTGCTACCTTTTTTTGAATTGTATATTTTCAGCCGGGGTGATCGCACCATGTTTCACGTGGAACATGGCCGTATCCGCATAGGAGCTTAAACAGTCAAACTGTTCTGCACCAGTACCAGTCACCAGCACCTGTAGACCTAGTTCTTGTAAATAATTTAAAAAAATACCGCGATTCTCTAAATCCAATTCGGCAAATAAGTCATCTACCAGCAAACAAACATTACCAACACCACAAACCTCTTGAGCCAGTCGGGCTTGAGCGATTTTCAAAGTAGCTACAGCGAGTTTAAGTTGACCACGTGACAAATATTGTCGTACGGGAACATCATCTACCAGCAGACGAAAATCACAACGATGAGGACCAATCGAGGTATACCCCAAGCGACGGTCTTTCTCGCGACTAGTAGCAAGTGCATCCTGAAAATCTAAGTCTACAGACCAGCCGTGATCAAAATGAAGCATCAAGGTACCCGAGCCGGCCAGTAAAATGCCGGCAGATTCGAGCAAATAAGGCATCAATCTGGATAAATAAGAACTACGAGCGTTGGCTAAAGCAACGCCATAACGGCAAAGCTCGCTTTCCCATACCTTTAACATAGAAGTATCTGCAGATCGCAGCAAAACACTACGTCGTTCAAGGCACATGGAAAAACGCTTCCAAGTAGACAAAAAATCAGAACCCCATAATTGAAAAGAGCCCCAATCCAAAAAACGCCTGCGTAAATCCGGGGAAGACTCAAGTAATATTTGAGCAGAGGGTTGCAAAATCGATACGGGGAACAATGCGGCAATTTCGGATTGACGAGTACAATTTCGTCCATTTATGCGACGATTCCGCGAACCGCCAGATAAGCTAACGCCAATTTGATGAGTAGCACCAGCATGCAAATCATCGCTATACAAACCAGCTACAACAGCAAATTCCTTATCCCCATGACTGATTAATTGGCGAGGGTTTCCAGCGCGAAACGATTTGCCGTGACTCAAAAAATGCACTGCTTCAAGCACGGAACTTTTACCACTGCCATTAGCCCCAAACAATAAATTCAATCCGGGACTAAGGCTCAAGTCAGCATGACGAACATTACGTACCGAAGAAATCGTTAATCGAGCCAATGCCATAATACAGGCATAAAAATACAGCAATTTATAAACGTAAAGGCATCACAACAAAACGACAATTTGAATCGTCATCAGATTCGATCACGCAAGCGGTGCTACTATCCGAAACGCAAAACTTGATCATATCGCTATCGCAATGATTCAAAGCATCGAGAACATAACTGCCGTTATAAGCGGTCTGAAAATCCTTGCCGATGTGCGCATCAACCACATCGCTGGCATCCTCGTGATCAGGACCGGACGCGCTCAACGTCAAGGCATCAGCCTGACAATCAAAACGAACAGCCCTGAACTTTTCGGGGCAAACGACAATAACGCGAGACAAAGCATGCTTTAAAGTAAGCTTGTTTATAAAAAAAGTAAGGCCCAAATCACTAGGAATCACGCGGCGATAGTCGGGATATTTAGAATCCAGCAATTTGACCGAAAACAGGGTGTCGCCAATCAAAGCGCGTAAATTATTGCTACCCAGACTGATCTCTACATTATCTTCCCAACCACCGAGCAAGCGATACAGTTCAGCCACACCTTTTCGGGGAATAATCACTTGGTATTGGGTTGAAACTGGTATATCCAATTTTTGCTCGCTATAAGCAAGTCGGTGTCCATCCGAAGTAACGGCGCGAAGCACGTCCTGTTCTACCTCAAGGAGTAATCCATTCAGATAAAAACGCACATCCTGCAGAGCCATGGCAAATTTGGTTTTCTCCAAAACACGGCGCAACTTCGGGCCACTGATAGCGAAACAGTCATCAATGGGCTGCGTATCAAAGCCGGGAAAATTTTCGGCGGGCAAAGTCGTTAAATTAAAACGAGCTTTACCGGACGATATGCGCAGTTTCTCACCTTCCAGCAGCAAATCAACGGTGCTGTCCTCAGCCAAAGACTGACACATATCAAGCAAAGTTCGAGCAGGAACGGTAAAAGTCAAATTGTCGAGACAAGCAGAAAAATCAACTTCAGCAATCAACTCCATCTCAAGGTCTGTAGCAGTGAGAGATAATCGTCCACCACCACAACGAAACAAAACATTAGATAGTATGGCCAAAGTTTGCTTGCTCTCAACCACGCCTATAACTTTTTGCAATAGGCCAAGCAAAATCGCGCGAGAAACAGTTAATCTCATCAGTGCAAACCCGGTCTAATCGCTAACTTGAAATAACGCGCAATAAATTGGAATAATCATCTGACAGCTTACTATCAGTATCGCGCAACTCCTGGATTTTCCTACAAGCGTGCAAAACCGTGGTATGATCGCGGCCACCAAAAAACTGGCCAATCTCAGGTAAACTATGACTGGTCAGCTCTTTTGCCAATGCCATTGCCAATTGACGTGGACGCGCGACATTACGGCTGCGACTGGTAGACAACAAATCGGAAAGACGAATCTTATAATATTCAGCAACGGTCTTTTGAATATTATCGACGTTCACCAACTTATCCTGCAACGCGATAAGATCACGTAACGCTTCCTTAGCAAACCCCAAAGTGATAGGCTCACCGGTGAATTGAGAGTTGGCAATCACACGTCGCAATGCGCCTTCCAACTCACGAACATTGGACCGGATACGTTCCCCTATAAAAAATGCGACATCATCAGGCAAGGAAACGCCGGATTGGGTTGCTTTATTGATCAAAATCGCCACACGGGTTTCTAAATCCGGAGACTCAACTGCAACAGGCAATCCCCAGCCAAAACGAGACTTTAGGCGCTCTTCCAACCCTTTTATTTCCTTTGGATACCTATCACAGGTAAGTACAACTTGATGCTTATTTTCAAGCAAAGTATTAAATGTATGAAAAAATTCTTCCTGAGAGCGCTCTTTGCCAGCAAAAAATTGAATATCATCGATTAAAAGTGCATCCATGGAGCGATAATGTTCTTTAAATGCATTAATAGCATTATGCTGCAAAGCCTTAACCATATCAGAAACAAAACGTTCAGAATGCAAATATACAACATTTGCAGATGGGTTATTCTTAAGGATATTATTACCTATAGCATGCATCAAATGAGTTTTACCTAGCCCAACACCACCGTAAATGAATAATGGATTATAAGCACGGCCAACGTTCTCGGAAACCTGTAAGGATGCGGCTTTGGCCAACTGATTGGACTTGCCTTCGACAAAATTTTCAAATACAAAAGACAAGTTTAAGTTATTAGGTATCGCCTGTTTGCGGCCTATACTAGGTTTTTTTGAAGGTATGGATGGATTAGCAAGCGGCTCACGCGATGGAGGCTTGCTGCCAATTTCCAGCGCAATCCTCATGGACGAATAATCGGGCAAACTGGTCAGTAATTCTTCGATACGCGGCAAAAAATGCTGCTTGACCCAGTCAAGAACAAATCGGTTAGGAGCAAGAAGTTTTAGCTCAGATTCGCTTTCGACAGCCTGCAAAGGGCGAATCCAAGTGTTGAACAGCTGGGCCGGTAATTCACTTTGTAATATGCCTACGCACTGTTCCCAAGCAGACATGATATCTAAGAATAATTGCCATGAGCAGACACGCAAAAAAGCGTGAAAAAAGAAGAAAATCCAGAGTGTCATAATAACTCAAGACAGTGAAGTTATCCACAGCATTGACGAGTGAACGCCAGCCCCGTATGATAAAAAGACAACATAGATGTCTCCGTTAAACAACTCACAGGGCAGCAAAACCAAATGAAAAGAACCTATCAACCCAGCAAGCTTCACCGCGCAAGAGTGCACGGATTTCGCGCCCGCATGAGCACCAAAGGCGGTCGTGCAGTGCTCAGTGCCAGACGTGCCAAAGGCCGTAAGCGCCTGACGGTCTGATCAACCATTGACATTGAGGCAACATCGGTTCACACGGAGTGACCGACTGCTCAACGCGCGCGATTATAGCAATGTATTTGCAAACGCAAGCCGAGCGTCAAATCGTTACTTTACGATCCTGCGACGCTCCAACGGGCTTGCGCATCCACGCCTTGGACTTGTCGTTGCGAAAAAAAATATAAAAAAAGCCGTGCAGCGCAATCGAGTCAAACGAGCGATACGCGAGTCCTTCCGCCTGAACAAACCTGCACTGCCAAAGCAAGACTTTGTGGTGTTGGTAAAAGCAAGCGCTGCCGATGCTGACAGCAAGATGCTCAGGATAGCGTGGGAAAAATTGGCTATTCATGGAGAAAAATGCGCCACCTATTGATATGGCTGATCAAGGCCTATCGCTTTTTTCTTAGCCCTTGGGTCGGATACCACTGTCGTTTCCATCCAACCTGTTCCAGCTACGCTTTAACCGCCATTGAGCGTTTTGGGGCGATGCATGGCCTATATTTGACAATTCGGCGCCTGTTACGCTGCCACCCCTGGCATCCTGGCGGCCTTGATCCTGTACCAGAAAAGACCAAAACAACCTATGGATAATTTACGGTTCGTCCTCTTCATGCTCTTCGCCTTTCTTGTGTACTCGCTGTATGAAGCATGGCAGATAGATTATGGCCCGAAAAAATTAGCGCAGGCAACCAGCGAAAACAGCTCGAACCCAGCTGCGCCGGCGATCGCATCATCTTCTCCCATATCCTTGAGCGAAGCTGGTAGCAGCAAAAATCAAAAAATACATGTCCTCACAGATGTGCTTGATCTGGAACTAAGCACGACAGGAGGTGATATACGGTTGTTGGATTTACGGTTATATCCGGAAGAAAAGGGAACACCGGATAAACCCGTGCGCTTGTTAAATGAGGAAACAGGCAACTATTTCGTGGCACAAAGCGGCTTCATCACCAGTGGCGGTAACGCGCCAAATCATCAAGCGCAATGGCAGGCTGCTGCAACCGAATACCGCATGCAGCCCGGCGAAAACGAAATACGGATTCCGCTCACCTGGACGGATAAATCCGGCATTAACGTCACTAAAATTTATACATTTACCCGCAGCAGTTATACCATCAAAGTAGAACATGAAGTTCACAATAATTCCAACCAAGCATGGACTGCGCGTCAATATGCACAACTACAACGTAAACGTCCCGATAAAAGTAGTGACTCGCAATTGGTACGAACTTACACGGGTGGGGTTTACTACACCAGCGAGGACAAATACAAGAAAGTCGCTTTCGACGACATGGCTGACGACAATTTAAACCGAACAGCCACCGACGGTTGGCTGGCCATGATCCAGCACTATTTTCTGGCAGCCTGGGTACCCAGCAACGGCCAAAACAACACTTATTACACCAAAAACCTGGGTGATGAACGCTATTTGATCGGCAGCTACTCATCCGATCACGAAGTGAAACCCAATGAGCGCTACACCACAGGTTTAACGCTATATGCCGGACCAAAAATCCAAAGAGACTTGGAAGCGATAGCGACAGGCTTGGAATTGACCATCGATTTTGGCGCATTAACAATCATCGCCAAACCGATATTCTGGCTGCTGGACAAATTTCACGCACTCTACGGCAATTGGGGCTGGTCGATTATTTCCGTCACATTGGTCATAAAACTATTGTTCTACAAACTATCCGAAGCCAGCTATCGATCAATGGCCAATATGCGTAAGCTGCAACCGCAACTGAAAATTCTGAAAGACAGATACGGTGAAGATAAGCAGCGTTACAATCAAGCCATGATTGAGCTTTACAAACAGGAAAAAGTAAACCCATTAGGCGGATGTCTGCCGATCCTCGTACAGATACCGGTATTTATTTCTCTGTACTGGGTACTGGTGGAAAGCGTTGAACTGCGCCAAGCACCCTTCCTGCTTTGGTTGAGCGATTTATCGGATAAAGATCCCTATTTCATCCTGCCGCTGCTGATGGGCGTCAGCATGTATATTCAGCAAAAGCTAAACCCAAGTACCATGGACCCGGTACAAGAACGCGTAATGAAAATGTTCCCCTTTATTTTCACCGTATTTTTTGCCTTTTTCCCATCGGGACTGGTGCTGTACTGGGTGGTAAATAACACGCTGTCTATAGTTCAGCAGTGGTACATCACCAAACAAATAGAAAAAACCGCATAAAACTCTGACCCAGCAATTTAGCGATACAATAGCCGCGATAGCTACGCCGCCAGGAAGAGGTGGCGTAGCTATCGTACGGATATCGGGTAATCAACTAGATAGCCTGATTTACGGATTGCTTCGGCGTACCCTATTGCCGCGGCAAGCATTATATATCCCATTCCACGCGGAAAACGGCGAAGCAATCGATCACGGCATAGCCATACACTTCCCTGCTCCCCACTCCTATACCGGCGACGATGTGCTGGAATTGCACTGTCACGGCAATCCTTTGCTGACTCATCGTTTATTGCAGCGAGCCATGGAACTCGGCGCTCGTCTAGCCCAACCCGGTGAATTTACCCAAAGGGCATTTCTCAACGGCAAACTTGACTTGGTGCAAGCTGAAGCCATAGCGGATTTAATCAATGGAACGACCGAATTAGCCATACGATCAGCACAAAGATCACTGGAAGGGAACTTTTCCAAGCACATAAACAGCATGGCGCAATCATTGATCGAGTTGCGAATACAGGTGGAAGCAAAACTGGATTTCAGTGACGAAGACATAATGGTTATGGATTATGAATCCATGGAACAGCGCATTGATCACATCCTGCAGACACACAACACATTATTGGAGCAAGCCAGGCTGGGCGTCATTCTGCGCGATGGATACGCAATCGTACTGGCCGGTAAACCCAATAGTGGTAAATCGAGTCTACTCAATTGCCTCAGTGGAAAAGACAGTGCCATAGTTACGGATATCCCAGGCACAACCCGAGACGTACTGCGTGAACCCATCCAAATAGATGGCATGCCATTGCATGTCATAGACACGGCCGGATTGAGACAAACGGATCACCCGATCGAAAGTGAGGGCATAAGACGGGCGCAAATAGAAATGGAAAAAGCAGACCGCATCCTCATCATAATAGACGCTAATAGTCCGAGCTCGGACAATATTGATATCGAACTGCCGGCAAATATTCCAATCAGCAGGATCTACAACAAGATAGATCTTACCTCATTAAAACCCGGGTTAAAAAAAGAAGGAAATATAACAACGCTTTATATTTCTACAAAAACCGGGGCAGGGCTAACGGAACTACGCGAACACCTAAAACAAGCCGCTGGATTTCACGCTGAAGGAGACGATATTTTTATTGCAAGGCGCAGGCATCTGCAAGCACTGCAAAATAGTATCGATTATTTGCATGAAGCGAAAGGCGAATGTAATGTCCATAACGACGAATTGCTCGCTGAATGCTTACGACAGGCACAAGAGGCATTGGGCGAGATCACGGGAAAAGTAACGGCGGATGACATGCTTGGGCATATATTCTCGATGTTTTGCCTAGGAAAATAACCATGAAGTATTGCAGCATATGTGGTGCATCCATACGCTACGAAATACCGGAAGGAGACAACCGAAAGCGACACATATGCATATCCTGCGGCTTTATCCATTATCAAAATCCTAAAATCATAGCAGGATGCATACCCGCATGGGAGGAAAGCATACTCTTATGCCGTCGCGCGATAGAACCGCGCCTTGGGTTGTGGACCGTGCCGGCAGGATTTATGGAACAAGGCGAAACACTCAGCGAAGCGGCCAGTAGAGAAACGTGGGAAGAAGCAACGGCGGAAGTCGAGCTTGATGGCGTACACACCATCATCACGATACCGCACATTTCACACGTACAAGTTTTATTCAGGGCTCACCTGAAAGAACCCAAATTCTCACCAGGGTACGAAAGCTTGGAAACGAAATTATTTAACGAAACCGAAATTCCATGGAATGAGCTGGCGTTTGAAACGGTCCATAGAGCATTGCATCTATATTTTACCGACAAGCATCAAGGAAACTTCAAAACACATATCGAGGATTACATAAAACCGACGGCATAAAATCAAATCGGCTTATTTGCTGAAAATAAACCATAGCAAGCCAAATGGTCTCGAAAAATTCGGTATTGGTTTAAAGCAGTGAAAAAATTGCCGCTCTGAGCGGGGGTTCGTAAACGCAGCCAGGACATGATCTTCTGCATGGGGTAAGTCAGCAAAGCTGTATAATACATACGCCGAGCCGAAGGAAAAGTTTGCTGGCTGATGTCACGATAAGCAATATCGGTAAAACCAACCTTGATTAAATAATCATTGAAATCATCCGGTATGGCCAAATTCGGAATGGCCCATCCATCCAGACAAATGCGAATAACGCGCCATTCATCATCAAAATACTGACGCCGCACAGCAAATCCATCGGCACTGACCAAACAGCCGCCTGGTTTTAACAGCCGATAAGCTTCTTTAATAAACTCAAGCTTATTTAAGCAATAACAAACACTTTCCAATCCCCACACAACGTCAAAAGCCGCATCAGGAAACGGGGTAGCGCAGTAATCGGCTATCTGGAATTCAACGCGATCTGCGACATTACGGCGCTTGGCATTGGCACGCGCCATATCGGCCTGGTCTGGACTGAGGGTAATGCCGGTTACATGCACATCAAAATTTTCCGCCAACCAGATACTGCTGCCTCCCACCCCACAACCGGCATCCAAAATCTTTTGACCCGATCGGATGGCTGCCGTATCAGCCAATAGACGATTCATATGCAGTAAAGATTGGCTGTGTGACTGAGTATCCTTATCCCAATAACCATAATGAATGGCAAGATTATTCGCATCCATCCACGAAGTGCGATAATCCCAATAACACTCTTTATAGTACTGAATAATATCCTGATGCAGCGGAACTGCGCTATTGGAGCGGTAATCCTTGCCGGGAATCAATGCAGACAAAGGGGTCGTGTCGGAAGAATTCATGAAATGACCAAGGCCAAAAAAGCCAGAGACTAGAACATAATTAATAGAAAAAATCAACCGGCAATAAGGACAAAGGGCGGCGAATCAGCCTTGACAAGCTACCAGACGTACAGCAAAGTTAACAAAATTATGACAGCTTGCAAAAATCTTGCAAATACCGTAAATAAAAGCAGCGGACGTCATCCCCGAAGACACCATAACAACCTCGACACGGCATGAACACAATAGTAGGTTTTATTATCGTATTTGCATCCATAATCATAGGGTTCATCGCCGAAGGTGGAGTTCTAGGCGCATTATTTCAGCCTTATGAATTGCTGATTATCGGCGGTGCGGCCGGAGGGGCATTTGTCGTAGCTAATCCATTTCACATTATCAAACAGGTAATGGGTAAACTCAACATATTGATTAAAGGGTCTAAATATAAAAAACAATTTTACATGGACGCCTTGGCATTGTTGTTTGAATTACTCAATAAAGCCAGAATGCAAGGATTGCTGTCACTGGAAGCAGATATTGAAGATCCACATAACAGTCCGATTTTTGCAAAATATAAAAACATAGCATCCGACCACCACATCATGGATTTCATATCCGACTATCTACGTTTGATGGTTTCGGGTACGATGAATCCAATCGAAATCGAAAGCCTGATGGACGTCGAATTAGAAACGCATCACCATGAAACAGCCATACCATCCATTGCAATATCAAAAGTTGCGGATGGATTACCTGCCTTCGGCATCGTTGCTGCCGTACTGGGTATCGTAATTACCATGGGTTCATTAGGCGGAGATACCGCATCGATTGGACATCACGTAGCAGCAGCGCTGGTGGGAACATTACTGGGTATCCTGATGGCATATGGCATATTCGCGCCCATGTCGCTACAACTGGAACACGAAGCACGTGAAGAAGGCCAATTTTTTATCTGTATAAAAACCACGATTTTGGCTTCATTACAAGGGTATGCACCGCAAATTGCAGTCGAATTCGGCCGTAAAACGATATATTCATCGGAAAGACCGGGATTTGCCGAATTGGAATCATTCGTTAAAAGCACCAAGTCATAAGGAAACGACGTGGAAGGCCAACCTATAGTAGTAAAGAGGGTTAAAAAAGTCATCCACGGTTCACATGGTGGTGCCTGGAAAGTAGCATTCGCAGATTTTGTAACTGCATTAATGGCATTTTTTATGGTGATGTGGTTGACAAGTTCATCCACACCCGAGCAAAAAGCCGCAATTTCAAGATACTTTAACGACCCATACGGGATGGGCACAAATAAAAGCGCAGGTGAAGGACCAGGTGGTTCCAGCAGCAACGTCATTCCTTCTACAGGTAATATTGGCGCATCCACCAGCGTCATACAAATGGATGCAGCACACGAAAATCCCGACACCCCGGAAACATCCAGTCTGAACGAAATATCCAAGGAGCAAGAAAAAAAGACGCTGGAAGAGTTAAAAGACGAATTAAAAAATGAAGTACAAGCCAGCCAAAGCCTGGCGCCATTTAAAGATCAGCTACTGATAGATATTACCCCGGAAGGCCTGCGCATACAGATAGTCGACAAAGAAAACCGGCCCATGTTTGCCTTGGGCAGTCCTACGCTGGAAACATACAGCAGAAATATCTTAAGGGAATTGGCGGGCACGATAGCCAAGGTGCCCAATCGCGTCAGCATCACCGGCCATACCGATGCTACGCCATTTTTGACCAGTGGAGATTACAGTAATTGGGAACTATCCAGTGATAGAGCAAATGCAGCAAGAAGGGAATTGACTCAAGGAGGACTTCCCGAAGATAAAATCGCGCGAGTGGTAGGCCTTTCCGATTCCATGCCATTGGATAAAACCAATCCGCTAAATCCGATCAATCGGCGCATTAATTTGATCGTGATGACCAAAGAAGCTGAAGCAGCCGCGCTAAAGAGCGAATCCAATACCATCAGTCCTTCCAAAATATAAAAGCATCGGCGATCCATGATCGCCGATGCTTTTAAAACTCCGCACAACTTAAATTAATCTACCACACTGTGGTTGCGCTGGCGCATGCAACTATTGAATGCATTTTTATAGCGGTCATCGGCATTTATCCCTTTATACGCCCCACCGCTGATCCCACCCGCAGCAGCACCCAAAGCGGCGCCTCTGCCTGGATTACCGGTGATAGCGCCCAACGCAGCACCACCAGCAGCACCAATCAACCCACCAACCACCGCACCCGTTGCTGCTTCCTTAGCGGCCCCGCCAGCGGCACGCTTGGCAATGGCCTGGCACTCTTCTTCATCACGGGCCAGATTCTGCGGATTAGCATCACTGCGGACATCCACGGTAGGTCTATAACCACCATATTCGGCGCATCCAGAAAGCGTTAGCGTCAATGAAGTTACGAAAAGGAAAAAAAGTTTTTTCAACATGGTTGATATACCTTCTTATTGAGAGAAAAAAATCATACCTGAATTGAATCAGATTTAGGGCAAAAAAATCTTGACATCATTGTTGACAATCAACCCTAAAGTCTGTGCATAAGTCGGATGAACACCAACTGCGAGAAATTATACACACTCTCTGCACAGGCATCAGTCGACTTGTCCACAACATGACAAACCGCTGTAAGACAAGCGTAGCAAGGCTTATGGCGTGATGTGCACAGAATTTTCAAAGCTAATAATAATAAATAAAGAATATATTGACATTATTATAATTGTGACACATGAAAACGCAGCATTTTCGTAAGATTGCGGTCAAAAACAGAGCCATAACGCAACAAGACGTATAAACGGGTAATGTCGGAAATTTTTGCGGCAAGATCCGGACGAGCCATTGACGCGCGTTGTGAATAATCCAGCGGCCCCTCACAGGGACGACGCGGTAAACCTAAATCAGCCAATTTACGGCAATACCAAAGGTAATAGCGCTGAACAGGATCGTGATGGTTGAAAAAATCGCGCCCATATAAAAATAAAAAAGGAATACAGCACATGAGGACTGCCGCGATCAGTCCTAACAGCCAGTGCCAGGAAAAAGCAGCGTCAAACCATTGTAAAAGCCGTGCACGACTGTCGCGATCATAACTCAACACCCAACGGTGCCAGCCATGATCCAGGTTGGCCCAGAAGATACGCAACGATTTCGACCATAAAACGGAAACTTCCTTTTGCCAAGTAGGCGTGTTTAAAGATTCAATGTTGATGGAAGCAGCGTCAAATGGTTTTTCAATACGTTCAGGCGCAATGGCGGCAGTGGGATCTATCCGGACCCAACCTTGATCTTCCAGCCATACTTCGGCCCAGGCGTGTGCATCGCTTTGCCTGATTTCCAGGAATTTTCCCAATTCATTCCATTGCCCCCCCTGATACCCGGTCACAACGCGGGCTGGTATCTCGGCGAGCCGCATCAAAACGACAAATGCCGTGGCATAGTGCTCACAAAAACCGCGCCGGGTTTCCAATAAGAATTGCTCGATGGGATGATGCAGCAATAAAGGGGGGTTAAGCGTATAAAAGAAATGATTGTTGCGAAAATATGCCAGCGCCAGGGCAATAACTTCAGGGTCGGTATGGCCAACTCGCCAGTGGGTTACCAGGGGATACAACAAATCCAATTGGTTTGCGGGAAGCTGCAATCCCAAGCGCCGTTCAAACGAAGTCAATGTTTTTTGCGCATAGACGGGATAGGAGCGTAGCGCATACAACCGCCGATTCAGTACGTTGGCGTTGGACAATAACTGAAAATCCAAAGTCAGATGACTGTCCGCAGGAATCATTTGCGGCAGATCCAGCGCCAACAGCCATTTTTGGCCGTGCGGTTCCAGCACGATGGAATAGTCGACAGCAGTACCCTGGTAAAAAACCGGGGCATGCTCAAGATCAAGATTGGGCAAATTGCGCATCTCCCAGTGCTTGCCGTCTGTCCACCAAAATACCGGCCCGCGCCAATATAACTGGTTTTGTGGCGGCGGGGCTGTTACGAAATTGACGCGAAAAGCCAACTCGCTGGATAAGCCCAATTGCGTAATGCTGCCGGGTTCCAACTTATCGCCCAATCCCGTTAAAGCCGGTTTTTCTTCAGGCAAACTCCACAACGGTCCGGTAATGCGTGGCGAAAATAAAAATAACAACAGGGCAAGCGGTAAAGACTGAAAAATAATAAACGCTGATTTTCGCAGCCGCTGCACAAAGGGAAAAACTTCCAGCTCGACGTGCAAACCCAGCAACAAGGCACAAATGATGGTTAGCGCAAAAAATAAATACAAAGCCATAAAAATGGCTTGCGAAAACAGGAATTGCGTCAGTACCAATAATAGGGCCAAAGAAATTATGATATATAAATCACGCTTGGTTTTAACTTCCAAAAATTTAAGACACGTACCGACCAGCAACAAACTGGCGCCGGATGTTTTGCCCAATATGCCATTGGCTTGCAGCCAAACAATAATTCCACCTGCAATGGTGAGTAATAATAAGATGCGGCGGGGTGGATTCGCTGGCTTTTTAGAGAGCGAGAGATAACGAAAACCAATGATGAAATAGAAAAAAAACAAAGCACCGTATGACAAATACAAAAAAAATGGCAAACAGATTATGCCCAAGCCTAGTATCAATTCACGCTGGCGGGTTGTCGAAACAAACTTGTTCATATTCGGACCACACGAAGATAGCGGCGCAACGGCAGTAATAATAGTAATGTAAAAATATTATTTTCTATTACTATTAGCGATGAAAATGCTGTGCACAGAACGCTGCAAGCATTGCTGCGCCCATTATCCAGCCGTTCACAAAGTTGTGGACAAGTAGCTTGGCGCATGGGCAGAAGATGTGGACAACATCATGCCGTTGGCATTCATTCCACTTATGCACAGATCTAGCGGGTGATTGTCAACAAAGCCAGAGCGGTCAGACAGGCCTCCAGATGACTGGCACCCCGATGCGGGGCAATTTCCAAGCCAGGCAACCGTAGACCGTAATCGATGCCCATGTGTTCGGCATCCAGAACCCAGCGGCATAAACGGCTGATTTTTGCCTCTACATCCGCTTCATCGGCCATATTGAAATCGACCCACAAAAATTTCGGACTACCTTGCAAATAAATCCGGGTGTGCAAACCACGGCCTTTGGCGTAACTTTTCCAGTGCAGGTGCTTGATCGGATCGCCCGTCTGGTAGCGGCGAAAACCCGTGAGATCATCGTCGCCGGCGACATTGCCCGCGCCGGCTCCTTGCTCATCCGATGAAATGGGCAATGGCTTGCTGTCGGGTGCGGGAGCCGGGTAAACCAGACCATGCCAAGCAAAAGTAAATCGCGTCCATAAGCGAAATAACCCGAACGGATAGCGGCTTTCCACCACCAGCGTACCGATGCTGTGCCGACCGCGCCGGCTGGGGATGGCATAGAGCAGGATAGGCGTGATGGAATGAGGCACGGCCTGCGCAACAGCGTATTTATCACCGTTCGAGGTAATGGCGGTGATGGCGTAACGGGCACTGAAGGAGGCGTTTTCAAGCTGAAGCGGATACGCCAGAGGCTCGCCGAGAAATACGGCATCGACTTTACCGGGAGTTAGAGACAGTCCCGCTAAATTGCGCTGACCATGGATGGCGGAAGCCAAACCCAATACCGTCAACAAAAAAGTGAGCAAAAAACCCAGGTTATTGTTGTAATTGGTGGAAATAATGGATAACAAAAAAACCAGCACCACAAAACTTATTCCCCAGCGGCCAGGTAATACGTAAACGTTATGCAGGCCAAGCACGAACGGATGTTTATCCAGGCGGGGCTGGCGTTTTGGGATGAATTTGGACCAAAACCCGGTCATGGCGTCAGGGAACGGCCACTTTTTCCAATAATGGAGCAACGACCGAATCCGACGCAGATCCCCCGATACCGTGCGCACGGCGCAACCGATGGCCGGCTACCGCTCCCAATATGGCCTGAACGTCTTCAGGAAGCACCATGGAACGATTGTTCAGAAACGCCCAGGCGCGTGCGGCCGCCAGCAGCGCCAGACCGGCGCGCGGCGATAAACCATAGGCGTAATCATCGCTTTGGCGCGTGTAATGAATCAGCGCTTGCAAATAATCCAGCAAGGCCTCGGAGACGTGTACGGCGGCGACGGAATTTTGCAACTCGATCAGCTGCTGCGGATTCATGCAGATGGATTTGCTTTGCAGCAACAGGCGCCTGTCCTCGCCTTTCAATAACGAGCGTTCGGCATAGCGATCAGGAAATCCCAGACTGATACACATCAGAAACCGGTCCAACTGCGATTCAGGCAAAGGATAAGTGCCGATTTGCGATAATGGATTCTGCGTGGCGATGACGAAAAAAGGCGTGGGTAAATCGTAAGTCTTCCGTTCTATGGTGACCTGTTTTTCTTCCATGGCTTCCAATAACGCGCTTTGAGTTTTAGGCGTAGTCCGATTGATTTCATCGGCCAGTAAAACCTGGGTAAAAACCGCGCCTGGATGAAAGGTAAAAACCTGTTTTACGGGATCGAATACGGTGGTCCCCAGAATATCGGCAGGCAACAGGTCACTGGTAAACTGCACTCTTTGATAATTCAGGCCCAATAAATGCGCCAGCGTGTTGGCCAGCGTGGTTTTACCGACGCCCGGAACATCCTCGATGAGCAAGTGTCCGCGCGCCAGCAAGCAACACATCGCCAGCTTCAAGGCCGGCGTCTTGCCCAGGATGATATCGTTTGCCTGGGTAAAAAAAGCGTCCAGTAACTTTTGCATAGTAACGATGAGACGGGTTGAGCGGATATGGTAGAGTAACAGCTAAGCTTTTTGCTGCACATCATCGGCTATCTCCATGGAGCAGATCCCTGTAATAAATGCTGTATTCGAATTCATTTGACGTAATCGTCGTAGGTGGCGGCCACGCCGGCACCGAAGCCGCCCTGGCGGCAGCGCGTAGTGGCGCAAAAACTCTGTTGTTGACGCAAAACATAGAAACTCTGGGACAAATGAGCTGCAATCCCGCCATCGGCGGCATCGGTAAAGGCCATTTGGTCAAGGAAATCGATGCATTGGGTGGCTTGATGGCCCACGCCATCGATCGGGCCGGCATTCAATTTCGCATACTCAACGCCAGCAAAGGTCCTGCGGTACGGGCAACGCGCGCCCAGGCCGACCGTTCTTTGTATAAAAAAGTGGTGCGCCACGCGCTGGAAAACCAGCCTAACCTGTATTTGTTTCAGCAATCGGTGCGGGATATCTCGGTACAAAACCAGCAAGTAAGCGGCGTGGTTACCGATTCCGGGTTGAATTTTCGCGCCGCCTGCGTGGTATTGACGGTAGGCACGTTTTTGGCGGGCCGTATCCACGTCGGCATGGAAAATTACGAAGGCGGCCGGGCCGGCGATCCGCCCGCCAATCGTTTGGCGCAACGCTTGCGGGAAATGTCATTGCGCGTGGGGCGCCTGAAAACCGGCACGCCGCCACGCATTGATGGCCGCAGCATTGATTACGCCCTGCTGCAGGAACAACCCGGCGATATGCCGTTGCCGGTTTTTTCGTTTATGGGAAACCCGGATCAGCACCCGCGCCAAGTCTCTTGCTACATCACCAGAACCAGCGAAAAAACCCACGATATCATCCGTTCCGGCCTGGACCGTTCACCGTTGTATGCCGGGGTCATCGAAGGCATAGGACCGCGCTACTGCCCTTCCATCGAAGATAAAATCGTCCGCTTTGCGCAACGCGATTCACACCAGGTTTTTGTCGAGCCGGAAGGATTGGATACGCATGAAATCTATCCAAACGGCATTTCCACCAGTCTGCCGTTCGATATCCAATTGGCATTGGTGCGCTCGATACGCGGCTTTGAAAATGCGCACATAACCCGTCCGGGGTACGCCATCGAATACGATTTCTTCGATCCGCGTGATTTGAAAGCCTCGCTGGAACACAAGCATATGAGCCATCTGTTTCTGGCGGGACAGATCAACGGCACCACCGGCTACGAAGAAGCCGCGGCGCAAGGTCTGCTGGCCGGGCTTAACGCAGCGCGCTTGGCGCGGGGCATGGAATCCTGGTCGCCCCATCGGGATGAGGCCTACATCGGCGTGATGGTGGACGATTTGATCACGCAAGGAACGCAAGAGCCGTACCGCATGTTTACCAGCCGGGCCGAATACCGCTTGTTGCTGCGTGAAGATAATGCGGATTTGCGCTTGACGGAAAAAGGGCGAGAGCTGGGACTGGTCGACGACGAACGCTGGGCGGCGTTTGCACAAAAACAGTCGTCCATAGCGCGTTTGCAGGATGCGCTGAGCACGACCTGGATACAAGCATCCAGCGTGCAGGCGGCAGCGCTGAATCCGCGGTTGAGCAGTCCGCTGCAACGCGAAACCACGTTACTGGATTTATTGCGCAGGCCCGAAGTCGCCATCGGCCAATTAGCCTCCGTCGTGGAGTTTCTGGCTGCGGAAACCGATGACAAAGTGTTGGAGCAATTGGAAATCCAGGCCAAATATGCGGGCTACATTGAGCGCCAGCACGCCGAGATCGAGCGGAATCGCCGCTATGAAGACATCGAATTGGGACTGGAGCTGGATTACACACAGGTAACCGGCTTATCCAATGAAGTGCGCGAAAAACTGCGTCATCAATGCCCGGAAACCCTGGGTCAGGCGGCGCGGATTCCCGGCATTACGCCGGCGGCAATTTCGTTGTTGTTGATCCACCTGAAAAAAGAAAAGCGCTTGAACCATGCAAACGCTTAAATCGTCGCTGGAGCAAGGCCTGGAGCAGCTGGGAATAGCCTTGAATGCCACGCAGATCCAACAATTGCTGGACTACGGCGCGCTACTGAAAAAATGGAATAAAACTTACAATTTGACGTCGAAAGACAGTCTGGAAGACATACTGCGCCTGCATATTCTGGACAGCCTGACCGCCCTGCCCTATCTACAGGGCCGGCATATTGCGGACATAGGCACAGGCGGCGGCACACCGGGTATCCCACTGGCGATTGCGGCGCCACAGTACCAATTCGTGCTGTTGGACAGCAGCAGCAAAAAAACCCGCTTTGTACGCCAGGCCATCCTGGAACTGGGTTTAAGCCATGCCGGCGTGATAACCAGCCAGGCAGAAAATTTCGAATATGCCGGTGGCTTCAATACCGTTATTTCACGCGCTTTTGCTTCGATACCCGATTTCATCGACAAAACCCGCCACTTGCTCAAATACGGTGGCCTCTGGCTGGCCATGAAAGGACGCGACCCGCAAGCCGAGTTGGCGCACCTGTCTTTTCCCTGGCGGATCGACGCGTTGCACGTACCTGGTTTAGCGGCGGAACGCCATATGGTCAGTATCAGAAACAGCACACATTAACGGGAAGCCATAAAAGTCATGGGAAAAATCATCGCCATAGCCAACCAAAAAGGGGGCGTGGGCAAAACCACCACCAGCGTCAATCTGGCTGCTTCGCTGGCGGCCACCAAGCGCCGCGTGCTTCTGCTGGACCTGGACCCGCAAGGCAATGCCACCATGGGTTGCGGAGTGGATAAAAGCAAGGCCGAAAAAACATCGTGCAATTTATTGCTGGGCGAAGTTGAGCCCAGGCAAGCCATCCAAGCGCTCGCCGAATTGAAATTCGACCTCATACCCGCCAATGCCGACTTGACCGCCGCCGAAGTGGAATTGATGCAGGCGATTCAGCGCGAGCGCCGGCTGGCAGTAGCGTTGGCGCCCTGCGTCGATAAATACGAATACATACTCATCGATTGTCCGCCATCGCTTAACATGCTGACGTTAAACGCCATGGTTGCCGCGCACAGCGTATTGATACCGATGCAATGCGAATACTACGCGCTGGAAGGCTTGTCCGCGTTGATGGATACGCTCAAAAAAGTGCGCCAGTGGGTTAACCCGGAACTGCGCCTGGAAGGACTATTGCGCACCATGTTCGATAATCGCAGCCGTCTGGCGCGCGAAGTCTCCGACCAATTGCTCAGCCACTTTTCCGACAAAGTATTTCGCACCGTCATCCCCCGCAATATTCGCCTGGCCGAGGCGCCCAGCCATGGCCAGCCGGTATTGCAATACGATCGCAGCTCCAGCGGCGCCCTGGCCTATCTGGCCCTGGCTTCCGAATTGGTGCGGCGCAATCAAAGCCCCGGCGCTGCCAAGGCCGGTTAAAAATTCCAAAGGTGTCGCTTGAAAACAAGACTAGGCCGCGGGCTTGACGCCCTGCTGGGTGGATTGGAAACCGAAGAAGAACCGATCAATCCGGAAAATTTTCGTACGCTTGCCATTGAACAACTACAACCCGGCCCGTTTCAGCCGCGCAAAGACATGGACCCGGTCCGCTTGCAGGAACTGGCGGACTCCATCAAAGCCCAGGGCGTGGTACAGCCGGTGGTTGTCCGGGTTATGGAAAGTGGCCGTTACGAAATCGTCGCGGGCGAGCGACGCTGGCGGGCCGCGCAAATGGCGGGCTTGCACGATGTGCCGGTGGTGGTGCGCAAGATCAACGATCAGGCCGCTCTGGCCATGGCGCTCATCGAAAACATCCAGCGCGAAGACCTCAACCCGCTGGAAGAAGCCGAAGCGCTGCACCGCTTGATCGAAGAATTCGGCCTGACGCACCAGCAAACGGCCGAAGCCGTCGGCAAATCCCGCACGGCGGTGACCAACCTGTTGCGCCTCAACGACTTGCAACCCAAAGTCAAAAGCCTGCTGAGCACCAGCGCCCTGGATATGGGCCATGCCCGCGCCTTGCTGGGATTGCCGGGAGAAACCCAGGTCATGGCCGCCGAACAGGTGGTTGCCAAAGAGCTGACCGTGCGCGCCACCGAAGACTTGGTGCGCCGTTTACAAAAACCGGATAAAGAACCCGGCAAAACACCCGCCGCACCCGACCCGGACATCAAACGCTTGGAAAACACACTGGCAGATACGCTGGGAGCGCCGGTCAGCATACAGCACGGCCAGGGCGGCAAGGGCAAATTGGTGATCGGCTACCAAAGCCTGGATGCATTGGAAGGCATTATTGCCCGCTTGGGGTAGGCAGGAATCCAACAACGTCTGATGAACGAATTGATCCGGGATGCCGTGGCGTTGTCGGACACAGGTAATCAGTCGTTTACCCTTGTCAATGGCGGAACATTTAATGCCGCCGGGCAATTGCGCTTTACCCACTGCTGCAAAGCGCTCGCATTGATGTCCAGCAGTACTTGGGGGAACAAGCCGCCCAGCAAGGCCAACAGCACCAGCGTCACGGCGATGCGCAACTCGCCGGGACGCAAATCGGCCAGTTCCATCACCAGGCGGTTGCGCAACGGCCCGAACAGGGCGCGGCGGCAAGCCCCCAGAAAATAGGCTGCGCCTAAAATCGTACCCACCAGCGCAATAAAACCCAGACCGATGTCGGCGCGCAACGCGCCCAGCACGATCAAATATTCGGCGGCAAAGCCCTGGGTGCCGGGCACGCCCATGCTGGACAGTCCCAGGATGAAAAACAGCGTGGCGAAACGCGGCATGGTTTGCGCCAGGCCGCCCAGGCTGGCGAGTTCCGTGGTGCCGGTGCGCTGGTGCAAAAATCCCGTCAGCAGGAACAAGCCGGCCGCCGTCACCGTGAAGCCGAGCAGTTGCAGCAGGGCGCCTTGCGCACCCTGGAGGTTGAGGGCGCTCAGCCCCAGCACCACGTAGCCCACGTGGCTGATGCCGGCAAAAGCCAGCATCCGCCGCAGATTGGTCTGCGCCAGCGCCAGCAGCGCACCGTAAATAATGCCCAAAGCCGCCGCAAGGCTCAGCCAGTGCATGTGCTGCTGCGCGCCCAGCGGCGCCAGCGGAATGGCGAAACGCAGCAGTCCATAAGCACCCAGCTTCAAGCCAACCAGCAAAGCGCTGACCGCCGCCGGGCCTTCCATGCTGACGCGCGGCAGCCAGACATGGAACGGAAACAGCGGCGCTTTGACGGCGAAACCCGCCAACAGCAATAAAAATACCGTGCTCTGCAACGACGCCGGCATGGGCGTTTCCAGCAGTTCCAGGTAATCGAACGACAGCCCCGCCATGGCCGTCAGGCCGTGCGCTTCGGCATGGTTGAGCGCCAGCAGCAGGATGGCGAACAGCAGCGGCACGCCGCCGGCCAGCATCAGCAGCACGTATTGGCTGGCGGCGAAGCGGCGCTGCGGCCCGATGCCCCACAGGCTGATCAAAAAGTACAAAGGCACCAGCGTCAGTTCCCAAAACAGAAAAAACGCCAGCAAATCCAGCGCGCAGAACACGCCCTGGGTGATGCCTTGCAAGGCCAGCAGCAGGGCGTAATACAGCGCCGCCTGCTGGGACACGGCGTGCCGCGACGCCGCTACGGCCATCAATCCCAGCAGCGCGGACAGCGGCAGAAACAGCGCGGAAATGCCGTCCACGCCCAGCAGAAAATCGGCGTGCAAGGACGGTATCCAGGCATAGCGTTCCAGCAGTTGTGGGTTGGGATTGCCGGCGTCCAGCTCCAGTAAAGGAACCAGGCTCAACAGCAACTCCACGCAACCAATGACCATGGCGATTTTATAGGCGATGGCGGGGCGGCTGAGCAAAGCCGGCACGCTGCCCAGCAAGGGCAGCAGTATCAGCGTGGTCAGGATGGGGAAATCAATAGCAGGCATGATCAACGATCCTCCGGCGCGGGATAATCCCGCAACAAGCCCGGCAGGTTGGCGTCGATCAGTTCCAGCCAGGGGTGGGTATAAAACCCGGCCAGTAGCGAAACCGACAGCAGCGCCGCCATTACCCCTTCGGTGACGGTGACCGGCGCTATCGCAGCGTGGCGGATGCCGTGGGCATGGCCCAGAAAAATGCGCTGAAACGCCCACAGCAAAAAACCGGCGGTGAGCACGGTGCCGAACGCCAAAGCCAGGGCCACGCCCCATTCGTGCACTTCCAGCGCGCCTTCCAGCAGCAAATGCGCGGCATCGAAGCCGGGGGTGCCGGGCATCGCCATCAAGGTCAGCGACGCCACCATGAACGTCAGCCCCAGTGCGGGCAGGGGGTCTTGCAGACCGCCCAGGCGCGGCAGCAGCACAGTGCCGGTGCGGCGCTGGATCTGCCCGCTGACCAGCAACAAGGCCGCGCCGGCGATGCCGGTGTCGATGGTCATGAGCAACGTGCCGGCCAAGCCCTCCCTATCCAGCGTCAATACCCCCAGCAGCAAGACGGAACTGTGGCTGACCACCGCAAACGCCAGCAACCGCCCCAGGTGGATCTGCACCAAGGCCAGCAGCGCGCCGTAAAACACGCCCACCACGGCCACCGGCACCAGATAGGCATCCCAATGATTCAGCGCTTGCGGCAATACCGGCACCACCCAGCGCAGCAATACGTACACGCCGGTTTTGACGCCGACCAGAAACACCGGTGCCACCGACAGCAGCCCGGAATGTTGCAGCACCGGCGCCAGCCAGCCGTGCAGGGGAAATAAGGCCATGCGCAGGCCCACGGCAAACAGCAGCAAAAACAAAACGGCGGATTGTTCGCCGGCTGGGTTGGAGCCGCTGTTAAATGCCCTCGCCAAATCCGCCCAGTCGAACGACCAGACGCCGGTGTTTTCCGCCTGGCGCCAGCCCAGCAGCAACACGGCCAGCAACAGCAAGACCGCGGCGGCGCCCAGCATTTGCGTGGCGCGCACCATGGCCGAGTCCGCGCCGATGCGCCAGCGCCACAACAAGCGCAAGGCGATGGCGGTTTCCGCCGCCGCAAACAGCCAGAACAGCAGCATGTCCTGGCTCACCAGCAAGCCGGTCAACACCGCCTGATAAGCCAGCACGGCGGCGCTGTAGCGGTACGGCGGCACCTGGCCGCCGCTGTAGCCTTGCAGCAGCGCCAGCCAGGCCAGGCCGGCCGTCAGCGGTAGAAACAGCAACGAAACGCCGTCCACCCCCAAGTGGTAATTCAGCCAACCGCCACCCAGGTGTTCGGCAAACTGCATGCCCTGGTGTGCGTCGTCGAAACCCAGCAGCAGCTGCGCCATGGCCACCAGGCTGGCCGATGCAATGCCCAGGGCCCAGCGATAAGCGCGCCGGTCATCTTGCGCCAGGCGGTAGACCGCGACGGCGCCCAAGGCGGGCAACCACAGCAGCAGGCTCAACAGCGGTACGGCGCTATAAGCGGACCAGGGCAGTTCGAACGGGTGGGTCATAGAGAGTCCGGCGTTGATAAAGCCACGCAAAGCCCCCTCTCCCCGCGGGAGAGGGTTGGGGTGAGGGCATTTAAATGTCGCTTTATCAACGTCGGCATCTATAGCACCATCAACAAAATAATGATCATCATCAGCGCCACGTAGCGCGGCTGGGCCAGAAATTCATCCATGCGGTTGAGGCTGAGCCCCAGCCGGTAGCTTTCGCGCGCCAGCCCTTCACCGACGCCTTTCAACACCCAATGTTCTTCGAAGTGGTGCAGCAACGCCGTCAAGCGCTGCGCCAGACGTCCCAGCAAACCGGGCGCCTGGGCGAGGTCGGTCACGGGATCGGTGGGATTGACGCGCCTCTCCTCCCATTGCGCCAGGGACGACAGTGCCCGCAGCGCCGGTTGCGGCAGGCCGATGACGGGGCCGATCACCCGCGCGTCAAAACGCTTCAAGTCGCGCGCCAGACGGCGCAGGGGCACGGTGACGATCCAGTCGCCGGCCGCTTCCAGCCAAAACCGCTGCAAAGCGGCGACGTACAGCCTGTCGTGCCGCGCCAGCCAGCGTGGCGCCGGGCGCATGGTCAAGCCGTGCGTGGCGGCCAAATAGGACGGCGCGGTGAGAAATTGATAGCCGCGCAGCACGGCGTGCGCTGCCAGGTGCCAGGCGGCCAGTTCCCACCAGCCCAGCCCGCACTCGATGAACATCAGCCCGAGCTGGCCGCCGGCGGCGAAAACCAGCGCGCTTTTCACGTCGGTCTGCGCCAGGCCGGCGATAAAGCCATACAGCGCCGTCGCCAAACCCACCACCACCAGCAGGCCCATGGCGCCCGGCGTGGCGGCCAGCAAGGGCTCCAGCCGCAACAGCAGATAGACGCCGGCGTGCACCATCACGGCGCCGTAAAACACCGCGCTGGAAGGCGTCGGCCCCTCCATGGCGCGCGCCAGCCACGGCGCCAGCGGCACTTGTGCGGACTTGGCGATGGCCGCCAATATAAAACACAGCGCCAGGGCCAGGCGCTGGCCGTCGCCCAGCCGGGTCGCGGCGCCGGCGATGGTGTTCCAGTCGATGCCGCCCAGCCATAGATAGGCCAGCGCCAGACCGGCGACAAAGCCGGCGTCGCCCAGGCGGTTGGTGACGAAAGCGCGGGTGGCGTTGAGCGTGGCGTTGTCGCGCTCGTGAAAGTAGGCGATCAGCAGGTAGGAACAAAGCCCGGCCAGTTCCCAGCCGATGAAGGCCAGCGCGCCGTTGCCGGCGGTGACCAGCAACTGCATGGCGGTGCTAAACAGGCTGAGCACAAAAAAGTAGCGGTGATAGCCGCTTTCCCGGTGCATGTAGTTGACGGAAAAGCGCATGACGGTGAGGCACAGCAGGGCGAACAGGCAGGACAGGCCCAGGCTGAGCTTATCCAGGCAAAAGTCGATGCCGATGTGGAAATCGCCGCTGCTGAGCCAATTGCCCAGGTGCAGGCTGGCCGGCACCGTGCCCGTCCACGCCGTCAAGCCGGCCAGCAGGGACAGCGCCGCACCGGTTTGAGCGATGCGCGCGGTGGCGCTTTCCCAGTCCTCGCCGTCGACGAGGCCGCCCAAGTGGCCGACGCCGATGAGCAGGGCGGAGATGGCGGGGGCGAGGAGGGCGAGGGGCAGCCAATGCATCATGAGGTAAAGCCGCGATCAGAATCAGCCATCAATGGTCGTCGAAAACCGCGCTCAGCGTTTTGGCATCCAGAAGATTGTCAGCCCAGTGTTCCAGCTGCTCCAGCGTAGCCAGTTCGATACGCTGGCATATCGCCTCGTCAGGTGGACCGAAGCGCTTGCCCAGCAAACGCAGCAGCAGCATCTGTGCTTCGGCCGTGCGGCCTTCCAGTTTTCCTTCCAGTTTTCCTTCCAGTTTCCCTTCCAGTTTCCCTTCAAGTTTTCCTTCAAGCTTTCCTTCAAGTTTTCCTTCAAGCTTTCCTTCAAGTTTTCCTTCGCTGAATACATCCTGGTAAAACCGGGTTTGTTTCAGTTCCACGTCTTGTATGCCTAACATATCCTTGATCTCCTCGCGGGTGAGTTGGGGTAGTTTGTAAATCAGTATGGTTTCAATCAAATCCAGCCATTCATTGGCAGGCAGCGGCGGGGTATTGTCCGTCGCCAGGTGCCGGCTGAGATCAGCGGCCTGTTCCGGCGGACAGACAATCAGGCTGACCAGACCCAGCATGCCGGTGCTTCGGTGTGAAAAGTCTTCTAGATACACGCGCCGGACTTCGGGCAGATTTAACAGCGATGCAAACGGCGACGGAGGCGGACGTTCAGTGGCACGCTTCGGGTAGATGACCACCGCGTACCAAGGGCGTGATGAAACTTGCTGGCGCAAGCGTAGAAAAATTTCGCAAAAAAAGCGTGGATAAAAGTTTTCGTCCGGTTGAAGCTGGGCTTCGGCAAAAATCGTGGGACGCAGCACGTCGCCGTCCGGCGGCGATAGCACGCCATCCAGGCGAAATGCTGTTTGCTTGACTTCCTCGGAACCAAAACGGTAGCCTTCGGCGGCAATATCCAGCCCGGCCAGCTTCAACAATAGCGCCGGCATCCGTTGAAACAGACGATAAAACAGGCTATCGGTCTTCATGGAGCGATTCCACTATCAAGGGCGTTCATGTTTGAGACACATTGAGTTTACCCCCCTGCCACCGGATCAATCAAAGCCGGCGCCAAAGGCCCGCTATGGCCCGCATACCAGGCGCCGGAATCGGCTACTTTGGGCAAATCGGTCCCGGACTCCTGCCACTGCACGAAAGATTCCGTGCCAGTATCGAACTGCCAGATCGACCCCGTATCCGGGTCCATGCTGGCCAGCTGTATCCAGCCGTTGCCGATCAACTCGCGCAACGGCGCTTGCCGCTGATAGATCTCAACCAGCACCGCCGGCCGGTGTTCGGTGACCACCAGCAGACGCATGGCTTCGTGAATTTCGGTCATCTGGCGCGGCAGGCCGGTGCGCAAGTCGCTGGCCGTGCCTTCCATCACCCCGAACAGGCCGGTGATGTTGTGCGGTGTTTTGCTGCCGCAGCCGTAGCGATCCCGGTCGACGCTGGAAAAATAGTATTCCAGGTTGATGCCCGCTCCCACCGGGCCGGCGGCCAGCAGGATGTTTTCCAGCACCCGGCCCTCGGGGTCCTGGGTGGGATCGTATGAAATCAAAAACACGCGTCGGTCGAAAAACGCGCCCCGGCTCATGCTGCGCCGGCCGATAAATGCGGCGGCATTGGTGGCGTGGCCCAGCTCGGGGCGCGCCTGGCTGAAATCCACGCTGCGGTCCAGCATGTGTTGCAGCGCTGCGGACAAAGTCGGCGAGCGCGGCGCGGAAGCCAGCCGCCGGCAGCGCTCGTGCGCCGACCGGCGGCGCGCCTGCTCCAGTTCACCGTCGAGCTGGGCCCAGGCCGCGTGCAGCGCGATGGGCATCTGCTCCAGGTCGAACCAGGTAATCGCTTCGTTCGCGGTATTGTGCTCCGCGCCGAAGAACCAGCTATCGGCAGGGATAGCGATGCCGCGTTCCCGCAAAAGCTTCCGTACCTCGGGCTGATTGGCCATGGCGGCAAAAACGCGGGCGTTGGGACCGCCGTGGCGTCCGCTGCACGCGCCGCAGTCGTAAGCGGCCAAGTGGGGATTGTTTTGACTGATGGAGCCGTGGCCGAACAGGATGACCAGCGGCGCAAACCCCCCGGTCAAGCCCACGCTGCGCAAAAAGCCGGCCACCCGATCCGCCTGTTCGCCGATCGTGAAGCCCAGGCGTGGCTGCTCCGGCGTGGCGGGTTTGCCATGGTCCTGCGCGGTCAGCCATAACCGCGTCGGCACGGCCGGCGCCCACCAGCGCTGTATGCGCCGCGCCAACTCGCCCACCGGCTGCGGCAGCCAGGTTTTGCCGAGCAACACCGGCAGCAACAGCGGCGCCAAAGTTTGCATAACCAGCGCCGAACTGAGCAGGTTGCGGCGCATCTCCTGATGAAAATAACGGCGCAGGCCGGCCAGCCAGCCGCGCCGTTGCTCATGGCTGCGCTGTCGGGTTTCACAGCCGGGCTGAGGAATTTCGCGCACTTCGTTGGCCGGCGTCACCACGATGGGGCACAGCGGAAAGGTGCCGTCGTCGTCCAGCCCGCGCCAATGGATGGGCACGCCAAAAAAACCCGCCGCGCCCAGCGTCTCGACCTGGGGATTGATTTCTTCCAGGTGACGGCGGATGCCTTCTTCCCGATCATCCATGCAAAAAATGGCCTGCGCCGCCGGACGCGCGCAACGCTGTGACCAGGCGCCGCGTCCCCTGTTGGCGGCCAGCGCGCCGAAAATGCTTTCCCGATAGCGGCGCTCGTAGGCCGTCAGCCAGATCATGCCGCGCGTGTTCGGGGTGAGGCCATCCAAAGCGGCCAGTAAAGCGGCGGCGCTGTTACCGCCCAGACTGCGCACGGCGGCCGCATCCAGCCCCAGGTGCTGCGCCAGCAAGAACAAGCGCCAGCCGTGATGATGGGCAGTTCTTCTAAAAGTCGCGGCGACCTTGCTCTCCCGGCCCCTCGCTTCGCTCTCCCCCCGGGAGAGGGGTGGGGTGAGGGCGACTGACTCAACAGCGTTGTCTCGTTGGAAGACACCAGGGCGGGTCGGGGTTTGTAACCCCGCTCCTTCCGTTGCCTGCGCGGCAGCAGCGTCAACCACGTGCCGCCAAGTCCAGATCATGTCCGCCAAATGCCGCCAGGCGGCGCGCTCGCTGCGTTCGGAGCCCAGCTCGCCGATCAGGCGGCGCGCTTCAGCCGCCAGGTATTCGGGCAATTCATGCAAAAACAACGCGCTGCGTACCTGAAATTCCGCCAGGTTGGCGGCGAAATAATGGCGCAGCGAATCCAGATTGGGCAGGATGCGCCAGTGGCCGGCACACGCGCGCGCCAGTTGCATCTGGTCTAGACACAGCCGTACCGCCAGGTAATCCATGAGCGCCACCGGCGCGGCGTTGTTCGCGGCATAGCCGGCGCGCTGCTGACGCCAGCTGACCATGCCGCTCCAACCGGGAATTTCCAGCGCGACGCGCTGCAAATAGCCGGCCCAGTGTTTGGGCGGCAGGTGCAGATCGTGCAGCAGGGACGCCACGGCGTCGGTGGCATCGTCGGGCAGGGCATCGAGCTGCTCGCGCCAGGCGGGAATTTCCGCCAGCAGCCAGGCCGGATCGGTTTGCGCCAAGCGCCGCCAGGCTTGATAAAAGCCGGTGCGGCGTTGCGGCAAACTCCAGGCCGCCACGCCTTCGTCCAGGTAAGCCCCCAGGTAGCGGATCAGCATGGGCCGCACGAATTCCAGCACGTCCTGCCCCGTCAGGGTCAGCAATAAGCCGCGCAAGGTGTTGTCGACGCCCAGCGAGGCGATGGCGCAATCCAGGTTGGCGCGTGCATCCGCTTGCATCTGTTCAGCGCTGGAAATCACGGGCTCCTGATCGGCGTCGGGATGACCCTTGCCGTGACCCGCAAACCAGCTTTCGGCTTGTGCGTGCGAAAGGTCGGTGAGTTCTTCGGGGTGTAGCGGGTCGTGATCGATATTCAGGACATCCAGGCAGGCCTCCCACAAGGCAACGGCTGCCGCGCTGGATAAAGCACCACCCGCGCCCAGGCGCCAAGCCAGTTGCGCCGGACTGATGGGTTCGATGTCGTGCAGCAGCGCGGCGCGGTACACGTCGCGGCCATGGAGGGTATGGCCGGCAAGCTCGGCCAGCACGGCGTCCACCGCCAGTTCCGGGCGGGCGGTCAGGGCGGCGTCCAGGTCATCGTCACGAATGCGCCCCTCGGCGTAATAGCGGCGAAAATCCGCTTCCGGCTGAAAACTGCGCGCTCCGCCGGCGCGCTCCGCCGCCGCCAACGCCTGTTCAAACGGCAGGTGCTGGTAGCCGTGCAGGGTATTGTGGTGCACGAAGTTGAGAATGGGCGCCTGGTCCGGCAGCACGTGGCTGAGGTGCGCCACGGCATCTTGCAGGCGCCGGCGCTGATTATTGCCGTTGCTGGTCATGGGAAGTCATCATTCACAACGGATGCTGCGCCAACGCGGCGCTCAACTGCGCCACCGAGGCGCTCATCAATTGCAGCGTGGCGGCGGGCGCCAGACCAATGTACAGCACGCAGCCGGTCAGCAGGCCCACCGCCACCAGTTCGTGTCCGGCCAGATCCGCTACGTTCCGCATGGCGGGACGCACCGGCCCGGTAAACAAACGGCCGACGCTGCGCAGGGCATACGCAGCACTGATCAACACGCCGGCGCTGAGCAACAGCGTCCACCATCGAAACGCCTGGAAACTACCGAGCATGGCGTGCAATTCCGCCACGAACCCCGCTGTGCCGGGCAGGCCGATGGCCGACAAAAAAGCCAGGGTGGTGAACAGCGCGAAACGCGGCACGGTTTGCACCAAAGAGCTGTAGGCGGTGATGTCGCGCGTGTGGGTGCGCTCGTACAGCAAGCCGATCAATAAAAACAAGGCGCCCGCCACCAAACCGTGCGCCAGCATCTGCATGAC
>SCQD01000003.1 GCA_004299145.1 Methylococcaceae bacterium | reverse complement strand
CCCCCTCTCCCATCGGGAGAGGGCTGGGGTGAGGGCATCAAAAACGCGCCCCCGGCAGATTCCTGGGCTCCATTCGGCGCGGGGAGCGCGCTGGAGTCTCTCCCGCAGGGAGAGGGAACCGGGCCGCTGGCTTAACTTAATGGCAGTGGGGAATTAAGGTGGGAAGGACTGAACGGTTACGACGGGGCATTGCGCTGCAAAATGATGCTGACGCGGCGATTTTGCAAGCCCACATCCGTTTTCCTGTTTCCTGTTTTTCTCCGCGTAGCAGTTCCATTCAACAAATCGTTCCAGGGGACTCCGCTTTGCCCCCGGAGACTCGGTGGTTAGACCGATTCCGCAAGCCGGTGTGACACATCGGATTTTCCGCATTTGCCATAAACATTTTCCAAACGACCGTGCCACAGTGTATAGCCGCGCTCCGAAGCGCTCCTGTCGAAGCGTTGTGAGCGGCTGCTTTCACCGGTGTTTTCTTGTTCAAAAGCCGCCAATGATCGGGCAAGCTGCTCGGTAATCTCGGGATATTGCATGATGATTTTGGTCATGCTCGGCTTATCCAGCTCATACACCAGGGCGGTGGTGGCCGCCTTGGCTCTGGCAATCTGCGGCTCACCGGCAAACAGCGCCCGGCAACCGAAAAATTCCGTCGGAACCAGCCGTTCCACTTTCATGTCGAGATCGTCGTCGTTGCTCAAGCGATCACGGATGACCATGCCTTCGCCGACGATAAACAAGGAATCACGGCGTTCGCCGCTTTCTGTAATGACGGTGTCGTGGTGGCAGTGGTGCTCCACCAAGGCTTGACTGATTTCCTGGCGCGCCGCTTCGGACAGGTCATGAAACAGTCGGCAGTGGCTGATCAGGAAGTAACGGTCCAGGGAACGATCCGCCATGCCGACCCGCATAGGCATTTGTACGATTTCTCGCTTGGGGTATGCCACCGAAACACCCGCATCGCGCATGCGCGTGAGAATGCTGCGAATGATGGCGTGATCGGCGACGCGCCAGTCGTCGTGATCCGTCAGCAGGCAGCGAACCCCATAGACGATGCCATTGGGGTCCATGCGTTTGGCGAACACCCGTGGCGGCAGCGCCAGTTTGACGCCTTCCGCTCCCAAAGCCGCTGCCATCAGCAAGCGTTCTGCGCTGTCCACCGAGGTGCTGTAATCGATACAGACTTCGTGTTCGCGCAGTTCCGCCGAGGTGGGTTTGTGGTAATTGATGATAACGGCGTTGCCCAACGTCATGTTGGGGATGGTGATGGCGAGATTATCGCTGCTGATGATGGTTGTCGTGCGCCAAGTGGTTTTACTGACCCGGCCTTTGACGTTGTTGACCAGTATTTCGTCTCCCATTTCAAAAATTTTTTCCAGATTGAGTAAAGCACCGGTAAATACCGCCAAAATCATATCGCGCAAGGATACGCCGATGATCATCAACCCTACTCCGCCTGTGGCGAGAAAGGAGGTGACATCCTTGTTGTAAATCCAGGAAACGATGATGATAAGGCCGGTTATGACGACAAAAAAACCAGCAACATCCCCCAGCAAAGGCGGTACGGGTGATCCAAAGCGACGTTCCAGCAAGCCGTGAACGACTTCCAGCCGTATCCACCGGCTGGTCAGCAGGCTGCCGAGGAAGACCGTTAAAGCCATAATGGCTTTTTCCAATTGCCCAGGGTCGCTGCCAATGATGTAAGCAATGGGTTCAATGAACAATCCTTTGAAAAAAAGCAGCGCGCCCAGCATCAGCACAAGGAACGAAAGATGACCGTAATTCTGCCAGCCTTTTCCCAACACGTTACCTTACCTCATTAGTTTGTTTGTCGGCGTTCAGCCCCTCTCTTTAGAAAAACGGGGTGAAGGGAAATAAATCCCCCTCACCCCGTTTTTCAAAGGAGTACGGGCAGTCAAAAACGCAATTTGTAACCGCCGACACGCTATTGCCGCTACGCCGGACGGGATCATGATCACGCTAGCGCTCGCCCAAAGGCAAGACAAAACGCAGGCCGGGGATGCCTTTGTCGGTAGTAGAGGTCAGCTCCAATTTACCACCATTGTGTTCGAACAAGCGCGCCGCAAGCGCCAGATGAGATGCCCCCTTGGGCAGTCGCGCTTCCGATTGAATGCCCAGCCGCATCATGAATTGATCGGTTTCTTCGAAGATGAAACGGACAGCGTCTTTGGGTGCCGCCAGGGACTCGCCTCGAATCATGCCGAGCAACGTGCCATTGCCGGATATTTCGGCGCTTAGCTCCAAACTGCCGGGAATGGCCTGACACTGTACAAAGGCCAGAATTTGCTGGAATGCTTTGGTGATGCTCGGGGGGTCGATGCGCACCTTGGGCAAGTCGTTGGAAATGCGCAGCGTTACCGGCAGGCTGAACGCGCCATCCCGGGGGTGGAAAACGCTCTGGAGGATTCCGCCCAAGGAGACTTCCTCGGCTTCAAAGCGCGTCAAACCCTCGTTGATGGCGATAATGTCGCAGTAATCCGTGAGTGCCCGCATCAGTTGATCCAACTCTACGGTAACAAAGCCCAAGCGTTCCATGACCGTATTTTTGGGAACGGCCCCCTGTGTTTCCTCGTATTCCATGTCTTTTACTATGCCGCGTATGATGCCGATGGCTCCCCCCAACGGCAGATGGAGCGCGCTGCATACCGCCGTCAGAAAGCCACGCTTCCATAGCGATAGTTCCTTCATGCGGGATGCCAGCGCATTGTAGGCATCGGCCTTCTCTTTCAATTCGCGTCTGCTGGACAAAATGCTGCTTTCGAAACTGTCCTGAATGCGGTGAAACTGGTAAACGCCGAAAACGGTCAGCAGCAACAGTACAAGGGCTGACAGCGTGGTCATGGTAATGATTTTGAGCCGGGCGCTGGCCAATTCGTCGGTTGCGTCGCGCAACAAAGCGATTCGTCCGATTTCGGCACCGGAAAACTCGTGAACCGGAATGGTGCCGACAAACACCGTCCGATTGTCCTTTGTAACCATTTGCGGCTGCGTGGCTAAAGGATCGAAAGTGAGCGCGCGCAGTGTTGTGATGGCGGCCGGAGTCGAGAAGCGGAAAAACAACTGTTGGCCTACGAGCACGTCTTTGTCGGCATTGAAAAACTTGCCGAGCGATTCACAGAGCGTGCGGTCGATGGCAAAGGCATAATCCAGACCGCTGGCGGCTTGAGCGGCATTGAGTGGTTCGGCAATATCACCACCCAGCTCGACGCTGCCGATAAGTTCTTCATTGCGAATGATGGGAACTACGGAGCGCAGCCCCGGTCCCGAAGCGCCCATTTCCAAACCCAAGGTCGGGATTCGGTCTTTATGGGCCTTTAGCAGCATTTTGCGCACGGCGGAATGGTCGTCGCCGAAGTGTTCCGGTTGATGAGCGCGGAAAAATGTGGTGGCCGGCGGCGTGAAAAAATCAAATTGGGCAATGTTGAATCGGGGGTGCAGTATGGTCGTGTAAAACGGTACGGTTTTAGCGGCGAGACCAGCCCGATTTTTGTGCTCGAAGAGGCTGAGTATCTCTTCGTTTTGAGCCAGAATTTGGGTGGCGAGGCTTAGCGCTTCCAGTTTAGTCTTGGAGACATCCTGAAAGATTTTCTCAAAGCGGTTTTTATCGGTTTCCGCTTTGATCAACAATTCTTGAGAATGTTTGGCATATTGGTTAATGCCGATAAGCGTGGCAAATGCAATGATGGCAAAGATCAAGGCGCCGGCGATGAAGCCCTGTTTGGTGGTGAGCGCTTTGGCGGAAGACATTTCGTTGGTTTGATAGTGGATTGTTTTTGTGAGTATTGTGACATGATCGACGGTTAATTCTAAATAATTATGGTAAAGGCAGGCATTATTGAGCTGGGAAACGGGGCAGACTTGGAAACGGCAGACGGGGTCAGGCTTATATAATCGTATTATTCTGATGTCGAATGACGCATCGCATAGGATCTTTATGCGAATCGAGGGATGGCATGACAAGAAAACCGAGGCTTCACGTCAACGATGGTGTCTATTACCGTGGTTGAAGGCCTTCCCTGCGATTGAATGGTGGGTCGCCATCGCCAAAATGCGCCCGTGCGGCAACG
Source organism: Methylococcaceae bacterium (assembly GCA_004299145.1). Lineage (GTDB taxonomy): Bacteria > Pseudomonadota > Gammaproteobacteria > Methylococcales > Methylococcaceae > Methylogaea. The sequence goes on along the minus strand of SCQD01000003.1, from coordinate 2,761 downwards.
GCGTGTGCGGCCGCTCGGTCAAGGTTTGCAGGTATTCGCGGATCAGACTGGGGTTGCGGCGGTCGTGCATCATCAGCGTGCGCAGGATCTGGATTTCCCCCTGATCTTGTTCGCGCAGCGCGCCGCTTTTCCATTGCAACGTCGGCGGGTGCGCGCATGCGGCGCGGCAAGTCGCGCAGCAACGTCCAGACGGCGCCCAGCACTTCCAGCAAACCGGTGAAATTGACGAAATGCCAGCGCCACTGCACGTACGGCAAGCCGGCGCAGAGGAGCAATGCGCCTGCGATGATGGTTTTTCGGGAATAAAGCATTTTCATGAGACTGATCCAAGCAGCGTTGTCGCAGCACCACGCAGAATGCGTGCCTGATTGGATTCAGGCGGTCCTGCTCAGCGCATCATCCTGCCCAGGCGGAACGGAGTTTGAACCCCGTCCCAAACGTTTGTCTGCCCTATGAAACGCAACGGACGGGGGAATACCCGGTCCGGCCTGGAAATGTTCGCCCCTGCCTGGCGCCCTTCCAACCACCAAATGGCGCATTGGCGCTTTGTGCTATCATGACGCGCTTCTCAACTTTACGGTAAAGCGTAACGGCTCAGGTTGACAGGGGCGTCCAGCAGTCATTAAACCGTCATCAATTGCCGTTAGCATTTCTGCATGTCTCAGAGCAATCCCAGCAATTTTGTTTCCATGCTACCCAACGAGCAGGTCATGGCACGTCGCCGCCGGCTGCGCATGTGGGTGGATAAAATGGTCCAGCACGGCATGGCCGTCGGCGGCATCAGCGTCATCATCGCCGTGCTGCTGATTTTCTTCTACCTGTTGTTTGAAGTCGCGCCTTTGTTCCGGGGCGCCGACACGCAGCCTACGGCCAAGTTTGCCGTGCCGGCGGCGAACACGGGCGCTACCCTGGCTTATGTGCTCGATGAACAGGCGGAAGTGGCCTTGCGCTATACCGACCAGGGCAAACTGATCCTGTTTCAGCCGGCCACCGGTAAAATCCTTAAAGAAAGCGCGCTGCCTCTGCCGGCCGGCGTTACCATCGCCGCTTTTGCCAAAGGGGCAGGCGCCGTGCTGGCGTTTGGCCTGAGCGACGGCAGCGCCATCGTCGCCAAGCAAAAATTTTCCGTCACTTTCCCCGACGACAAACGCACGGTGACCCCTGAACTGACCTATCCCCTGGGCGAAGCGCCGTTGCGCTTGCTGTCCGAGGAAACCCCGGTGCGCGCACTGGCGGTGCAGGCCGGCGGCGACGGCGCCATGGTGGTGGGCTGGGGTGGCGGCAGCGAATTGGCCATGCTGCGCTTCCAGAAGGGCGAGTCTTTTCTGGATGACGATGCGGGCTTGCAGGAGCAACGGGCCAGCTTGACCCTGCAGACGGGCCAGCCCAAGTACCTGCTGCTGGACGGCGAGATGCGCCAATTGTACGTTGCCGACGAGACCGGCCTGATCGCCTGGTACGACGTTACCGAACTGGATCAAGCCAAGCTCAAGCAGCAAATATCGCTGCTGCACCAGGGGCAACAGCTCACCACCTTGAGCTTTTTGACCGGCGATATTTCCTTGCTGGTGGGCGATTCGGACGGCAATCTGAGCCAGTGGTTTTCGGTGCGCAACCAGCGCGGCTATGCCGAATTACAGCAGATCCGTGATTTTAAGCGGCTGAAAGCCGGCATCAGCGTCATCGCCGCCGAGGAGGGCCGCAAGGGCTTTTTGGCGGCGGACGCGGCGGGCTTGGTGGGCATTTACCACGCCACGGCGCAGCGCACTTTGTTGCAGACCCAGGTGGGCGCGGACGGCATCCGTCATGCCAGCCTGGCGCCGCGCGCCGATGCCGTGGTGTTGGAGGATTCCGCCGGCATGTTCCATTTCCACCGCATCCGCAACGATCACCCCGAAGTCTCCTGGTCGTCGCTGTGGGGCAAGGTCTGGTACGAAAGCTATCCGGCGGCGGATTACGTCTGGCAGTCTTCGTCTTCCGGTAATGATTTCGAGCCCAAGTTCAGCCTGGTGCCGCTCAGCTTCGGCACCCTCAAAGCCGCGGTTTACGCCTTGCTGGTGGCCGTGCCGCTGGCCATATTCGGCGCCATTTACACCGCTTATTTCATGGCGCCGTTGCTGCGCCAGATCGTCAAACCCATGGTGGAAATCATGGGCGCCCTGCCCAGCGTGATCCTGGGTTTTCTGGCCGGCTTGTGGCTGGCGCCGGCGCTGGAAAGGAACCTGCCCGGCGTTTTTGTGCTGATGCTGTTGATGCCTTTGGGTATCGTTCTGTCCGCTTATGTCTGGCAGCGTCTGCCGGAGCGACTCACGGTCAAGTTATCCAGCGGCTGGTTGCCGTTGTTGCTGGTGCCGGTGGTGGTGTTGCTGGGCTGGAGCAGCTTTGCCCTGAGCTATCCCCTGGAACAATGGCTGTTCGGCGGCGACATCCGCAACTGGCTGGTCAACGTCATGCACATCGGCTATGACCAGCGCAACGCCATTGTCGTGGGCTTTGCCATGGGCTTTGCCGTGACCCCGACCATTTTTTCCATCGCCGAAGACGCCGTGTTCGGCGTGCCCAAACACCTGACCTATGGTTCGCTGGCCCTGGGCGCCACGCCCTGGCAGACCATGACCCGCGTGGTGTTGCTCACCGCCAGCCCCGGCATTTTTTCGGCGGTGATGATAGGCATGGGCCGCGCCGTGGGTGAAACCATGATCGTGCTCATGGCTACCGGCAACACGCCGGTGGTGGATTTCAGCCTGTTCCAGGGCATGCG
>SCQD01000002.1 GCA_004299145.1 Methylococcaceae bacterium | reverse complement strand
GCGGAAACGGCGCGCAGCCGTCGACGCGCTGGACGCCGGCGCTGAGCTTCAATTACCTGCTGTTCGATTTCGGTGGCCGCGCGGCCAAACTGGACGGCGCCCGTCTGGCCCTGGAAGCGGCCAACTGGAACCACGCGGCGGCGCTGCAAAGCGTATTGTTCGCCGCCATACAGGCTTATTACCAGTGGTTCGCCACGCAACAGGCGCTGGCTGCCGCCGAAACGGCGGAAAAATCCAGCGCGGCGGCTTTTGCCGCCGCCAAATTCCGCCACCAAGTAGGCGCGGCGGCGCTGGCGGACCCCTTGCAAGCGCAATCGGCCTACGCCCAGGCCCAGCTCAACCGGCAAAAAGCGGACGGCGACGCCCATATCGCCGCCGGCGCTCTGGCCAACGTGCTGGGCCTGGATGCCGACGTGGCCTTGAACATCGCAGCACCGCCCTTGACCGAACCCGACGAGCATTGGGAAAAAAACGTGCACGCATTGATCGAGGCAGCCAAGCGCAGCCGCCCGGAACTGGCCGCCGCCGAGGCCCAGGTACAAGCGGCGGAAGCCGGCGTGCGCACGGCCAAGGCCGGCAGCCTGCCCAGCGTAGCGCTGGTGGGCAATTATGCTTACAACGATTCCGGCCTCAGCGACACGGGGCAGGGCAGCCGCGCCATGGGCTCGCTACGGCAGTTCGACAGCTGGAACGTGGGATTGCAGCTCAGCGTGCCGCTGTTTACCGGGTTCGCCAATACCTATCAGATACGCAGCGCCCAGGAACAGGTGGCGGTGCAGACGGCCAACCGCGACAAACTGGGGCTGTCGGTGGCGCTGGAGGTGTGGAGCGCCTATCACAATCTCAACACGGTGCGCGCCACCTTGCGCAGCAGTGGCGACTGGCTGGCCAGCGCCGGCCAGTCGGAACAAGTCGCCATGGGGCGCTACAAAGCGGGCGCGGGCAGCGTGCTGGATTTGCTCAACGCCCAGGCCAGCCTGGCCGGTGCGCGTTTTCAGCAGGTTAAGGCCCGTTACGACTGGTATATCGGCAAGGCCCGCCTGGCCCAGGCGCTGGGGCAGTTGGAACCTGGCTGAAATAAAGCTACGCACTTTTCAAAAACCAAGGCTATTCATGTCGCAAAGCAAGCTTGTCATCGCCGTTATCCTGTTGCTGGCCGGCGCGGCGCTCATCGCCTGGCGCTACCGGGACACACCGTCCCCGGAATCGCGCTATCGCCTGGCCGCCGTCGAACGGGGCGACATCCGGCAAACCGTCTCCGCCAACGGCACTTTGAACCCGGTGGTTCTGGTCAACGTCGGTACCCAGGTCTCGGGCACGGTCCAGCGTTTGTATGCCGACTTCAACGACCGGGTGACGGCCGGCCAAGTGCTGGCCGAGCTTGATCCATCCCTGTTCCAGGCGCAACTGGCGCAGAGCCGGGCCAACATCGCCAACGCCCAGGCGGCGCTCAAGCTGGCCCAGGCCAACGAAAAGCGCGTCCGCGCACTCTACGGCCAGGATTACGTGGCCCGCGCCGAGCTGGACCAGGCTGAACAAGCGCTGGGCGCGGCGCGGGCGCAACTGGCGCTGGCCGAAGCGCAGAGCCGGCGGGATCAGACCAATCTGCGCTACAGCGTCATCGTTTCACCGGTGTCCGGGGTCGTGGTGTCGCGCAACGTCGACGTGGGCCAAACCGTGGCGGCCAGCTTCCAGACGCCCACCCTGTTCAGCATCGCCCAGGATTTGCGGCGCATGCAAATTCACACGGCCGTGGCGGAAGCCGATGTCGGCGGCGTGCGCGTCGGCCAGGCAGTGCACTTTTCCGTGGACGCTTTCCCGGAACGCGGTTTCCAGGGCGTGGTGGGACAAATCCGCCTCAACTCGCAAGTGCAGCAAAACGTGGTGACCTACGATGTGGTGGTCGACGTGGACAACGCCGACCAGACGCTGTTACCCGGCATGACCGCTTTCGTCAACATCGTCGTGGCGGAGCGGCACGACGTGCTGCGCGTGCCGCTGCCGGCCTTGCGCTATAAGCCGAGCGGCGAAACGGCGCCGGCCGGCCGCAAGCCGGCGGAAACCAGAGTGGGTGAGAAGACGGTTTACCGTCTGGAACAGGATCAGGCCGTGCCGGTGGCGTTGCGCATCGGCATTGCCGACGGCAAGTTCGCCGAACAAACCACGGGCCCGCTGCAAGCGGGAGACAAGCTGGTCGTGGAGGAGTTGCAGGCGAGCAAAAGGGAGGGGGCGCCCGGCGGCAGCCCCGGGGGGGCATTCCGTTTCAGGATGTTCTAAGCCGTATAAAACTTATAGTCATTGCGTCCCGCCGATTTCACCTGGTACATCGCCTGATCGGCATGGTCGAGCAAGGCTTCCGGGGTGGCGCCGTCCTGCGGATACAGGCTGATGCCGACGCTGGGGCTGATGCCGATCCGGTGCGCTTGCAGCAGAAACGGCGCCTGCATGGACGCCAACACTTTCTGCGCCACTTGCTGGGCGTCGGCGGCATCGTCGATGCCGGCCAGCAGCACGACAAACTCATCGCCGCCCAATCGCGACACGGTATCTTCCGCGCGCACGCAGTGCCGCAAGCGCTCGGCCACGCCGATGAGCAACTCGTCGCCCATTTGATGGCCGTAGCTATCGTTGACGGCTTTGAAGCGGTCCAGGTCGATGAATAAAACCGCCAGCAGCGACTGGCTGCGTTGCGCGTGGGCCATGGCTTGGCGGATGCGGTCGAACAGCAGCAGGCGGTTGGGCAGACCGGTCAGTGCGTCGTGGTACGCCTGGTATTCGACGCTGGCGCCGGCGGCTTTGCGTTCGCTGATGTCGGAAAAAATGCCGACATAGTTGACGATATTGCCGGCATCATCCCGAATCACGCTGGCCGACAGCCATTCCAGGTAGATTTCGCCGCTTTTGCGGCGGTTCCAGATTTCACCGCGCCAACAGCCCTGGGTTTGCAGTTGTTGAGCAAACGCCTGGAAAAACGCGGCGCTGTGCCTGCCGGAGTCCAACAGGCGCGGCGTGCGCCCTTGCACCTCTGCCGGCGGATAGCCGGTAATCTCCCCGAAAGCGTGGTTGGCCAGAATGATGCGCTCGGCGGCGTCGGTGATAAAAATGCCTTCGCCGCTGTTTTCAAACACTTTGGCGGCGAGCTTGAGCTGCTGTTGGGCGATGTTGCGGGCTAGTTCCTGCGCGCGCAGGCTGTCCAGCATGGCGTTGAATCCGTCGGCCAGCACGCCGAGTTCGTCGTCGCGCCGCCACTGCACGCGCTCGTCGTGATGCCCCTCGCTCACCCTGGCCGCCACTTTGGTCAGACCGTGCAGTCCGCGTGTGATGCCCAGCGCCATCAACCAGGCGAACAACACGCCGACGCCGATGGCGACGGCGGCGTAAACCCGGCCCTTTTGTGCAACAGCCAGCAGCCCCGCATCGACGTGACGCTGGTCCAGCGCCACTCGCGCCCAGGCGATCAGCTTGTTGTCGCCGGTGAATACCGGCACGGCCACGTCGACCAGCCGCCGGTCGAACACCAGTGTTTGCAGCGCCGGTGCGGCCTGGATCAAGCGCAGGCTGACGGGGTCGTTGACATAGCGTCCGGTCAGATTGAGGTCGCTGTGTCCCAGCACCCGGCCTTGCGGCGACAACAGCATGGCATAGCGCAAGTGGGGATGGCGGAACTGGGAACGTATCACTTCATCCAGGCCGGAAACGTCGTTGGCCAGCAGCCAGGACACGCTGTTGGCGGCCAGCGTGCCGGCCAGGCTGCCGGCCTGGTCCAGGCTTTGTTCCATGAGGAATTCGCGCTGGCGCTCGCCCAGATCCCAGATGAACAGCGTCATGAGTACGGCATGCACCAGCGCAACGCCGCAGATCAGTTTGCAGCGAATGGAACACATCCAAAAATGTCTGGATCGCGGCATGGTAGTGCTGATCAGCGTTTATCGAGTGGGTATACGGTCCGGCTGAAGCGTAGCAGAAATTCCCTGACGGGCTGGTATGTTTTTGTATCCGCCGCTTCGAAGCGGCTTAAGCCCAAGCGCGCCAGCCAAAGCTTGCCCCGCTGGTTTTGGTGCAACTCCAGCAACAAGGCTTTTACGTGCAGCGCCAGGTCGGGCGATACGTCGTCGCGCACCAGCAGGCCGTTGCTGGGCAAAGCCTCGGTTTGCCATCGGGCATCCAGTTGCGCCGCCATGTCCGGATGCTCGCGGCTGTAAGCCAGCCAGGGCAGCGACCAGGTGGCGCCTGCCGCCGCATAGCCCAGGTAGACGTTCATGATGGAAGACTCTTGCGAACCGACGTAGCGGATATCAAGGTCGCGCAGTACGTCGATGCCATGGGTTTGCAGGAAAAACTGCGGCAGCAGGGCCGCGGCCAGCGCGGTAGGGGCGGGAAAGGCGACCGCCTTGCCCTTGAGATCGGCTATGTCGCGGACCGGGCCGTCTTTGCGGACCAGGATGATGCCTCGGAAATTATCGTCGTCACCCATTTTGCCGAACACCTGGTAGCCGTGCGGCAGCGCGTTGACGGTTTGATAAGGATTGGACAGCGCAAAATCGAAGGCTCGGTCATAGAGTTTTTCCTCGAAAGCCGCGTAGTTGCGCGAAGCTTCCAGGCGGAAGCTGACGCCGGGGGTGTTTTCGCTCAAATAGTCCAGCAGCGGCCCGAATATTTCCTGCAGGCGTTCCGGATTGTGCAGTGGAAAAACGCCGAACACGTATTCGCGTAAAGCGCTGGGCGGGATGTTGCTGTAGCGCGGGGCGTATTCCGCTTCCGGAGTGCCGTCGCAGCCGGTCAGGATCAGCAGTACGCACAGGTGGAAAAGGTATTTCATGAGTTTCGGTTTTGCCGCAACCAGCAGGACTGCAAAGGATAGCGCGCGGCGCTCCAATGTCCAGGAAATGCCGTGGGCGCACATCTACTTTGAACGTGCCGAATGATGCATTCCCACCACCAAGAGCGCGAGCCGCAGATTGTTATCTTCACCGCTGAGGCCGTAGATCGGATTGCCGTCTGATATTCGAAAGTTCGTAAGCGGCGTTACCGTGAAAGTGGCGGCGACCTTAATTCACCCTCCACCATCCACATTATGGTAGTGTCCACACGGCGTTTGTCATTCCACAACCTGAGGAACCCCGTCCATGACCATAAGCCAATGCCGCTTTATCCGCTGCCTGCCGGCCTCTTTGCTGCTCGGTTTGATCCTGAGCAGCGGCCACGCCGCCGACGCACCCGCGCCGCAAACTCTGCGCATCGGCGCTTTGCTGTCACTCACCGGTAACTGGTCGTCGCTGGGGCTGATGAGCCAAACCGTGCTGGAACTGGCCCAACACGACGTCAATCGCTATCTATCCAGCCACGGCTCCAACAAACGGGTGGAAGTGCTGGTGCGGGACACGCAACTGGACCCCGAACTGGCGTTGCAGCAGCTGCGCCGGCTGATCCACCGGCAAAACGTCATCGCCGTGATCGGGCCGCAATCCAGCTCGGAAGTGAGCCGGCTGAAAGACTTGGCCGACCGGGAGCGCGTTCCGCTGCTCAGCCAGGGCAGTACCGCTTCGTCTTTATCCCTGGCCGGTGACAGCGTGTATCGCCTGGTGCCGGACGACAGCCACGAAAGCGAGGCCATGGCTGCCTTAATGCAACAGCGCGGCGTGCAAGTGGTGATCCCGGCGTGGCGCGCCGACGCCGGCAACGATGGTTTGCAGCAATCGCTGCAAGCGCGCCTCACGGCGGCCCATGCCGAAATGCTGCCCGGCGTGCGTTACAGCACGGACCGGGAGGACTTCGGCGACGTGGCGCAGCAGTTGAAAAAGCAGCTCGACCAGGCGCTGCGGACTCACCAGGCGTCCGCGGTGGCGATTTATCTGGCCGGTTTCGACGAAGTGGCGGCTTTATTCCACGCGGCGGAAGCGCATCCCGTACTCCGGCGCGTCAAGTGGTACGGCAGCGACGGCGTCGCGCTGAGCGGCGCCTTGCAGGCGGACGACGTCGCCGCCGCGTTTGCCATGGCGGTGGATTATCCCAATCCCACCCTGGGCTTGCCGGATGCCGCCCAAGCCAAATGGCAGGCGCTGTCGGACCGGGTATTCGCCCAAACCGGCCAGCGCCCCGATGCCTTTGCCCTGGCGGCTTACGACGCGCTGTGGCTGGTCGCGCTCAATGCCGGTTACCAGGCCGACATCCAGCAACACACGAGCAAGGACATACTGGCACAGACCGCCGCAGAGCATTTCGGCGCCACCGGTTGGACGGTATTCAACCGGGCCGGCGACCGCCAGCGGGGCGACTATGACTTCTGGGCATTGCGCCGGGCTGCCGACGGCAGCGCACAGTGGGTCAGCGTGTGCCGCTATGACACGAGCTCAAGCGCGGAAGGAGCTTTGCGCTGTACGGAGGATTGACCCATGGCGGCCGAAATTTCGACAACGAACCGCTCACCGATGTACAACGATAAAAATGGAGCCGGTGAGCAGAATCGAACTGCCGACCTACTGATTACGAATCAGGCGCTAATACATCCGACAACATCCAATGATGTGTTTTGCATCGCGCTATCCCATCCGGTAACGGTCGATGGTATTTCCGCTATACCGACAGCTTCGGTAAACGCCAGTTACATGCGATGGGGCATTTCCCGGATTTGAGTCTTGCCGACGCAAGAAGTGAGGCCGCTAAGCTGGCGCTCATTTACCAGCAGGATCGGAATCTGAAAGCGGTATTGCAGGAGCAGGAGGCTGCCAGAGAGCAGACCCGCAGACAACAGGATCAGGCGCGTATTGAACAGGAGCGGCAGCAGGCTAATTCTGCCCAAGTGACAGTGGGCGCTCTTATGGATTTGTATGTGGCTGATTTGAAGCAGCGCGGCAAAGTCTCATCGGCGGGAGATGCCCAGTCCGTTTTTACCATTCATGCAGCCCATTTACGGGCACTGCCAGCCAATGCGCTTACCCGGCAGCACGTCACAGATACGCTACGCATGGTGGTGGAATCAGGCAAAGGGCGCACAGCGGGAGTGCTACGTTCCTATTTATCAGCCGCATTCAAACGGGCACTGGACGCTGAGGACGATGCCAGTATCCCTGCTGGCTTTTTGATCTTCCGTCAAGCAGGTTTGGAACGCAACCCGGCAGCAGAAACCAAGGCGCTGACGCAGTTTGTGCGCGCCAGAGACCGGCACTTGAGCGAAATGGAATTTCGCCACTTGTGGCGCAGACTGGGTGATGCAGGAATACCGGGCGCAGCCTTACAGACGGCGATAACTTTGGGAGGTCAGCGCATTGCCCAGTTACTGAGAGCACAAGTGTCAGACGTGGATGACGAGGGTATTTTGACTTTGCGCGATCCCAAAGGGCGACGCACGGAAGCACGGCTACATTTTTTACCGCTGGCGGGATTGGCTGAAGTTTTGGTTAACAATGCACTGGTTCGGGCGCGGGAATTGGGGACTACCTGGTTGTTTACCACCGATGGTGATAAAGCGCTGCATCCTGATACGCTATCCCATTTAGTAGGTGATTTATCCAAGGTTATGTTGGAAGCCGGAGAAGCCGCCACGCCGTTTCAAATGAAAGATGTACGGCGAACCCTGGAAACAACCTTATCCAGAATGGGAGTCTCGGAGTCACATCGTGCGCAATTGCAAAGCCATGGCCTAGCCGGTGTGCAGGCCCGCCATTACGACAAACACAACTATCTGGCAGAAAAGCGGGCGGCATTGATCCAGTTAACCGCGTGGATCAACCAAGGATGAAAAAAACACCGACGTAGCGCAAACCGGAATGGTCCGTTTGTTCACTGGATTTTACTGGTAAAGGATAAAAAGTCTTCCGGCGTCATGGCTGGAACAGGCGAGCCGATAAAATCGCGACCATTGCGGGTAATGATATAAGCCGCGCCACACGCTAAAGCTGCCGAAGCTTGCAAGGCATCCTCAAAATCTGGCATGGGCCAATCCAAAGCGCGTAACGCATCCTCGTGGTCAGTGGCGGCAACACGCGCCCAGGTCAGCAAATCTGTAATAAAGGCACGTGCCTCCCCCACTGAGTACTGCCGCTCAATCAGATAAGCCAAGGTTGCCACCGAGTGCCAAGCCAACCATGCATCGTTGGTCTTGCCGCAACTGGCAATCAAAGCCGACGAAGCCGATGCACCGGGACGCTTGCATACCACGTCGAGTAGGATATTAATGTCGAGCAGCAGGCGCATGGTTGTTTTAACTCAGGTGCTTCTTTAGCAAGTGCGCCAAGCGCGCTTCACCATCGGTAACTTTCGGCATATCCGGCCATTTCCCGTACCAATGTGATAACCAATGATCAGCGGCATTCGGTTGCGGCGCTTCTGCAACCAACGCCTTTTCCAGCACCTCTCGCACTAAAGTGGATAGCGGTATCTGTCGCCGAACGCTTGCTGCCTTTAAAGCAGCATTCAGTGTGTCGGGAATATCCAGTGTGAGTGTGCTCATGGCCAGCTCCTATTGATGGGATGATGTAGTTGAATCATGCTGCCAACGCTTCGTGCAGCACGGCTTCCAGCAGGCGGCGGCTGTCGGCTTTGCCGGCAATACGCTGGGCTTCCAATTGAATACTCACTTCCATTACCTCCATTCCTGATGCGCCAACGGCAGGCTGTTCAGCATCTCGCGGTACTGCCGCCACTGCGGCATGTGGGCATCCATCAGCGCGGTAAATTGGCCATTGTGGTGCCGCTCCAGCAGGTGCGTGAGTTCATGCGCCACGATGTATTCCAGACACTGCAACGGCTTCTTGGCGAGGTCGGTGTTCAGGCGAATGTTTCCGGCAACTGGGTTGCAGCTTCCCCACTTGGTTTTCATCTTCTGCACAAAAACCTTGCCGGCTTTGACGCCAAGCGCCTTCTCCCATTTGGCGACCAGCGGCGGAACGGCGGCCTTTAGCTGCTCGCGATACCAGGCATCGAGCACCTCCTGCCTTTTCTCGGTGCTGGCGCCGGGCCGCAACTGGAGCAGCATCTTGTTGTGCTTCAGTTCGACATTCTGGGGGGCATCCATTTCGACCAGCTTGAGCAGGTAGCGCTTACCCCAGACGTAGTGGCTTTCGCGGTCGAGGTATTCGCGCGGAGTTTCGCGTTCCTGTTCGCGCAGCTTCTTTTGCTGGTTCTTGATCCACGCCAGCTTGGTGATGGCAAAAACGCGGATGGTGTCGAGGTCCATGCGTAACGGCGCGGCGATGCGCACCTTGCCGGCAGGCGGATGAACGCTCAGGTGGATGTTCTTGATGTCCTTCAGCACCACGTCGACGGCGATGGCCCCGAGTTGCAGCGTCGGCATCAATACTCCGTCTGCTTTTCGATGATGAGGAAGACGCGCTCGACCTCGTCGACGTTCTGCAAGATGCCGTACAGCGCCGCCTTGATGACGTTTTCCTTGGCCTTCACGCCGCGCCAGCCATCGGGCCGGATGTGCTTAACGGTTTCGTCAATCTTGATCGCCAGCGCTTCGTTCCGCTGAAGGTTGTTGAACAGCGCCCGCTTGCCCGGCGTGTCGAGGGTCTTCGGCGTATCGGCGGCAAGGCCGGCTTCAACCCGCTTCGCCAGTTCGGCGATCTGTTTCAGGTATTCCTCGTACTCGATGGCCTTGGCCTTGCGGGCCGCGATGATTTCGTCGAGCAGCGCCGACATCTTGGCGTAGTAGGCCGGATCGTTCAGGTTTTCCTTGATGATCTTGCTGCGGACGTTGTTCTCGATGGTTTCGGCCACCGCATCCTTGTTGCCCTTCAAGCCGTCGGGCAGGCTGTTGATCGCGTTGGCGATGCCGGTCTTCACGATCAGTTCCAACAGCGGCATGTCGTCGAAGGGCGAAATTTTGCGCGGTTCGCTGGCCTCGATATAGGTGTCGATCAGGTGCCGCATGTCGGCCTCGTAGGCTTTGAGGTCGAGCTTTTCGCCTGCGGCGTTGCGGATGATCTCGCGCAGCTTCAGGTAGCGGGCTATGGTCTGCTTGATGCGCTCGCTGTCGGCATCGCTGTAACCGGCCCGCGCCAAGTCGTCGGCGATGTTGGCGTAGGCCCGCACCAGTGCGGCCATTGCCTTGTAGAGGGCGGCGCGTTGGGTTTCCCGCGCTTTCAGGTCTTCCGGGATTTCGGTATTGCCACAGAAGTAGTGAATGTGCTCCAACTCGCCCTTGGGCGGCAGTACCGGCTCGCACAACAGCGCCACCGCTTCCAGCGCGTTGTCCAGCCGCTCGCGGCCCTTGGTCATGCGGTCTTGCAGCAGCACTTCGGGATCGACGCCGCCGGCGCTGTGGTCGAGTTCGGAGGTATAGACGGCAATCGCGTTTTCGACCTTCTTGAACAAGTTCTTGTAGTCGACGATGTAGCCGAAATCCTTGTCGTCGCCATCGAGGCGGTTGGTGCGGCAGATGGCCTGAAACAGGCCGTGGTCCTGCATGCTCTTGTCGATGTAGAGATAGGTACAGCTTGGCGCGTCGAAGCCGGTCAGCAGCTTGTCGACCACCACCAGCAGGCGCATGTTGGCCGGCTGCTCCTTGAACAGCTTCTTGACTCTGTCCTCGTAGGTTTCGGTTTTCGACTTGCCGGGCAGCGCATCCACGTCCTTCAGCAAGGCCGTATAGGTGTTGTAGATGAACTGCTTGTCGGTCTCGGTATTGGCGCCGGTCTCTTCGAGCGTGATGTCCTGCGCCTGCGGGTTGTACGAGGTGACGACCGCGCACCGCCCCTTGAAGACGGTTTTCTGGAACAGCCCGAAATACTTGCACGCCTCGTAGATGCTGGAGGCCACGAGGATTGCGTTGCCGCGCTGATTGGACAGGCGCGGCTTGACCCCGAAATCGAAGACGATGTCGGCCACCACGCGGTCCATGCGGGCTTTCGAGCTGAGCACGTTCTGCATGGTTCCCCACTGCTCGCGCAGCGCCGCCTTCTGCCAGTCATTCAGCCCCTTGGTCTTGGCGTCGAACCACGTGTCGATCTTGTCGCTGGAGCCGAGTTTCTGGTCGATGTCGCGGGCCTCATAAACCAGATCGAGCACCACCTCGTCCTCGACCGCCTCGCTGAACTTGTAGGTGTGGATGTAGCCGCCGAAGACTTCGAGGCTGGTTTGCCGGTCCTGCTTGAGCAGGGGCGTGCCGGTGAAGCCGATGAACACCGCGTTGGGCATCAGCGCCTTCATCGTCCGGTGCAGCTTGCCGCTCTGGGTGCGGTGGCATTCATCGACGAAGACGAAAACCTCGCCCACGGTAGGACTCGGTTTGGCCTCCAATTCCTTGATGAACTGCTCGAAGTCGTCGACGCCCTTCTTGCCGAACTTGTGCACCAGCGAACACAGCAGGCGCGGCGCGGTCCGCCCGAGCTTGGCCCAAAGGTCGCGTCCGCTGCCGGCGCGGGCCATCGGGTAGCCGGCGGCGATGAACACGCCTTCGATCTGCTTGTCGAGTTCGTCGCGGTCGGTGACGATGACGACGCGGGCGTTCGGGTTGTACTCCAGAATCCACTTGGCGAGCAGCACCATGACGATGCTCTTGCCGCTGCCCTGCGTGTGCCAGAGGATGCCGCCCTCGCGCCGCTTCACATGGGCCTGCGCCGCCTTGATGCCGAAATACTGATGCACGCGGGGCAGCTTCTTGATGCCGCCGTCGAACAGGATAAAGTCGTGCATCAGCTCGATCAGCCGCGCCTTGTTGCACATCTTGAGCAGGTACTTGTCGAGCTTGAAGCGGCTGTTGCCGGCCTCGTTCTCCTTCCACTTCAGGAAATACTTCTCGCCGGCGCCGATGGCGCCGTATTGCAGCCCTTCGGAATCGTTGCCGGCGAAAACGAACTGCACCGTGCTGAAGAACCACGCATTGAATTCCGGTTGCTGGTTGGAGAGGTTCTGGCGGATGCCGTCGCCAATCGAGACGCGGCTGTTCTTCAGTTCCAGCACGCCGACGGCGATGCCGTTCACATAGAGCACCACGTCGGGGCGGCGCTCGTGGTTGCCATGCAAGGTGACTTCCTCGGCCACCGCGAAATCGTTCTGCGCCGGCTCCTGCCAGTCGATCAGCCAAACGGTTTCGGCGTTCTCGCCCGCTGCCGCCTGCACCTGCACGCCGTAGCGCAGCAGGCTGTACACCGCCTTGTTGTTGTCGTAGAGGCTGCGATTCGGGTTGCCGGCCTCGGTGCGCAGCCTGTCAAGGGCGCGGGCGATCTGCGCCGTGCTGTAACCGCGCTGGGCGAGCCAGGCCGAAAGCAGGCCGGTTTCGATGTTGCTGTTGCCCTTGCCATCAAATCCAGCGCGGTCGCTCCAGTCGCCGAGCAGGCGATAGCCGAGTTCCTTATTGAACAGGGCGAGGACGCGGTTCTGGGTGGCGCGTTCGGGCTGGCCGATGGTCATGGAACATCCCCCGGCGTCCTGCCTTTCCCGGCAATCTCGGGATGCGGTCGAGGGCGATTTGTTCCCGTCGGAACGCTTGAACTGGTTTGCGGCGCATCTTCGCCGATAAGTTTCGGCTTGCTGTTTTCCCAGAAAACGGCGTAGTGTCCAAGCCTTCGTTTGCGCTCCAGCGCTTCTGCAACTGCAGTAGTTAGACAATCGAGCAGATTCTGTTCTTTTGTGGCTGGCCGGGTCATGGTTTTGCCTCGTTCAATAAATGCTGATACCAAAATCAAGCGCAAATAACCACGACCGGCTAGCGTCGTTTCAAAGGCAAAATCACGTCGCGCCTGACGATGCTGTGCAATTTCCGCCAAAAACAATCGACTGGCCGCAATGGTCTGTTGTTCTGGAGCCAAAGGCGAAAGCCCGGCCGCAATCAAATCGGCATTGACGAAATGTCGACAATGCGCCGTCGGCAGGTATTTCAATGCGAAAGTGGTTTTGCCTGCACCATTGGGTCCGGCAATGATCCGACAAATTGGTTGAGCAACTTCCTTCATACCAGGCGAATCTCCCCGGTGAGCAGCTTCTGCATCATGCCTTGCTTGAGGGTGCGGGTTTTGGTGAGTTGGGATTCCAACTCGGCGATTTCGGCGTCCATGTCAACAAGAATGGCTGCAATCGCTTCTTGCTCTGGCAGCGAAGGAACTTTAATTTTCAAACGCCCGAGTGCTCCACGCGAGATACGTTTATGAGTCGTTCCTCCACTCCTATCGCTGACCTCGCGCAACCACTCATCCGTAGAAAACGTGTTTGCCAGAAACACCCTATTCGCTATTGCGGTCGGCGGCCTAAAAATCGTCACATCTACGGACGTAATGATTTTTCCCTCTCCAATATTCGGCAGAACGCAGGCCCGACCCGCCGGATCGGCTAATCGGCAGATGAGCAAATCGCCTTCTCGAATTTCCTTGCAGCGCAGCGTCGAGAACGATGCCTCAAAAATGTATTTTCTTTCGGCCTTTTCAATGTACTGACCTACGCCGATATTGCCCGTCTGGATTAGTCGTACACCATCGGTCGTGATGTGTTCCGACTCAACCCAATCTCCGTCGTCAAAAAACTCCTTCTTTCCTTGCGCAAGGTCAAACAACGTAGTTTCCGACCACTCCCCACTGAACCCCGGCAGGCGCTTTTTGCCGGTGAGCAATTCCTGCATGGCGCCTTGCTTGAGGTGGTGCTTTTTGGCGAGCAGTTGCTCTAGCGATTCGATGAGGGCATCCGCATCGCTCAACGCTTCGGCGATGGCTTCTTGTTCGGCTTTGGTTGGCGGCAATGGAATGGCGAACTCTTTAACTCCTGTAGTCGTTAAGTTGGTGAATACGCCGCCGTGAGTTGCCGAACTATCAAACCTTTCCCGAAGCGCAGACAACTGGTGAAAGATGTAGTCATCGCTAACCAACCGACTCACTCCCACTAACGCCAAAAAGCCGTCATGAATACATGCGTCGACTCCCAAGAACGCGACAACGCCAACTGTCCCTGAGCAAACAATGGTCAATGTCCCTTTTTTGCAGGGGCGGCTTTTCTTTGCGCCTTCTGTTGTTAGAAAGTCGATTTGAGGAACTACAAATTTACCGTCTCGAGTAACGTCCTCGACCATGAGGCGAGGTATGTCTCCGCCGTAATAACGTTTGTCGCCTTTAGGGCGAGGGCTGGCACCTCGAATGATTTCACCGATAGCCGAAAGCTTGGATACTTCCCAATCTTCAGGAATCACCCCCACCTCGGTCTGCTTGTAGCCCGCACGAATCGCGCTCATCGCCCCAGCCCCCGGCCAAAAGTCGGCGCTGGCGGGACGGCGGCGTTGCCCCGGTTTTTTCGCAAGTTGTGGCGCGGCCTGCCGCCGCTGACAATTCGTACCCCGATCACGCTTTCCTCTCCTGGCGGCCCGGCAACGAGGGCATCGGGGCTGCCGTCAGTGTGCGCATCTGGCGGATGGCGATCTGGTTCAACCGCTTGAGCCGCTCGCCCTGCGGCAGGGCCATGTGGATGAACTCGGCGTTCATGGCCTCGATATTGGCGAGCACCAGCAATTGCTCGATGTCGGCGTGGTCGCGCATGTTGCCGTCCAGCGCCGGGTTGGCATCGCGCCACTGTTTGGCGGTCTGCCCGAACAGGGCGACGTTGAGCAGGTCGGCCTCGCTGGCGTAGGTGATGGCGGCTTGAGCGGGCGTGACCTCCGGCGGGATCAGGTGCGCCTTGATGGCGTCGGTGTGGATGCGGTAGTTGAGCTTGGACAGCGTGCGGTTGAGGTTCCATGCCTGCGACAGGCGGCGGTTTTCATCGTCCTTGAGGCGCTGGAACTCCTTGATGAGGTAGAGCTTGAACTCGACCGAGACCCAGGAGGCGAACTCGAACGCGATGTCCTTGTGGGCATAGGTGCCGCCGTAGCGCCCCGCGCGGGAAACGATGCCGACGGCGCCAGTCTGTTCGATCCACTGCTTGGGCGTCAGCGTAAAGCTGTTCAGTCCGGCCAGCGATTTAATCCCGTCGAATTCGACGGGATTAAATCCGGGGTTGTTGAGTCGTTCCCAAATCCCCAGCAGCTCCAGCGTATTGCGGTTGCGCAACCAGTTGCGAATCACATCGTCGGCATGGTCCGGGTTTTTGTATTTGGCGATGTCGGTGAGGCTGATGTAGTCGTGGTCGTCCTTCTGGACGATGCCGATGACCGCCCCTTGCACGGTGACAAGGTTTTTTTTGGCTTTGCTCACGGCTCACCTCGGGCGAGTTCCGCCTCGATGTCTTCCACACTGGGCAGACTGGGCTTCAGATTGTCCGGCAAGCTTTGCGTAATCTGGCGCTCCCACTGCGCAACGCCGATGGGTTTTGTGGTACCCGCCAGTGCGTACTCAACCAACATCTGATTTTTGTCTTTATCGCCGATTTCAAGATGCACCTGACGACCGACAAAGGCGAAGCCCTGCCCCAAGGCCAGCAGGAATTGCTGGATGTGATCGACCAGCTTTTGTTCCAGCTCGGCCTCGCGCCGGGGATCGGCAGTGCCCAGAAAATCGAACAGGTAGGGGTCTTTGAACACCTGGGCGGTCATGTCCGATTCGGTCGGCGGAAGCACCGCGTGGAAGTTGCTCAAGGCTTTCCCTTGGCGCTCGTGCAGGCGGCTTTCGATCTGGATAGCGAGCATGTCCTTGCCCATGCCCAGCTCCAGTGCTTTCTCGGCGTACCAGAGGCGGATTTCCGGGTCGCCGAGCTTTTCGAGCAGGGTGAGATTGCTGCGCCACGGCAATAGTGCAACGGTGCGTTGCACTATTGCCCGATCCGGCCACGCTTCGCAGAACTGGCGCATGTACTTGAGGTTGCGCGCCGAAAAGCCGGTCATTTCAGGGAATGTCGTCTTGAGGTCATGCGCAAGGCGGTCGATGACCCGGGCACCCCAGCCCTCGTTGCGCTGGCGTTGCAGAATTGACTGGCCGATGTCCCAGTACATGAGCACCATCGCGGCATTGGCGGACATGACGGCCTTGATGCGCTCGCGGGCGATGATCGCCTTGATCTCAGAGAAAAAAGTACCGTATTCGGCGGGCAGCTTGGCCAGTGCGTCTGGTGCCGGGAAAAGCACGTCTGGCTTGCTGCGGCCAGAAGTTTTCCGGTTCCCGGCTTGGTCGCGCCCGTTGAGGGTAGTTTTCCTGTCCTTGCTCATACCTCAAATCCCATCTTCTTCAGATGCGCCGCCACCCTGGCCGAAAGTTCGGCCACCTTGCCGGTCAGCGCCGGCAAGGGCGTTTCGTAGCGTTCGGCCAGTTCCTTGACGCGCTGGGTCAGCGTCTGGCTGATGCGGTCCATTTCGCCGTGGATGTCGGCGGCGATGGCGGCGAGCCATTTGTCTTCGACCACCAGCGTCTTGATGTCAGCCTCACGGAGCTTGGGATACTGGGCGTAGGCCAGTGCATCGAGTTCGGCCTCGGCGTCCTTCAGTGCTTTCTTGAGGTTGGCCTCCTGCGTGCAGAGCTTCAGCCAGCCATTGAGGGCGGCGGCTTCGTCTTTGGCCTCCGGGTCGCCTTTGATTTCCTTGAGCCGGGCGGTGACGTTGGCCTTGTTTACCTTGTCGAGTTCGGCGAACAAACCGTCTTCGCCGCCTTGTTCTTCTTCCATTTCGGCCATCTGCGCGGCGATACTTTCCAGCGCCGCCTCTTGCTCGCGAATGCCAGCCTGCTGCGAGGCAAAGTAGCGGGCGACGATCAGCGGCTTGGGGATCAGGTCGCAGGTCCAGCCCTTGTCGACTTCCTTGCCCTTCTTGTTGGTTTCGACGATGCGGGTCGTTTCGGCCTTCCAGCCGTCGGCGGCGATCAGGTAGCAGTCGTCCTGCATGGTGGCCGCCCAGTAATCCATCAGGTGCTGGAATACGGCGTAGCGGTTGATCAGCGGCTTGCCGGCGTAGTGCGCGAGCAGGTCTTCGGCCAGATCGTGAATGACGGTTTTCGGGTGGCAATCAGGCTTCAAGCTCGTGAGCGTTTGCGTGACGCGCTGCCGCCATACGGCAAAGTGCCCGTTCATGTCGGTGATGTAGGCGACGAATTCCGGGTGCTCGTAGATCGTCGTTTTAATCGCCTGCTTGGGCGTGGCGAGGTCGACGTAGCCCACCCTCACCTCCGGCCCCTCTCCCTGAGGGCGAGGGGAGAAAAGCGCCTGCCGCAGTTGCGGGCAAACCTGCCAGTAGGCGGCTAGCGCATCCACGTCGCGGCTGGGAATACCGCCTTTCAGGTGCCCCTCGATGTCCTGGATGTCCTCGGCCTGCTGGCTGTCGATGTAGCGCGGAATGTTGAGGTTGAAATCGTTCTTCTCGATTTCCTCGCCGCTGACCGTCCGGGCGTACTTGGCATCGCTGTCGTCGCGACGGTTGAAGACGTCGACGATCTTGTGGATGTCGCAGTCGCGCAGGCGGTTCTTGGGGCCGTCCTTCATGAATCCGGCGCTGGCGTTGATCATGAAAATGCCCTTGCGGGCATGGGCGTTTTCCTTGTCGATGACGACGATGCACGCCGGGATGCCGGTGCCGTAGAACAAGTTGGCCGGCAGCCCGATGATGCCCTTGATGTAGCCCCGGCGAATCAGATTGCGGCGGATGTCGGCCTCGGCGTTGCCGCGAAACAGCACGCCATGCGGCAGGATGCACGCGCCTTTGCCGGTGCTCTTGAGCGAGCGGATGATGTGCAGCAGATAGGCGTAGTCGCCCTGCTTGGCCGGGGGCGTGCCGTAATGTTTGAAACGCTCGTGCGGGTCGTTGAGCGCGTCGAGGCCGGTACTCCAGCGCTTGTCGCTGAACGGGGGATTGGCGACAACGAAGTCGAAGGTTTTCAGTTGCCCGTCGTCACTGGTAAAGCGGGGATTGGCGAGCGTGTTGCCCTGCTTGATTTCCGCCGTCGGGTTGTTGTGAAGGATCATGTTCATCCGCGCCAAGCCGGACGTGGCGGCATCCTTCTCCTGACCGTAGAGCGTGACGTTGGCCTTGGCTTCGTCCCCGACTTTGAGCAGCAAAGACCCCGAGCCGCAGGTCGGGTCATAAACGGTGGTGTCGTTGGTGGTGACGGCCTCGTGGATGCCGATGATCTGCGCCATGATGCGGCTGACTTCGGCGGGGGTGTAGAACTGCCCCTTGCTCTTGCCGCTTTCGGCGGCGAAGTGGCGCATCAGGTATTCGTAGGCGTCGCCGAGGATGTCGTCGCCGTCCGCGCGGTTCTTGCTGAAGTCGAGCGCCTTGTTCTCGAAGATCGAAATCAGGTTGGTCAGCCGGTCGACGATTTCCTGACTGCTGCCGAGTTTGCCCGGATCGTTGAAGTCGGGCATGTCCGACAGCTTGTTGGCGTTTGCCAGCGGGCCGATGATCTTCTTGTTGATCTGGTCGCCGATGTCGGGCTTGCCCTTGAGCGCGGCCATGTCCTTGAAGCTGGCGCCCTCGGGGATGGTGATCGGCGCGTAGGGGACGCCGGCGTACTTGTCGGAAACGTATTTGACGAACAGCAGAACGAGCACGTAGTCCTTGTACTGGCTGGCGTCCATGCCCCCACGCAGCTCGTCGCAGGAGGCCCAGAGGGAGGAATAGAGTTCGGACTTCTTGATTGCCATGGGCTGCTTATTATGGATATTGTGCCGAATACCGGAAGGCGGTGGCTTTACCTTATTGCCCCTCATTGACAGTAGTGGTTGTGTACACGGCCTCCTTGAGTTCTGGTTCGATAGGAAATGTCAGCGTGGTGGTCTTGGCCGAGGCCATGGTTTTCGATCTGAAAGAGCATGCAGTACAAAAACTGCGGTACTGTACTGTAAAGTCCCTCGTAATCCAAACCAGCGCTACCGCGTCCCCCCCGAGGAAACTAATGGCCCGGCAATACTCACCCACCCAATTCTTTGATGGCTTTCATGGCAAAGTGATGTGGGCTTTTCTGGAACATCCCGACTACTAAGCCTGTCAACCGGTAGGAGACGCCGTATCACCTTGGAGGCAGACACGGCGCAGAATCCGAAGGCGGTTTATGATTTGATGGACGAACTCAAGTTACCAGCTTTTCACATAACTCAGGCCGAAATCAAAGTCACCTTCGCCCCTGTGCCCGGTTCCAGCAGCCGGTCGCGTACTTTCAAAATCAGCTATCCCAATTGGTGCGCTCTACGGCATGAAGGGCGTGATTTGATTGTCCGCCAGATGCTGACCGATTCCGGTATCGATCCTATGAAGCCGGAAGCTGAGACGCAAGATAGCGGCTCATGACGCTGGATGATGTGCTTCGAGAGCTGATCCATTGCCTTAGTTCTACTTTGTCAGATTCGCCGCCCAGGCCAGCAAGTAGCTTCGTTTGTAATCGTCGATACTGGGAAAAGGCGTTGAGCGCCTTCGGCAAGTGATTTGAATGTGGGTTCCCGCACCCACGGGCGGGTTACTTTCTTTTGCGCGGCCAAAAGAAAGTAACCAAAGAAAAGGCCGCCCGATTGCCGCTTGTTTCCTGCGCTCCTCGTTTTCG
>SCQD01000043.1 GCA_004299145.1 Methylococcaceae bacterium | reverse complement strand
TGCCAGGGAGGAGCCATGGTGGATAATCATTTTACAAATGGTCTGGCTGTATGGTAGACCGCTTGGCGGTGTAGCAACATCGTAAAAACTTACTAAAATTTGCGCTGGATTAGAACAAATAGAAAAAAGGGGAGCATCCATGCCAGGTAAACGCCAAGCAGAAGCACGGGTAAGGCAACTGTGCGCCTTGGGCCTGCCCGCGCCGCTGATCGCGCCGGAATTGCTGCGCGCCCTGCGGGGCGTGCTGCCGTTCAGCATGGCTGATATCAGTTTGAATTTGGGCAGTCCTTTAGAGGTCATCCATACCTATTCGGAATTCACCGATCCGGTGGCAACCGCGCTGCCTTTGCTGGAATCCGGCGATCTGCCGCACTGGCAGCGGGAAGCCATGCTTCCCCCGCATGAATCTCCGGTGGGAACATTGCTGCCGCTGGAACGAGTCCTCGCCTTCAGCCGCCGGGAGTTCGAGCGGCACGATTTTTACCATTGCGTGATACGGCCCCTCGGCGGCGGCGGTGATGCCATTTTCGTCAGGCTCCATGAACATGAATGCTCCATCGGCGTCGTAATGAGCCGCCGCCGTGAAGAACAGGCCTTCTCGGCCGGGGAAAAGCGCGCCTTCGCCGACCTTCTGCCGCACATCCACCACGCCTTGACGACAGCGGCCGGCTATAGCGGCACTTGGAGCGAGGGCGATGAACAGGGCCTGTTCTTGCTGGATGCTCAAGGCGATATCCGGCACATCTGCCCGACGGCCCAAGCCTTGCTGCTCCGTGCCACCCATGCGCAAACACCACTCGTATCGGAAAAGATCAGACCGCGCCTGAAGGCTCTGTGCCACCGCCTGCTGAGTATTTTCCGGGGTGAGGAAGGTGCCGCCCCGGCTGTGTGGCATCATGAAAACGCTACCGGGCGCTATGCTTTCCGCGCCTACTGGCTCGATCCTCTGCAACCGGGCGAAGGGTTGATCGGCGTCACCGTTTCGCGCCAAATACCTTTGCCGCTGAAACTGCTGCGCCGGATGGCAGAGCTACCGCTGTCGCCGCGTGAACAGGAAATCTGCCTGTTGCTGGTCCAAGGTCAGCCTTATGCCGCCATTGCAGGGAAGCTTTGCCGTAGCGAGCGCACCATCATCAGCCACGCCCAGAATATCTTCGCCAAACTGGGCGTGGATAACCGCGCGCAACTGGCGAACCGGCTGTCGGCGGGGTTTTAGGGAAAAATGCAGGGTACGTTGTACGTACCGTGGACGGCCAATTTCCCGCTTCGAACAGCCATGGCGCCATCGCCGCCGACGCTTGATGCAGCGCATTCCATAAGCCTCACAGTTTTAGTTCCACGCCGCCGTATACCGCCGCACCGGGATAATCGAGGCTATAAAATTCAGACGTGCGGTCATTGTTGAGATTTTCCCCGCGCACGTACAATCCAAGCTTGGGCGATATCCGGTAATTAAGCTGGGCGTTGAAACGCAAGGTATCGCCGACAACCAGCGTATTGCCTATATCGCTATGCGTTTGGCCTCGGTAGACGCCTTCAGCCCATAAGGTGATGGGGAGCGTTGGCATGCGCCACTCTCCCCAAAGACGCGCCGTGTCGCGCGGGCGCATCGTCACAGGTCGATCAGTAGCCAGGTTGCGGCTGTCGGTGTAGGTATAGCTCGCGCCGCCGCGCCATTGCTCGTTGAAGGTGAGGTCGCCGCCGGCTTCCAGTCCGGCAACAGTCGCGTCGGCCAGGTTGGAAATGCATTCGACGCAGGGCATCTGAACGCTGGGCTGTGGATTCCAGGTAACGATCATCAGATCGTCATAACGGCTGTAAAAGCCGGTGAGATCGAGTTTGAGCCGCGTGGTAGGCTGCCATTCCAGACCCAAATCGCCGCCGACGCCGCGCTCCGGTTTTAAATGAATATTGCCCATCAGCGGAAACAACCGGTCGGTGTAGCCGGGAATGCGAAAACCGTTGCCGCCGTTGCCGCGCAGTTTCCAGGCGGGCGTCAGCTGATATGCGGCGCCGACATGAAACAGGGCCTGATCCTGGTAGCGGTCGTAGCCTTCATAACGCACGCCGACATCGCCGCTGAGCCTGCCATCAGCAAACCGGGTTTCGATAAAACCGGCTTGCTGGCTGCGCCCCTCGGCGAATGGTCCGGCCGGCGCAAAAGTCAGGTTGTTGAAAGTAGGCCCTGCGGCGTTTTCATGGCGCGCATCGACGCCCCAGACCAGATGCAGCGCATTCCCGTCTTGTCCTTGCCAAAGCCTTTGATCATTTTCCCAGCGTGCCAGATAAAAGTCGGTTTCATAGCTCAGATCTATCCCCACGAGTTGGTTGTTGAAACGCTTGTGGGTGTAACCCAATTGCAGGCGAGTGAACCAGTCGTTGCCAAGGCGCGCTTTCAGGCTGTTCTGCGCCATCCATGCTTCTTCCCGTACAAAACTGCTGTCGCCGTCCACGATGGCCGGCACGCCGTAGCGCCAACCGAACTGATCCAATGCGTTGAAAGAATCCCGGTAAAACAGGGATCCTTCCCAGTCGAGCGCATCATCGAAGGCAAACCCGGCTTTTGCCAGCACATTCGTGCCATGAAACGGATCGCGCTCGCTGTTGCCCCAGGATTTTTGCGCGTGGTAAGCGCCGTCGAAAGTCTTGGAGTGGCTGGCGGTAACGGCAATACGGCACTGTTCTCCCTTGAGCGTGCTACGTAGCGTTTCTTTGAGAAAACCGAAAGTGCCGCCTTCGACGCGCAGATCGCCACTGTTGTCGTCGGCGTTGCGGGATGTCAGTTGAATAGCGCCACCCAAGGCGGAAAAGGGCTGATAAGCGGGGCCGAAACCGCGGCTGACGGTGAGAGACTCCAGACCGTCCGGAATCAGTGCGTTGAGGTTGACGACGCCCGGCACCGTATCCGGGATAGGCAGTCCATCCAGCGTCAACGTTCCTTGAGCGGTCGCGCCACGCAAATATAACGGCCCCGCGCTGAATCCTCCGCCTTTGGATACCACGATGCCGGGATGGCCGCGCAGCACTTCATCCACGGTGCGCTCATGGGCGATATTGAGGTTTGCTTCATCGAATTCAGTGATACTCCGTCCGGCGGAATATCCTACGCCGCCGATTGGACGCAACGCTTCGCTGGTAACGGTGGGGAGCTGATCGGGATTGTTGGAATCGGCAACCGCAGGTAGAGAGGCAAGGGTGTTGATTCCCGCCAGCATGATGCTTTTGAAAATTGTGTGACGCATGTTTTACTCAGCTTTAGACATTCGCACCGCAGGCCCGGCTAGGCCTGCGGTCCAAAATCATTACACACGAATTTTCAAAAAAATCAAAAAGCACTTGACATTTTCATGGCGCCGCGTGGATTGCCTGCCTGACTTGCGCCGATCCCATTCGCTCTCGCGCCACTTTTGCTTGGAAAGTCGAGATATAGAGGCCGGCGTTGGTAAAGATACACAAAACCCCCAGCCTCTCGCTTCGCTCTCCCCGCAGGAGAGGGCTGGGGTGAGGGCATTTCAAATGTATCTTTACCAACGCCGGCTCCTATAACTGTTCAGAGCAGCTTCGAATTCCTCCGGGGATCCTCCTTCCGTCCTTATGCCGACAGGCTTACTGGGATAATTGATGCCTTGCTTCCAGCCAATCTTCCACATGGTAGCTTTTCACG
This sequence comes from Methylococcaceae bacterium, assembly GCA_004299145.1. GTDB lineage: Bacteria > Pseudomonadota > Gammaproteobacteria > Methylococcales > Methylococcaceae > Methylogaea. Next base: position 2,173 of record SCQD01000043.1, on the reverse strand, counting down.
ATTTTGCCGTGTTTTAGCGTATGAATGTCTATGCTCATGACGCTGAAACTGGCGCCCGGATTCCAGGCATCACCGAGGCCAAGAAAATCGAACTTGTCGAGCTGCGGGGTTCCTGAGCCGGTGGCGCGCACCAGATAACGGATACCGGGACCCCGCAAACGCACGATCTCCTCGGGATGCCAGTTCATGTCAGGAATCAGTGAGTGAAAAGTTGCAAAAGTTTTTATGAAACACGGGACCCCGAGAAGTTTTTCACCGCTGTCCTCCAGACACAGCGAAGTCGGCTCATCATCCCAGTTCGCACCAACGATATCGGTAACGCCGGCGTTAATGAACTGCTCCTCGCTCAGCAGCGTACCATCACTCAGGAGTTTATAAAATTTCCTGACCACTTGCTCCGGTGAGGAGGCGACTTCCTCTGCTTCCGCGTTTACGAAAGCCAGGGGCATGGTCAAAGCTAAAACCGCTGTTAGTATTGATATTGCGCTTTTCATGGTTTTCTCCGTTAGGTTTATTGAAATAATGGAAAAAGCAATTGGACCAAACTAAAAAAATTAACTCAAACGGCTTGATTATGATAGAGGGCCTGACGGTATAGCAACATCGTAAAAATTTACTAAAATTTGCGCTGGATTAGCAGGACAGCCGTTTCCCGCCAAATGTTAAGGAGTCTATTCAAAATAACTTGAACAACTCTATTGGGATACAACTGTCCTGGGATCAAGACGATAGTTCCATCGGGTCAAGCCGCTAACGCCCGTTGCCGTCCGTGCTAGACTGATCACAGGAGCTAAACCCATGGCAACCATTGCTTTTGACACGTTGAGATTTTCCAGACGCCTGAAAGATGCAGGCGTACTGCCCGCACAGGCGGAAGCTGAAGCCGAAGCTTTGGCCGAAGTGCTGGAAGTGAATTTGAAAGACCTTGCTACCAAGGAAGACCTGAAGCGAGAAATTGATTTATTGCGCCGTGATATGGACGCGCGCTTCATCCAACTGGAACAACGTATGGTTATTAAATTGGGTGGTTTGATGGTCTTGGCGGTTGGCATCGTCGCCACGCTGGTCAAGCTGTTATAACCATGACCCGCACCATCAGCCCCGCATTGTTTGTGGCAGTGCGGGGCTTTTTTGTGGGGTTCCGTGAGCACCGGAGGGGGCAGTTCCCTCCGGTGACTCGACTCGTCATCCTCTGCCGCACGCGCGAAGAAGCCGAAGCGGCGCTGGAGATCGTCAGGGCCTGGGTGGAAACCCAGGGCCTGCGTCTGCACCCGGACAAAACCCACGTCGGCGACTGCCGACAAGCCGGAGAAGGCTTCGATTTCCTGGGCTACCGGTTCGAGCAAGGACGGCGCTGGGTACGCAAGAAAAGCTGGGGTCGGATCAAAGATCGGATCAGGGAAAAGACCGGACGCTCGCGAGGCGACAGCCTGGCGCGCATTGTGTCGGACCTGAATCCGACGCTGAAAGGCTGGTACGGCTACTTCAAACATGCTCATTACACGACGTTCAGAAAGATAGACGGTTTTGTCCGAAGGCGGCTGAGAGCCGTCTTACGCAAGCAGGAAAAGCGGCCTGGTATGGGACGCTGCTTGGAAGACCAGAAACGCTGGCCCAATGCCTATTTTGCGGCTGTCGGGTTGTTCGCCTTATATCCTGTAGGCCGGCGCGCGTTTTGGCACAATTTTGCATGCGTTTTGGCACAGTCGATCCGGCCATCCTTACCCCGACCAGTTACCAATTTCTGATGATCAGCTCATGCCGTAATACGGCGCCCTTGGCGCCGCCAACAGTGTAACGGATAGGGATGGAATCCATCGCCATCCCGGCAAACGCCTCTCGCATTTCCGGGATGTCATTAACCGAAACCACCATCCTGCCATTAATCGTTCTCGCCAATTCGGCCATTTTAGCGTACTGGTCCAGGCCGAAATCCACGCCATAGCCTTCTGTACCCCAATACGGCGGGTCGCAATAAAAAAGGGTGTGCGGCCTGTCGTATTTGGCAATGCACGCCGCCCAGTCCAATTGCTCGATGTATGTGCGCGACAGTCGCAAATGCGCCTGGCTTAAATCCTCTTCAAACCTTAGTTCTACTTTGTCAGATTTCGCCACTACCCAAAAACATAGCGGCGTTGTATAATAAGTCTTTGATTTATAAGATCGGAAGAGC
>SCQD01000042.1 GCA_004299145.1 Methylococcaceae bacterium | reverse complement strand
AAATCGCTCTGGCGCCAAGCCAGCAGACCGCCGTAAATAATGCTGAAAAACGCCAAGCCGGCCAGCCACGGCTGCGCCGCCAGGGCGGCGGCAGGCAGGATGGCGCAAACCCGCAGCAAACCATACGCCCCCATTTTCAACAACACGCCGGACAACAGGATACTCACCGGGCTGGGCGCTTCCACGTGCGCCAAAGGCAGCCAGCCGTGCAATGGAAACAGCGGAATTTTGACGCCGAAGCCCAGCAGAAAACACAGAAACACCCAGCGCTGTTGTTCGGGTGACAGATTGGCGGCGGCTTGCGCCATGGCCGGCATGGTCGAAGCGTGACCACCGCCTTGCCGGTAGAGCAGCAGCAGGCTGATGAGCAGGAACACCGAACCGCCCATGGTATACAGCACGAAGGTCAGGCTGGCGCGTTGCCGGCGCGCGCCGCCCCAGCGGTCGATGAGAAAAAACAACGGGATCAGGGTCAGTTCCCAGAACAGGTAGAACAGCGCCCAGTCCTGCGCCAGAAATACGCCCGCCATGCCGGTTTCCAACATCAGCATCCAGGCGTAATAGCCTTTGCTTCCCTGTTGAACGCCGGCGGAAGCCAGCAGCGCCACGAAGCTCAACAGCGCGGCCAGCAACAGCATCGGCAGGGAAAGACCGTCCACTCCCAGCGCATAGGTGCTGCCCAGCTGCGGGTTCCAGGGCAGGCTTTCGCTGAATTGCATCCCGCTGTCGGCGCCGGCAAAGCCATGCAGCAAGCCTAAGCTCAACGCCAATACCGCGCCGCTGTCGGCGATGGCCAGGCGTCTTATCCATGGTGATTTGCTTTCCGGCAGGCAGGTGACGAGCAAGGCGCCCAGCAAGGGTAACCAGAGAATCAAGCTGAGTATGGGCATGCTGATCGTGAGTGGGTGGTCGGAAGTGGCTTGGCGACCCGGTCAAGACCCGGCATGCGCCCCGGCTGTAAAAAAGTATCGAGTGGCTATTGGCTTGCGTTAAGGTTAAATTAATAATAGCGCGAGAGCAACCCATAAACGCACCAGGAAGACCCACCATGCACAAGCCGCCCATCCAGCATTACTTCAGTCATCTGCAGCACGACCTGCCCGCCGGCATCGTGGTGTTTTTGGTCGCTTTGCCGTTGTGTTTAGGCATCGCCCTGGCTTCGGGCGCACCGCTGTTTTCCGGCATCATCGCCGGGATGGTGGGTGGGCTCGTCGTCGCCTGGCTGAGCGGTTCGCAATTGAGCGTCAGCGGCCCGGCGGCCGGGCTTACCGCCATCGTGGTGAGTGCCATCGAAAAACTGGGCAGCTTTGAAAGCTTTTTGTTCAGCGTTGCGCTGGCGGGCCTGATTCAATTGGCGCTGGGCTTTGTCAACGCCGGGGTGATCGGCGCGTATTTTCCCGCCGCCGTCATCAAGGGCATGCTGGCGGCCATCGGCCTGATCCTGATCATGAAGCAAATCCCGCATGCCCTGGGTTACGATGCGGACTTCGAAGGCGATGAAACTTATCTGCAAGCCGACAGCCATACGACTTTTTCGGAGCTTGCCTATTCTTTGCAGGCCATCTCGCCGGGCGCCGTCGTCGTCAGCGTGGTGGCCATAGTCATCATGCTGCTGTGGGATAGTCCATGGTTCAAGCGCAACCCGGTATTGTCGCTGTTGCCGGGGCCCTTGCTGGCCGTGTTGTGGGGCCTCGCTTTCAACGCGCTCAGCCGGCTGTATGCGCCGGATTTCGCCATCGCCCCCGAGCATCTGGTCAGCCTGCCGGAAATACAGGGCATGGGAAATCTGCTGCAATACTTTACCCTGCCGGACTTCAGTCAATGGGGAAATACCCAGGTTTACGTCATCGCCTGCACCCTGGCCGTCGTCGCCAGCCTGGAAACGCTGCTGAGCCTGGAGGCGGTGGACAAACTGGATCCGGCCAAACGGGTGGCGCCCACCAATCGTGAACTCAAAGCCCAGGGCATCGGCAATTTACTCAGTGGATTGCTGGGCGGTTTGCCGATCACGGCGGTGATCGTGCGTGGCGCGGCCAATATCAACGCGGGCGCCAAAACCAAGCTGGCGTGCTTTATTCATGGCCTGCTGTTGTTGCTCAGCGTGGTGTTTCTGAGCCGGTATTTAAACCTGATTCCGCTGGCCTCTCTGGCGGCGGTTTTGCTGCTGACCGGTTATAAACTGACCAAACCGCAGCTGTTCATGGAAATGTACCGCAAGGGCGTCAATCAGCTGGCTCCGTTCGTCGTTACCATTCTGGCCATTTTGTTGACGGATTTATTGAAAGGCATGACCATCGGCATGGTGGTCGGCTTGTATTTTGTCATACGCACCGATTTCCACGCTGCCATCACGCTGACGCGGCACCACAACAATTATTTATTGCGGCTGCACAAGGACGTCTCGTTTTTGAATAAAGCGCTGTTGCGCGAGTACCTGGCCAACATCGAAGAAGACAGCCACGTGATCATCGACGGCAAACGCGCCAAGTTTATCGACCAGGACATCCTGGAAACCATCGACGACTTCCTGCACTCGACCGGGGAGAAAAACATACAGGTCGAAGTGCATCATATTCCTGTGGGCAAAATCCATTACCACCCCTTGCACTAACCGGGAGACGACACCATGAAGCCTTTTGACAGACTGTTGCTGGAAAACAAAGCCTGGGCGCACGAAATGACCGAGCACGACCCCGGTTTTTTCCAACGCATGAGCCAAGCACAAACCCCTGAGTTTTTATGGATAGGCTGTTCGGACAGCCGCGTGCCGGCGGAACAGATCACAGCCAGCGAACCGGGCACCATTTTTGTCCACCGCAACATCGCCAACCTGGTGGTCACCACCGACATGAACGTATTGAGCGTATTGCAATACGCGGTGGACGTGCTGCACGTCAAGCACATCATCGTTTGCGGCCATTACGGCTGCGGCGGCGTCATGGCCGCGCTCAACAAACAGCAACCGCAGATCATCCTTGCCAACAAGTGGCTCAAGCACATCAAGGACATTTACCGCCTGCACCGGGTGGAGCTTGATTTGCTGCCGCTGCCGGAGGCCAAGCTCGACCGTCTGGTGGAGCTGAACGTCATCGAACAGGTGCACAACCTGGCGCATACCTCGATCATCCAGAAAGCCTGGCGGAGCGAGCAGCGCCCCGAGCTGCACGGCTGGGTTTACGGCCTTGACGACGGCATCATCAAAGAGCTCATCAGCCTGAACGCAGACTCTCCCATGGACCCGCTGTATCAATACGATTTTTCCTGATTCCTTCCTGGAGGCTTGAAGCCCAGGAACCGATGTCGGCTGGCTCCCTGTCCAAGAACTTGCCGGGGGCACAAAGCCCCCTCTCCCACCGGGATAAATCTGCCGGGAGCAGACCTCCAGTCTCCAGCCACACGTGAGCCACTGTCTTTTTTCGGTACAATGCACCCTGAAACCGTAAGGGCTTTAACCGCCTTTGCGCGGCGTTCGATACCCCATAAAGGCTGCCGCCACCAAAAACATGTGCATAACCGAACCATCAACCCAGCTTACGCCCCATCAGCCGCTGCAACTGCAAGAAGCGGAAACCTGGTACCGCTCCATCATCGATGCCGCCCCGGACGGCATCATGGTCACCGATGACCGGGGCGTGGTCATCCTGACCAATACCTTGCTGGACACCATGTTCGGCTATGACAAAGGGGCGTTGTGCGGCCAACCCATCGAGGTGTTGATCCCCCCCAAATACCGCCGCTCGCACGTGGATTTGCGCAATGAATTCGTCCGGAAAAAATCCCAGCGCAACATCGGCTACCAGCACGGCATGGGCGGAGAAAACTCCGTGTTTACCGCGGTAAGACGGGATGGCAGCAGTCTGCAAGTCGAAGTGTGCCTGTCCAAATTGCCGGCACTCGGGGGCCAGGGGTTGTGCGTGTGCACTTCGGTGCGCGACGTCACCCAGCGCCAGAAAGCCGAAGAAGAACTGCGCCGCGCCAAGGAAATGGCCGAATTCACCCAGCGCCAGCTCGTCGACCTGTCCAACACCCTGCCGCTGGCCACGTTCCAGCTGCTGGTCGACCAGAACAGCGTTCCCGCCTACCGCTTCGTCAGCGACAAGGTATACGACATCCTCGGCGTCACCGCCGCCGCCATGCAGAGCGATCCCCTGGCGCACCTGCCTTTCGTGCACCCCCAGGACATCACCCCGCTGTGCAACGACATGGCGACCACGTTCCGCGCCGGCTCCGGCGGCGACGCCAAATCCTGGCAATTCACTTTCCGCATCGTGGCGGACGGCCGGCTGCGCTGGGTGCTGTCGTCCGGCAACCCTCGCCTGCTGGACGACGGCTCGGTGAGCTGGAGCGGCTTTTTTCAGGACATCACCGACCACAAGCTGGCCGAGGAACGCCTGAATCAAGCCAAGGAAGCCGCCGAGTCGGCGGCGCGCGCCAAAGCCGAATTTCTCGCCAATATGAGCCACGAAATCCGCACGCCGATGAACGCCATCATCGGCCTCACCCACCTGACGCTGAAAACCGGCCTCACCCCCAAGCAGCAGGATTATCTGCACAAAGTGCAGCTGTCCAGCCAGCACTTGCTCGCCATCATCAACGACATCCTGGATTTTTCCAAAATCGAAGCGGGCAAGCTCGAAATCGAAACCATCGACTTCGAACTCGACAAAGTGCTGGAAAACGTCGCCAACCTGATCGGCAACAAAGCCGCCGACAAGGGCATCGAGCTGATTTTCGACGTCGATCACCGCATCTCCTATTCGCTACGCGGCGATCCGTTGCGGCTAGGGCAGGTGCTGATCAATTTTGCCAACAACGCGGTCAAGTTCACCGAACGGGGTGAAATCATCGTGCGCGCGCTGCTGGTCGAAGAAACCGAGGCCGAGTTGATGCTGCGCTTTGAAGTGCAAGACACCGGCATCGGCATGAGCGCCGAGCAGACCGAACCATTGTTCCAATCCTTCCAGCAGGCCGACACCTCCACCACCCGCAAATACGGCGGCACGGGACTGGGCTTGGCGATTTCCAAAAAACTGGCCCTGATCATGGGCGGCGACGTCGGCGTGGAAAGCGAGCCTGGCCGCGGCAGCCTGTTCTGGCTGACCACAAAACTCGGCAAAGGCACGGCCCAGAAAGCCTTGCTGCCGGAACGCGATCTGCGCGGGCTGCGCGTGCTGGTGGTCGACGACTGCGACCAGGCGCGCGCCATCATCGCCGACATGCTCACGCACATGAGTTTTCGCGTCGACGCCGTGGCCTCGGGCGAGGCGGCATTGAACATGGTCAGCCAGGCCGACGAGCAAGGCGATCCACACCGCATTGTGTTCCTGGACTGGCTGATGGAAGGCATCGACGGCATAGAAACGGCGCGCCGCATCGCCGCCTTGCCGCTCAAATGCATTCCGCACCGCGTCATGGTCACCAGCTATGGGCGCGAGGACGTGCTGCGAAAAGCGCAGGACGTCGGCGTGGAGTCCATCCTGGTCAAGCCGGTCAGCCCTTCCACGCTGTTCGACACCACGCTGACCGCTTTGGGCTCATCCGGCGGCGCCCGCCTGGGCCAGGACTGGATGTCGCCGGGCGTGCCATCCGATATTGCCGCGCTGAAAGGCGCGCGCGTCCTGCTGGTCGAAGACAACGAACTGAACCAGCAGGTCGCCATGGAGTTGCTCAGCGGCGCGGAAATCATCACCGATCTGGCGGACAACGGCGCCCAGGCGCTGCAAATGCTGCAGGAAAACCCGGCTTACGACCTGGTGTTGATGGACATGCAAATGCCGGTGATGGACGGCGTCACCGCCACGCAACTCATCCGCAAAAATCCTGCTTTCGCCGAGCTGCCCATATTGGCCATGACCGCCAATGCATTGTCCGGCGACCAGGAAAAATGCCTGGCCGCCGGCATGAACGACCACGTCGGCAAACCCGTCGATCCCGAACACCTGTTTGCCGCCCTGCTGAAATGGCTGCCGGACCGCACCGCCGCCGACGAATCGGCTTCCACCTATCGCATGCACACCGCCCCGTCATCGGCCTCGAATAATGCGCTGGACGGAGAAAACCTGGCCGAGCGGCTGCTGGCCGCCGTGCCTGGTCTGGACGTGCGCACGGCCCTCAAGCGGGTGCTCAACCGCACCGCCACCTATGAACGCCTGCTGCGCACTTTTGCCGGCGACTATGCCGCCACCGTAACCACGCTGCGCGCCCAACTGGCGAACGATGAACAGCAGGCTGCCGCGCGCACCTTGCACACTTTCAAGGGCATAGCCGGCACGCTGGGCGCCGGCCGGCTCGAAACACTGGCGGCGGAAGCGGAAAAAATGCTGGGCGATCATGGCAGCATGGAACCCCAATTGCGCATCCTGGAACAGGAACTGGCCGGCCTGATCGGCGCGCTGAATACCGTGCTGCCCGCGCCCGCCACGGCTTCGGCGGCCAATAGCGGTATCGCGCCGGACTTAACGGCGCTACGCCAGGTGGTCGACCGCCTGGAAGCTTTATTGGCCGACGACGATGCCGAAGCCATCGACGAATTTGCGCAAGCGGCGCCGCTGCTGCGCAACGCATTCGGGGCCAATGCCGCGCCTATCGAAAAAGCCCTGCAAAATTTCCTTTTGGCGGATGCCTTGCAAGCATTACACTCAGCCAAGGCCAACTGTCATTGGGATAACGCACGATGAATCCACTGCACTTCAGCGAAACCCGCGAAAAACGCACCATCCTCATCGTCGACGACACCCCGGAAAACCTCGCCGTCCTGCACGGGCTGCTCAAGGACAACTATAAAGTCAAACCCGCCCACTGCGGCGCCAGGGCTTTGCAGATAGCCGGCACCGGCACTCCGCCCGACCTGATATTGCTCGACATCATGATGCCGGAAATGGACGGCTACGAAGTCTTGCGCCGCTTGCGGGCCGATGCCGCCACCCGGGACATACCGGTGATTTTTCTCACCGCCAAAACCGAACCCGAAGAGGAAGAAAAAGGCCTCAAGCTGGGCGCGGTCGACTACATCACCAAGCCCATCAGCCCATCCATCGTGCAGGCGCGCATCCAGAATCACCTGGAGCTGAAAGCCGCCCGCGACTTTCTCAAAAACCACAACGCATTCCTGGAAGCCGAAGTTTGCCGGCGCATGCAGGAAACCCTGTCCACCCAGGACGTGGCCATCCGCGCCCTGGCCTCGCTCGCAGAAACGCGCGACAACGAAACCGGCAACCACATCCGCCGCACCCAGGGCTACGTCAAGGCGCTGGCGGAAAAAGTCCGCGGCAATCCCCGCTTCAGCGAATTCCTGACCGACGCGCACATCGACCTGCTGTTCAAAACGGCGCCGCTGCACGACATCGGCAAAGTGGGCATACGCGACCACATCCTGCTGAAACCGGCGATGCTGGACCCGGAAGAATATGAAATCATGAAAACCCATACCACCATAGGCCGCGACGCCATCCTCAAGGCTGAGAAAGACATCGGCCACAACGTGGAGTTTCTGCATCTCGCCAAGGAAATGGCTTATGCGCACCACGAAAAATGGGACGGCACGGGCTATCCGCTGGGCCTGGCCGGCGACGCCATTCCCCTGTCGGCGCGCCTGATGGCGCTGGCCGACGTCTACGACGCGCTCATCAGCTGGCGCATCTACAAAATCGGCCTGCCGCACGAAAAAGCGGTGGAAATCATCGTGCAGGATAAAGGCAGTTATTTCGATCCCGACCTGGTGGATGCATTCGTCGAAATCCAGGAGGAATTCCGCGCCATCGCCGACCGCTATTTCGACGACGACGTCAAAATGGCGCATATTGCGCGCGGCGAGCTGGTTGACGGGACAGGCTAAGATGACTTGACTTTACCCCCATAACTTAACGGCATTGCCCCCTCGCGAGAGGCAATGCCGTTTTTTTATGGCCGCGCAAGATATGGTTGCGCTTATTCCTATTTGTTCAGGTTTTCCTCCTCGGCTGCACCGCTGTCATAGACCTCGCGGACAAAGATGCGGCCTTTCTTCACGTTGCTCTGCCCTTTATATACACCGAAGCTGGATCTCTTCTTCGGCGGATTGTCGTCATGAACGCCGTCGCCATCCCAATCGCAACGCGCGAATTCGTATCCCACCACGTCCTTGACCGCCAGCGTCGAATCGATATAGCCCGCCGTGTCGATCTTGCTGAAGATCAGCGCGTTTTCGCCATGGTTGAACGTATCGCCGGCAACGCTGACCTGCGTAGAAATACCCGTTGCCACCTCGATGGTAACCACCCCCGGCCCGGGATCGGCCAGACTGCTGGAAAGATCGATCAGCGCCGGTACCAGGCGAGTACTGCTGTCGTCGGTATTCAGCGCGCGCTTGCCGTTGCTGTTGATATATTCCATGTATACCCGCTGCACCAGATCGGTGCCGACGGCGCCGGCCGCTTCATCCAGGTTGATGCAGCCAAAGCGGATATCGGCACCGCTAGCCGTGGAACTGGCGATCTCATCGCACACGCCGTCGGCCGCGTTGTCGTGGCATACGGCATCGCTGTCGGCCAACGTCTTACCCCAAGTCACCCCATCGGACTGGAGCGATTGCAGCCCCACCTTCACCTGCGCCGCAAACGGTTTTTGGAAACCGGACCTGCGCTTGTAGGTAAAGGTATCGTTTATCGTGATGGTGCCGATTCCGCCCGTGCCATCCACAATGGCCAGCCCGCCGGTTTTTGCCGCCACCGCCGTGGACTCGAAATCGCCGGCGATTTTGGCTAAATCCGTATAGGCCGGCAGTATTTTCGCTCCTGTCAATTTCCAAAAACTGCCCGTGTAGTTTTTGGTGATGCCGCCGTCTTTGTTTAGCGCGGTCACTTGCAGTACCGGCTGAGTGGCGAACGTGAACGGCTGATTCATGTAGGTAAATATTGCCGACCAGTCGCCGGTGCCATTGCGCAACGCCGGTTCCACCAAAAATGCCACGGAGAAATGGTCCGGGGTGAAACGCCCGACTATGGCCGTATTGGAACTGATGCTCTGGCCGTAGTAATCGCCGTCGGTGGCGGTGATCGACAGCACGCCCACCTCGCTGTAATTCGCCAGCGCATATGGCGCAGCCCCGTCATTGCTCATCGAGCCGTTGCTATACAGCGCGGCCAGCTGGAGCATCGCATTCATGTCGCCCGTCCCGCCCGCATCGCCGGCGGTAATGACCGCCGCGTTGCCGCCATTGCGGGCTTTTACCGTGAATACTCCCGGATTGCCGGCCAGCGGTTGGGCCTGCGTCGTCGCTACCGTCGGCGCCAACATGGCGACCTTGAGGTTCAAGCCGCCCGGCAGGTAATTCTGCGTTACCGTCGGCGTGTCACCCGCCGTGACGCCTTGCACATACAGGCGAAAATCCTTGCCGGCCTTCCAGTGGGCCGTGCCGTTGGCGTCGGCGCTGTTCAACACCGTTGCCGGGTCGCCGTCGCTGGTGGCAATCACCCGCAAATAAGGCCGTACCGTGACCAAGCTGCCCGTCACCGGCTGACAAGCGTCTTGGCTATCGCCGTGCTGACTTTGGTGAGGAGTGATCCAGGCGTTTGTGTCGATGGTGATGGTTTGAACATTCTCGGGATTGCCGGGTGGTTTGTGGCAGATGGTTACTTTGTCATTACCCGCCTTTCCATCATCGTTTTTACCGTCATTCTTACCTTCGTTTTTACCGTCATTCTTACCTTCGTTTTTACCCTCATTCTTACCTTCGTTTTTGCCATCGCCCTTGCCTTCGTTATCGTTCTTGCCATCCCCGGGAGAGTTATCCTGACCGGTCCCTATATTCAAATCCAATTGTCCGGCATCGGCGTAAGACAGGGTAAAACCCGCCGTGCCGTTGTTGGAAAACGTCAGCGGCACCGTTGCCGTAGTGCCCGCAGTCAGCTCTGTGGTCGAGCCATCGTTGCTGTAGACCTTCAAAGGCTGGGTTCCGGTTGACGGCTGGCTATAAGTAAACTTGAACGCCACCTGCTTGGAACCGAGGTAACTGCCACCGCATGGGCTGGTCAGCGTTATGACCGAAGATACGCTGCCGGAATGCATGTCCGGCACGGTATAGCTGAAGTCGGTACAGGTGGTGGAATCGTCTTTGTTGTTGTTCTTGCCATCGTCGTCGTTCTTGCCGCCGTAGCCGCCATCCTGACCATCGTCGTCGTTCTGGCCGCCGTAGCCGCCATCCTGGTCATCGTCGTCGTTCTGGCCGCTGGAGCCGCCATCCTGGCCATCGTCGTCGTTCTTGCCCTGGTTATCGTCGTCATTTTTTCCCTGGTTATTACTCCCATAATCATTGCCACTGCCGTAGTTACTCCCGAACTCCAGGGAACCTCCCAGTCCATAGTCGTTCTCGAATTCTTCTCCGGCATAAGTCGCTTGTATAGACAGACATATGATTGCCAGAGGCAAAAGCGATTTGCGGTTCATGTCTAGTACTCCTCTTTGCGGTAAATAATGGACGGATGTTGCTGTTGATCGGTTTGGGGTTGCGCCGGCTGTGGGGCTGCCGCAGGCGGTGGTAAAGCGGGTGGCGCGGGTTGGGGGCGCTCTGCGTGGATGGTAGCCGTTGGCGGCTGGGTGGGTGGCGACGACACACTGGACTGGACGGTTGCCTGCAACGCCGGCCACCAGTCCGGCGCCGTCCACCACGCGGCGGCGGCGGCCCCCGCTGCCAGCAGCAAGGCGCCGCCCCAGCGCCAGGGCCGGGTACGGCGTGCCCGTATGCAAGGCAGCTGCGCCAGCAAGCGTGCTTCCAGCGCCGCCAGCCGCCGGGCATCCGGTTCCGGCACGTCAGCATAGGCGACTGCCAGCCTGTGTAGCAGCCGTTCCGTGGCCGAGTGTTGAGCGTCGGCGTTCATAAGTTCATGGTCTCATCGCATCCGGGTCGGCTGCCGCCGCCAATTTACCCGCCAGCTTGTGCAAAGCCTCCGAGCAACGCCGCCGCACCGTGCCTTCCGGCAGTTCCAGGCTCAGCGCCACTTCTTTATGGCTCATACCCAGCCAATAACGCATCAACAGCAGGTTCTGTTCGGTATTTTCCAAGGTGCCGACCAATTCGCGCACTTGGCGGTTGTGCAGGTGCAGTTCGGGATCGTCGGCGGCGGCGATTTCCGGCAAGTCTTCCTCCGCCGCGTAGCTGACCGGCGCAATGCGCTGGCGCCGCAATTGGTCGATGTACAAATTCAAGGCAATGCGAAACAGAAAGGCTTCGGGCGAGGCGGGGTCTTTGCAGACCGTCTGGGAAAAACGCAGGAACGCTTCCGAGCAAATATCGTAAGCGGCTTCCTGGTCGCAACCGCGCGCCACCAGAAAACGCCACAAACGCCTGGACTGGCTGCGGTAAAAAACGGCAAACGCTTCGGGATCGCCGTTTTTGCAATAACGCTGGATGACTTGTTGAGAGCTGCCCGCGTCGGTCGGCGGCCCCCCGGCGGCGACTAGGGTGGACAAGGGTCCGCCGCGTCATTGCCGTTGATGATGATGCGCCGGTTCACGTGCTCCGACGAATCGAAAGCGCCATAGACGGCGGAAGAAGTAATGGTATACACGTGATAAACGACAGTGTCTTCCTGATAAGGATTCCAGGTGCAGGTAGTTGTCACCTCGACATTGGTATTCGCAAAGCCGCCGGATTTCAAAGTCGGCGTCGAGGTTTCCGGCGGATTGGGAGGAGTGCTGCAAAAACAGGTTGGATTCTCCGCAAGCTTGCTGGCATATTCCGCGCCCGATTGCGCCGCCGCCATCACTTTGGCTTCCAGCAGGGACAGGTTGGCCGTGGATTGCTGGGAACCTCCGACTTCCACCATATACGCAGCAATCGTGGAAAACACCACCAGCACGAACAGTGCCGTCAATAAGGAAAAACCTTGTGCGTAAGGCCGGTTAAATACCATTGTCTATGGATGCCTGGCTGGTGATGTTGACCGACTCTCCCGAGGGGCTGGTGAGCGTCAAGCTGATCGTTACCAACGGCGGGTTATTTCCAAGGGTAGAAACGCTGAAGTTGCAGCTGGCGACCTGTGTGGCCAACAGCGTGGACAGCGGGTCTGCGTTCCAATACGGAGGAGCGGCCAGATAGTCGATGACTTTAAGCAAAGTGCCGTCCCCTGGACAAGTAAACTGTATCGGCCTGTCGACAAAATATAAGCGTTGTCCGTCCGACTCTCTTGGAAATGCACATAAACCGCTGGTCAGGTTCAGATTGGAAATCGTCAGGCGGTCCGATCCTGCGCCATCATCCGAACCGCCTGGCGCCAATGCGGTAACGACGGCGACGTTGGCTTGCGGCGGATTGACGCCGACCCCTGCCCATGCGTCCTGGCCGGCCTCATTGGCATTGCGTACCACCACCCACAAGCGGTCGATATTGTCGGCGGTACTGACGGCCAGATTACCCACGACGTCGAAAGTCGCGTCAGGACAAGAAAACACACCGGTCGCAAAGCTGAGCGGATCGCCCAATACTTTTTCGGTGTAACCTGGCGGCGCCGTCTCATCATAAGGATTTGCAGGCGCCACCGAACCATCCAGTGAAAAGTGCGTGCCGTCGATTACCGTGATGGTCCATGGATTGGCTTCATTTCTGAAAGCGATAAGCGAGGCGGCTGTATCGTAAATGTCCTTTATTGTCACTTTGTCGCCGGTGGCAAAGCCATGGGCCACGGTTGTGGTTACCACGATGGGGGTGGTTTGGCTGACGCCGTTGAGAATAGCGGCGATATCCCGCTTATCCAGGCGCGGTTCGAGTCGATAGCGCGTTCCTTCCGCCACGTTGAGCACCGCTATGCTGTTGCCCCCGTTGGTAATCTGCACGCTGTATGGCAGGGCGTGATGAATATCGCGCTCCATGCGTCGTATGGCGTTCTGCGCCATTTGCACCAAAGCCGCGCGCTCGGTGAGATTTTGATAGCTAGCCATCTGGCCGCCGATCAACTGGCCGATGGCGGCGGCGATGATGCCGGTGATGGCGATCACCATGACCAATTCGATCAGGGTAAAGCCTTTGGCAAGCACGATACGGGAGGGAGAATGGTCCCGCTGAAACCAAGCCTTGGATACGCAGCCGGATAATATCGACATAGTTTTAAATAGAGACGCGATAACGCGATACGGTAATCGTGACGCCGCTGACCGCGTGCGTCACCGTGACGTCGATGCGCTTGGCGGAAAGCGCGATCCAATCCGCTTCATTTAGCGGATCATTCGCCAGGGCGACGCTCACGGTCACGGCATAACCGGACAATCCCGCAATCGCGACGCCATACTGGTTGGTGGCCACCGCATCGGCCAGACCATTGTAATCGTCGACGTCGTCGTAAGAAGCACGTCCCGCCGCGCCGTTGGGCTGGGGGCTGTAAGACTTGGAAGCTACTTCTTCCAGATAAGCCTCGGCGATATTCACTGATTGCTGCAGAATCATCGGGTCTGCGCTGTGTTGGCTGACGATGGCGATCGTCGAGAATATGCCGCTCAAACCCACCGCCAGCACCACGATGGTCATGACCAGTTCCACCAGGGTGGCGCCGCCCTGGTATTGCGATCTATTGCTGCGAACCATCGACAAACCCGGTTTCCGCCAATACGGAGATGCTGCGCGTATTGATAGTGATGGTGATGGACTGGTTGCCGCCCAGATTGGCCGCGCCGGTACCGAGAAAAATCAGCGAAGCGGGGCCCGTCATAGTGACGCCTTCCGGCGCGCTCAGCGTATAAAACGACTCACCGGTGGAGGGATTGTAAAGCGGTCGCGTCAGGTTGCTGCTAACGTCACACGTGCCCAGATGGTTGACTCCGTGGGTAGTCAGGGTCAAGGTGCTGTTTGTGATTTCCACCAACACCGAACACCGCGACGCCGTGGCGCGCTTTTGCGCATAGCGTAGCGCGTTCAACACGCCGTCGTAAAAACCGCGCTCCTCGAATGGGCTGTTGGAAAACAGGCGCGGCATGCCGAAGGCGGCGATGATGCCGATCAGGATCATGATCATGATCAGCTCAATGAGCGTGAACCCCCGATGCGAATCAACCATATCGGCTACCGGTTCAGCAAGCGGTGACCAAAATCACGACGGTGGGTGGTATGCCGTTTTGTTGAGGGGCATAAGTCGCATTGCATGTAGTCGCATCCGCTGCCGAGGCAGGCGAAAAAACCGCGCTATTGCCATCATAAGTAGCGGTTAAATCACTGGTATCTGTGTTTGCCAGCGCATTACCGATACCCCCGGCAGTCGCGCTGGGATAACCGTCGATGATTTGCACGTTCACACCGTCCACGGTAACTGTGCCATTGGATATCCCCGTCGCCAGCGCCGTGGAATGCGCCATGCCCATGGCGCTACGTATTGCTCCGGCCCAGCTTTTTACCGAAGCGGCGCGGGCGTCGCCGCCCAGATCGGTAAACCGGGGCACCGCCACGGCGGCCAGAATGCCGAGAATCACGATGACCATGATTAATTCAATAAGGGTAAAACCGGCGTTTTTGTGCATGGATTTTCTCGTGTTACGTTGATCGATACGAAGCTTTTGGCGAACATTGGCAATGCGTGGCGCATCGACAATGGCTGCATTCACTTTTTCATTAAAGGCGAGCATAAGGTCCATGGTACGTCTGGACTCCTCGGCATCCAGCACCAACTCATCGCAAGCCGGACAAAAATCACCCTGCACTTGGGGCAATATCGTCACCTTGCCCTTGTAGGCGTAGCTCACGTCACGAATATCGTGCATCAACTCAGCACATCCGCAATTTAAACATTTCATGATCACAACCCCTTGAACGACACGACGAGCACGTCATCAATCACCGTCAATTTAAGATATACATCACCGGCTGCCGTGGATGGACGGTAAACATCTTGCCACACCCGATGATCCGCGCGAGTGGTCATACTTTTGTAGAAATCGTCGGAAGTCAGCGCGAGAATGACGGCAATCATCTCGTCGAATACGCTTTTCCATGTTTCAAAACGATGGGTAGCCCCCAGGTTGCCGGCTATAATACCCGCCCCGTCAAACCATACAAGGGTGCTGCGGCGCCCTTGCCGACTCTTTTGCTTAAGCTCATGTGGTTCAAAAACCTGCAACTTTATCGATTAGCGCCCGATTGGCACATTACGCCCGGCCAACTGGAAGAACAACTGGCCAATCTGCTGTTTCAGCCTTGCGGCAGCCTGGTCATGCAAAGCATCGGCTGGGTGCCGCCGCGGCGTGAGGATAAAAGCCTGGTGTACAGCCAGGATCGCCATTGGCTGCTGGCTTTGTGCAGCGAACAAAAACTGCTGCCGGCTTCGGTCGTCAACCAATTCACCCAGGATAGGCTGGACGCCATCGAAGAGCAGCAAGGCTACCGGCCCGGCCGCAAGCAGGCGCAGCAGCTCAAGGAACAGGTGACGGAAGAGTTGTTGCCGCGCGCCTTCACCCGCCGCCGCACCACTTACGTCTGGCTGGATACCTTGAACGGCTGGCTGGCGGTGAACGCCGGCAGCGCCAATCAGGCCGACGACGTCGTCTCCGCGCTGCACAAAACTTTGGAAAATTTTTCCTTGCGGCCTTTGGTGACGCAAACCTCGCCGGCTGCCGCCATGACCGCCTGGCTGGCCGGCGGCGAAGCGCCGGCCGGATTCACCATCGAACGGGAATGCGAGCTGTGCGCTCCCGACGAAGAAAAAGCCACCATACGCTATGCGCGCCACACGCTGGATGCTGCCGAAATTCCGCAGCACATCGCGGCGGGCAAGCGCGCCACGCGCCTGGCGCTGACCTGGGACGACCGTATCGCTTTCGTGCTCACCGACAAAACGCAGGTCAAGCGCCTGCAATTTCTGGACGTTTTGCAGGAAGCAGCCCAAGCGCAGGCCGACGCCGGCGGGGACAATTTTTTCAGCGATTTTGCGCTGATGAGCGCGGAGTTCAGCCGCTTCCTGCCCGATCTGGTGCAGGCGCTGGGTGGTGAATTGACGCCGGATGGTGTGCCCGGCTAACGATCATTGCGCGCGCCGCCCCTGACCATGAAACGTCACGCGCGCCATGATCGTTCCCCTCCCCCGCCCCACCCACAATGTTGTTGAATTAAGCTTCAGAGGCTCGTCGCCCGGCAGGGAAGCCGGGGTTCACGTCTTGGATGTGGCGTCAATATTGCCCAGTTTTTCGGTTTGACTTCCGGGCTCTTATACTCAGCAGCATCGACAATCACAAAATGGCTTAGGAGGCTCCCATGGCCAAGCGCTATACCGGCACGCCCGGCAACGACATACTCCCGCCGCAAGGCAGTCCCGCCGGCGCCGATACGCTGCTCGGCGGCAAAGGCAACGACACCTACTATGCCGCTGCCGGCGATAAAGTCATCGAAAAGCCGAACGAAGGGCTGGACGGCGTGGTGGCCGCCATCAGCTACGTGCTGCCGGCCAATGTCGAAAACCTGCGCCTGGCCGGAACGGCCAAGCTCAACGGCGCCGGCAACGGCGCGGACAATCTGATCCTCGGCAACGAGCAGGCCAACCGTCTGGACGGCAAAGGCGGCGCCGACACGCTGCTGGGCAACGGCGGCAACGACCTGCTGCGCGTCGCCGATCTGGATTTTGCCAAGCTCGACGGCGGCGCCGGTTTCGATGC
>SCQD01000041.1 GCA_004299145.1 Methylococcaceae bacterium | reverse complement strand
TCCGATCTTGCGGCAGCATAAGCCGCCAAGTCCAACCGCCGGATGCGGAAAACCGCATGTCCGGTGGTGTGGGAGGGGTAACGGGCGCAATCCCGTTACCTCGACCCGATCGTCTCATTCATCTTTTCCAGCAGTTCCTCCTCAAAATCCCTGATATGGTCCGGCTCAATGCCCAGAATCTGCATGGCATTATCATGTCGTTCGGCCCAGATTTCGATGCTGATGGTTTTCATGTTTCCCGACGAATCGAAGTCCTGAATAATAAATTCACTGACCTGGGATATTGCCACCAGCAGTTTGACGTCTTCTTCCTCGATATCCGCCAGCGATTCATTATGGTGCTGTTGTATCGCCGCGCAAACCAGTTCGGGCAGCGCCCAGGATTTGGCGAAAAAGTAACCCAACGTGCAATGGTTGGTGAAATAGCGCTCTTCTTCGAGGGCGATCACGTTTTCCTGATAATGCAGGCTCTTTTGTATCAGCTCGGCATAATCCGGGTACTTGTTCGCCATAATGGGTATGGCGCAGTCGTGAAACAAACCGTGCAGATAAGCTTGGGGCGCCAGCCTGTTCACCATTTGCCTGGCGATGATGTCGCACGACAAAGCGGCCAGTTCGGAATGCTTCCAGAATTTTTCCAGCACCTCGCTGTCGCCTTGAGAAAACACTTCGCGCAAGGCGACGTTGACGACCACGGTCCGGAAATTATTCAGCCCCATCACCTGGACGGCTCTGGTCACGGAATCGATGCTCCGACCGCAGCAGAACAGCGGCGAATTCGCCACTTTGAGCACTTTCGCCGTCAGCGCAGGATCTTTTTGGATGACGGCGACGATTTTTTTGAGGTCGACCACCGACAGGCCGAGTTGTTTGTTGATTTCGATAACGCCGTCCGGTTGGGGCGGGAGCGCTATATGGGGTGCTTTAGGCGGCATTGGTTTCAATCCAGTCAGGACCAGGTGGGATACGCGGTGCGTACCGGGCGGCGAGGCGGTACGGCATAATTCTCCCCCTTTTTTTTCAGAAAACGCATGATTCGCGTCGCACCGGCGAATCTTCGCCGCGTTTGAGGTATTTCAGCTCGATCAGGTAGCCGTGCCGCATGTCGGCATAACGGAAGAAAAACGGTGCGAGGAACATGTCGACAAATCCGCCGCCCCATGCGCGTTCGCTGTGACGGATGAAATAGGGCGACAGGTTCAGTTCGCACAGTTCGTCGAACTGACTTTCACAGTTCCGGTCGTAATAAAACTCCATCAGTGATCGAACTGAACCTGAAAGTTACAAAGAACCTTTACTTGCCCGGTATCCTGTAACGCCTATCGCAAGCCGCCAGCAAGCCGCCCAGCAGCATTATCAGCCCGCCCAGCCAGATGCAGCGTATCAGCGGTTTTTGATAAATACGCACGCTCCAGGCGCCATCACCCAGCGATTCACCCAGCGCCACGTACAAATCGCGCGCCAGGCCGGGAGCGATGGCGGCTTCGGTCATGGTGTTGCCGCGCACGTTGTAGCGGCGCTTTTCCGGCCGCAATTCGGTCAGCACGGCCTGGTTTTTCGTCACGGTGAAGCGGCCTTGCGCCGCCACGTAGTTGGGGCCAGGCACGTTGTCCACGCCGTCGAAGCGGAACTCGAACGCCCCCAGGCGTTCGCTGTCGCCCACCGCCATGCGCACGGTTTTTTCCTGGCTGTACAGCGAAGACACGGCCACGCCGAGCAGAAATACCGCCAAGCCCAGGTGCGCGATGCTCATGCCGTAATAGCTGGCCGATTGCAAGCGCAGGCCCTCCCAGAGGGAAGCGCGCAACCGCACGCGGCTGAAAAAGCTCAGCAGCGCCGTGGCCGCCAGCCATAGCGCCAACACCATGGCGGCCATGGCGGCCATTTTTACCGGCTCAAAGCACAGCGCCGCCAGGGCGATGCCCAGCGCCAGACAGCCCGGCGCCACCCAGCGCAAGCGCACGGCGATTTTGCCGATGGGCGCGGAACGCCAGCCGAACAAAGGCGCGACCCCCGCCAGCAAGAACACCGGCGCCATCACCGGCGCGAACACCGCGCTGAAATAAGGCGGCCCCACGGAAATTTTGCCCAGGTGCAGCGCGTCCAGGAGCAGCGGATACAGCGTGCCCAGCAGGATGCTGGCGGCGGCCACCAGCAGCAGCACGTTGTTGAGCAGCAGCAGGTTTTCGCGCGAGAAAAATTCGTAGTGCACGTGATCTTTCACCACCGGCACTTTCAGCGCGTACAGCAACAGCGAACCGCCCACGGTCAGCCCCAAAAACACCAGGATAAACAAGCCGCGCGCCGGATCGGAGGCAAAAGCGTGCACCGAAGTGAGCACGCCGGAGCGCACCAGGAACATGCCCATCAAGCTGAGCGAGAAAGCGAAAATCGCCAGCAGCACGGTCCAGGCCTTGAAGGCGCCGCGCTTTTCGGTGACGGCCAGCGAGTGGATCAAGGCGGTCGCCACCAGCCAGGGCATGAAGGAAGCGTTTTCCACCGGATCCCAAAACCACCAGCCGCCCCAGCCCAGTTCGTAGTAAGCCCACCAGGAGCCCAGGGTGATGCCCAGCGTCAAAAACACCCAGGCCACCAGCGTCCAGGGCCGCGACCAGCGCGCCCAGGCCGCGTCCAGCGTGCCGGACAGCAAGGCGGCGATGGCGAAAGCAAACGCCACCGACAAGCCCACGTAGCCGATGTAGAGCATGGGCGGGTGCACGGTGAGGCCGAAATCCTGCAGCAAGGGGTTGAGATCGGCGCCGTCCGGGGCCGCCGGCACCAGGCGCTCGAACGGATTGGAAGTGAACAGGATGAACGACAGCACGCCGATGCTCACCAGCCCCATGACGCCCAGCACCCTGGCCAGAAAAGCCGGGCTCAGCGTGCGGCTGAACAGCGTCACCGCCACGCCCCACAGCCCCAGAATCACCGCCCACAGCAACATGGAGCCTTCGTGGGCGCTCCAGGTGGCGGCGATGCGGTAGTACGGCGGCAAGCTGGAATTGGAGTTGTTCGCCACATACGCCAGGGAAAAATCGTTGGCGGCAAAGCCATACACCAGACAGGCGAATGCCGCCGTCAGCAGCCAGGACTGGGCGCGCGCCGCCGGCTTGCCCAGGTCCATCCACAGCGCGTTGCCGCTGGCCGCGCCCCACAAAGGAAACAGCGCCTGCACGCCGGCCATCAGCAGCGCCATGATCAAACAAAAATGGCCTAATTCAGCGATCACTTCAGATAATCCTTATACGTGGTAGGCATCTGGCCGTTCCGCTGGTTCCCAAGCTCTGGCTTGGGAACCCGGTCCGGGAAGCTCCGGCTTCCCGTCCGACTA
>SCQD01000040.1 GCA_004299145.1 Methylococcaceae bacterium | reverse complement strand
GCATTGCAACGACTGGCAAACCGGCCTGGCGCCCGCTTATCTGAATTTCGCGCAGGGTGCGGCGCCGAGCATCATCTCCATCCACAACCTGGCTTTTCAAGGCAACTTCGCTCCCTCGACGGTGCAGAAATTACACTTGCCGCCATCCTGCTTCGACATCAACGGTATCGAGTTTTACGGAAACATGTCCTTCCTCAAAGCCGGGCTTTTCTACGCGGATTACATCACCACCGTCAGCCCGAACTACGCCAGGGAAATTCAGCAAGAGACGCTCGGTTTCGGCTTGCAAGGCCTGCTGACCACACGCGGCGCCCAGCTCGCCGGCATCATCAACGGTATCGATACCGGCGAGTGGAACCCCGCAACCGACAAGCACCTGGCCAAAAATTTCAGCGCCGCGCGCATGGCCGGAAAGGCCGCCGATAAGGAAGCCCTGCAAAGCAGAATGGGGCTGAATCTTGACCCGGATATCCCGCTGCTGGGCGTAGTCAGCCGCTTCACCCACCAGAAGGGCCTGGACTTGTTGCTGGAAATTGCCCCGCGCCTGACCGAATTGCCGGTGCAGTTGGCCATGCTCGGCAGCGGGGAAGCACGGATGCAGAAAGCCGCACATGACTTGTCGCACCGCCATCCCGGCAAAATTGGCGCGATAATCGGCTTTGACGAAGGGCTCTCACACCAGATCGAAGCCGGAGCGGACATGTTCATCATGCCCTCGCGCTTCGAACCCTGCGGCCTGAACCAGTTATACAGCCAACGCTACGGCACCCCGCCCATCGTCCACGCCACCGGCGGGCTGGTGGATTCCGTGGTGGATTGCACGGAAACAACACTCAAGGACGGCACGGCCAGCGGCTTCGTGTTCGGCGGCATGACCGCCGAAAACCTGTTCGACACCATCAAACGCGCGGTCGACCTCTACCGCGACCAGCGCAAATGGAAAACCCTGCGCAAAAACTGCATGAGCAAGGACTTCAGTTGGGAGCGCAGCGCCGAAGCATACCGTGAGGTTTATCTGAAGGTGTTGGGGCGGTAGGTAAGGTGTGCCGGTTCAGGAAGCGGGTGTCCACCCCGTTACGTTACAAAGAATTCGCTGTTATTAATCGCTGAAAATCAAAATATTAGCAGTGTTTGTGGTAGTGATTGATGAGGTTGCTGGTCGAGGCATCGTGCTGCGAAACCGCACCCGCATCGCGCAGTTCCGGCAGGATTTTCCCCGCCAGTTGTTTGCCCAGTTCCACGCCCCATTGGTCGAACGGGTTGATATTCCATACCACGCTTTGCACGAATACCTTGTGCTCGTACAGCGCGATCAGCATGCCCAGTGTGTGGGGGTCGAGCCGGTCGAACAGCAGGGTGTTGGTGGGTTTGTTGCCGGGGAAAACTTTGTGCGGCAGCAGGGCTTCCAGCGCCCCGCCTTGCAGGCCTTGCGCAACCAGTTCGGCGCGCGCTTCTTCAGCGGTTTTGCCGACCATCAGGGCTTCGGTCTGCGCGAAGCAGTTGGCCAGCAGGATGGCGTGATGTTCGCCGAGCGGGTTCTGGCTGTGCAGCGGCGCGAGGAAATCCGCCGGTATCATGCGCGTGCCCTGGTGGATGAGCTGGTAGAAGGCGTGCTGGCCGTTGGTGCCGGGTTCGCCCCACACCACCATGCCGGTGTCGTAATCCACCGCGTTGCCATCGCGGTCCACGCCTTTGCCGTTGCTTTCCATGTCCAGTTGTTGCAGATAGGCGGCGAAGCGGTGCATGTATTGGTCGTAAGGGAGCACGGCATTCGAGCCGGCGCCGAAGAAGTTCCCATACCAGATGCCGAGCAAGCCCATCAGTACCGGAATATTTTTGTCCGGCGGCGCGTTGCGGAAATGTTCGTCCGTTGCGTGCGCGCCAGCCAGCAATTCTTCAAACTTGTCCATGCCCACGAACAGTGCAATGGGCAAACCGATCGCCGACCACAGCGAGTAACGCCCGCCGACCCAGTCCCAGAATTCGAATACGTTTTGCGGGTTGATGCCGAATTGGGCGGTGGCTTCAAGGTTGGTCGAGACGGCGGCAAAGTGTTTTGCGACGGCCTGCTCACCCTCTAATTTCCCGACCAGCCAGGCGCGCGCCGAGCGTGCATTGGTGAGGGTTTCCTGCGTGGTGAAGGTCTTCGAGCTGACGATGAACAGGGTGGTTTCGGCATCCAGTTTTTTCAGCGTTTCGCTCAGGTGCGTGCCGTCGATGTTGGAAACAAAATGTGCGCGCAGCGCGGGGGATGCGTAAGGCTTGAGCGCTTCACATGCCATCAGCGGGCCCAGGTCGGAGCCGCCGATGCCGATGTTGACGATGTCGCGGATTGCTTTGCCGGTGTGCCCGACATGCTGGCCGTTGCGCACCGCATCGGAGAAGCGGCGCATTTGCCCCAGCACGCGCCGCACATCCGGCATGACGTTTTTGCCGTCCACATAAACGGGCCGGTCGGAGCGGTTGCGCAGGGCGGTATGCAAGACCGCGCGCTGTTCGGTGGAGTTGATTTTCTCTCCGCCGAACATGCGTTCGATATGGGCGGAGAGCCCGGCTTGTTCGGCGAGTGCAAGCAGCAGCTTTATCGTTTCTTCGTTGATGCGGTTTTTTGAGTAATCAAAAAACAGGTTGCCGAGCTGCACCGAAAATTTATCGGGGCGCGCCGGGTCGTCCTGAAACATCCGGCGCATCCGGAGTGGTTTGATCGCGGCGTAATGTGCGCCGAGCGCTTGCCATGCGGCGGATTGGGTAAGTTTGGACATGATGGCGTCAGTTCAAATCAATGTATTCATAATGTGCGGAGGGCGCGATGAATCGCGCCCCTACAGATTTATGCCTCCGGAACCAGAATCACGCCTGCCAACGGCGGCAACGCAATCTCGGCGGAGCAGGGCAGCCCCATCCAGGGGATCGGCTCCGC
>SCQD01000039.1 GCA_004299145.1 Methylococcaceae bacterium | reverse complement strand
GGCAAGGCTTTGGCTACCGTTTTCGCCAACAATCCGGAACTGGCGCGCAAGGCGGTCATCACGGCTTTCCTGTTCAAGAATACCAAGCGCTGGGCCGATGTGGACAACGAAGCCCTGCAAGAAGAAGAGGAAAGCGATATGGATGATGGCGAGGACGATGAGCGGGGCGTGCCGAGCCAGGATGTGATTGATCTATTCGATACACGCGAGGACGGGAATGACTGACAAAACCAATCTTCCGGCGATCAGCCTGCAGGTCACCGAGCTGGTTCTGGCCGGCTCGACCGAACATGCGGAAGAGGCCTTCAACGACGCGGCGGAAAAATTCGGCGATCTTGCCGTCGTTCAAGTGCTGGACTCGTTGGAGCCGCAGGTGGCTGCCATGCACCTTGCCGCTTTCGATGGCGGCAAGCTGTCGCTGGCCACGCTGCTGATTTCGCCCAAGGCCTGGGCGGAAAGCCTGGCCTTCTTCGCCGCCACCTGGAGCGAGGAGATGATCGAGGATGAGCCGGAAGTGCTGACCGAATCCCTGTTCGCGCATATCCATGGCGTCCTGTTCGCCAGCGAAGATCCGGAGCGGCGCGCAGCGCTTATCCACCAGGCGTTATCGACCGACTGGGGGACGACGGCTTTTGCCGTGCTGTTCTCGACGGCCGCCGAGGAGATCATCGAAATCGCCAATGAAATCCACGCTCGCGGCGCGCATAACAGCGGCCCGACGACTTCCGATCACGACGTGATTCCGCTCGCGCTGGAAATTGCCAGAACCGATGCGGAAGCCTGGGATCGGGTATTGTTTGAAATGTTCCCCGACTGGCAGCCCGGCGAGAACCAATTGCGCGCAAGGTCTGAAGAAGGCGATGACGACGAACAGGATCATGAAGATGCTTTGGCCCGAACCACCCATGAACTGCTGCTGCGCCTGCGCAAACAAGTGCCGAGCAAACTGGTCAGCGCGCCAAAAACAGGCGGCCGCCCGAGCCTGGGCGAGGATATCTTTGCGTGAGACACAATCGTCTCTAATACCAGTCAAGTGATCTGCCAGATTCGTAGCCTGGATGCAGCGATAGCGGAATCCGGGGAGCCTCGTATCCAACCCCGGATTGCACTACGTTTTATCCGGGCTTGTATGATTCAATCCGCACCGATAGGGTGCCGGGGTGGAGGGACGATCCGGGCTATCTGCCAATGTTGCGGACAGACTCACGTAGCCATGTCCCCACCCTGTCTTCACTAACGTCGATTTGGGATGCAGCGGCAGCCAATCACCACCTGACCGCCGATAGATACAAGCTAACGTCACGAAGACAGCCTCCCCCAGCACGCCAGAGTGTACTGCGCTGATGCCGGTTTTTCCACTGCGACGCGTGTCGCGCAGGTGACTTCGTCTTCGCTGTGGATCAAGGAGCCATCATGTCTGATTACCCGCCAACACCCACCATCTTCGGTGCCGATATCAGCAGCACTGAAATCGTCATTGCCTGCGCCAACTCAAACCAGGCCGTGAAGACCATCGCCAACAATCGTCAAGCGATTAAAGCGTGGTTGACGCAACTCCCCAAGGATGCCGTCATCGGCATGGAAGCAACCGGACGCTATCATTGCACGCTTGCCGATGGTGCGGTGCTGCACGGCCATCGTGTCTACGTCATCAACCCCAAGCATTTGTCGCTTTATGCCAAGGGCGTCGGCCAGCGGGGTAAAACCGATCCGCTCGATGCCAGTGTCATAGCGCGTTATGTGGCGCGTGAGGGTGATCGGTTGCATCCCTATACCGTGCCCACCGCCACACAGCGCACGTTACGCAACCTGTTGAGCCAGCGCGCAGGCATCGTCAAACATTGTGGGGCGATTCGCCAGTGCCTGCTGGCGACCGAGTCTATCGGCAGCGCGGCATTGAAGCGCGCCCACAAAAAAGCGCTGCACAGCCTGCAAACACTGATCGCAGAAATCGATGTGCAACTCCATGCGGCAGTGAAGAAGGATGCGGCGCTCGAACAGAAGTGTGTAATGTTGCAGACGATTACGGGCATTGGTTTGCTCAATGGTCTGGCGCTTACGCATCGTTTTGACCGTACACCGTTCGCCAATAGTGACGCCGTGGTGGCGGCGTATGGGCTGGACCCGCGCCCGAAAGACTCGGGCAATAAGGTGGGCAGGCGGCGTCTGACCAAACAGGGCAATGCCGAAGACCGGCGATTGATTTACCTGGCCGCTCAAAGTGCGGCCAAAACCAAGACCTTCAAGCCCCTGTATGTCGCGTTACAGGCAAAAGGCTTCGCCACCACTGAGGCCATTATAATCATCGCCCGCAAGCTGCTTCGCATCGCCTTTGCAGTATGGACTTCCAATCAACCCTTTGACCCGGATAAACTCGGGTTTCAGGCTTGCAAAAAACCATAGGATCTACAACACTGATCGCGCGATAAGGCGCGGTAAATTTGCCCTGCGCGGTCCGGTTAAATCGCGCCCCTACAATCGCATGCCGGGGTGATAAAATGCGCGCCACACGCAACACGGGAAACATCATGGATGACATCAAGCAATACATGAAGTCTGTCGGGCAACAGGCACGCGCGGCTTCGCGCGTCATGGCGCAGGCCGACACCAACACCAAGAACCGCGCATTGGAAGCCATCGCCGCCGCCATCCTGGACGGCAGCGCAATCCTCATCGCCGAGAATGCCAAGGATGTCGCTCGCGCAAAAATCGAGGGGCTGGACGATGCATCGGTGGATCGCCTGACGCTGACCGAGAAGACCGTGCGCTCCATGGCCGAAGGGCTGCGGCAGATCGCGCAACTGCCTGACTTGATCGGCGCAATCAGCGACCTGAGCTACCGCCCTTCCGGCATCCAGGTCGGCAGGATGCGCGTGCCGCTCGGCGTGATCGGCATCATTTACGAGTCTCGCCCCAACGTCACGGCAGACGCCGCCGGGCTGTGCCTGAAATCCGGCAACGCGGCGATCCTGCGCGGCGGTTCGGAAGCGATCCTTTCCAACCAGGCGATAGCCGCCTGCGTGCATGCCGGGCTGCGCGAAGCAGGACTTTCGGAGACCGCCGTGCAGGTGGTGAACACCACCGACCGCGCCGCAGTCGGCGAGCTCATTACGATGAAGGATTACGTCGACGTGATCGTGCCGCGCGGCGGCAAGAGCCTGATCGCGCGCATCTCCGA
>SCQD01000038.1 GCA_004299145.1 Methylococcaceae bacterium | reverse complement strand
CTTCGGCATCACCGTCAGCCAGCAGTTCCGCCAGCGCTTTGCACAGTTCCGGAGCGCCGGTCAGATCGGTTTCCACAGTGGCAGCCGCAGCCGCTTCCTCCGGCAATCCGCGCTGAATGGCGTCAATAAACCGCTCCAGCTCCCCGGCAAGCTGGTTTAGCTGTGCCGCAACGGCATCTTCCGGCTCGCTCTGCCGGATCGCGCTTTCCAGTTTGCCGGCCAACACGGCCAACGCTTCCGCACCGATGTTGCCGGAAACGCCTCTGAGCGTATGTGCATCGCGCTCAGCCATGGTCAGGTCGCCATTCGCCAGTGCGGCGCGCAGCCGTGCCGGTGCATCGGCTTGGCCTTGCGCGAATTTGCGCAACAGCGCAACGTACAGCTTGGGGTTGCCCACCACGCGGCGCATGGCGGCGTCGACGTCGACGCCGATACCACGCAATGCGTCAGCCAGTTCCGCCGGCAGGACAGCGGGCCTGACTGGCTGCTGCGGCGCGGCACCGGAACCCGCCCTATCGGTGCGCTTGCCACCCCAGCGCTCCAGCGTGCGATAAAGCAAATCCGGATCGATGGGTTTGCTGATATGGTCGTTCATGCCTTCCGCCAGACAGCGTTCGCGTTCTTCGGCGATGGCGTGCGCGGTCATGGCGATAATGGGCAGATTGTCGAAGCGGGCTTGTTTACGCAGTGCCTGAGTGGCTTGATGGCCGTCCATCACCGGCATCTGCATGTCCATGAAAACGATGGACCAGGGCAATGGGTCCTGGGTGTTCTGGAGCAATTCCACGGCTTCCAGGCCGTTGTTGACCACGGTGACTTTGACCCCCACCGACTCCATCATTTCCACGGCAATCTGCTGGTTGATGTCGTTGTCCTCGGCCAACAGCACGTCGACGCCGTTCAGGTCGATGGCTTGTCTGGCGGAGATATCCGCTTGGCATAATGCGGCATGAATTTCCGGGGCGAAAACCGCCACGAGGGTATCCCACAAGTGGGAGTGATTGACCGGTTTGGTAAGGAATCCCGCCACGCCGACCCGTTCCGCCTTTGCGCGCACGTCGTCCAGGCCGAATGCCGTCACCATGACTATGGCCGGCGGGTGCCGCAACGCGCTTTCCCAGCGAATGCGGCGACTCGTTTCCACGCCGTCCATGCCGGGCATCCGCCAATCCATGAACACCACCTGGTAAGGGTCGTCGGCATCGGCTGCCGCTAAAGCACGCAAACATTTCTGGCCGCCGTCTGCGCTGTCCACGCGCATCCCCAAGCCGGCGAGTTGTTCGGCAAGAATTTCGCGCGCCACCGCATTGTCGTCCACCACCAGGGCGCGGTAGTCCTGGACCGACAGCGTGATGGCCGGTTTGTGCGACTGCTGCTGCGCAAGCCCGAACCAGGCGAGAAACTTGAATTGGCTGCCGGCGCCGGCTTGCGATTCGACCCAGATGCGGCCATCCATCAATTCGACGAAACGCTTGGATATGGCCAGACCCAAGCCGGTGCCGCCATATTTGCGCGTGGTCGAGCCATCGGCCTGGCTGAATGCCTGGAATAAGCGATTGCATTGTTCCGGCGTCATGCCGATGCCGCTGTCTTCCACGGCGACGGCGAGTTGCACCCGTTCCGCTACGCGGGCGGCAACCCGGATGTCTACCTTGATGTAACCTGTTTCGGTAAATTTGATGGCATTGTTGGTCAGATTCGTGAACACCTGACCCAGGCGCAACGGGTCGCCGATCAAGCCCTGGGGTACGTCGGGCGCAACGTGGATGAGAAATTCCAGGGCTTTTTCATAGGCTTTGTGGCCGACCACGGTGGCAAAATGGTCGAGTACCTCGTCCAGCCAGAACGGGATGTGCTCGATTTCCATTTTGCCGGCTTCGATTTTCGAAAAATCGAGAATGTCGTTGATGATGCCCAGCAGCGAAATTCCCGCCGTGTGGATTTTTTGCACATAATCGCGTTGCTTGGGTTCCAATGCCATTTTCAAGGCCAGATGCGACATGCCGATGACGGCATTCATCGGCGTGCGGATTTCATGGCTCATATTGGCGAGAAACATGCTTTTGGTATTGGTGGCTTCCTCCGCTTTGGCCTTGGCGATTTCAAGTTCCCTGCCTCTGTGGTCCATCGCTGTGTTGAGATTTACCAATTCCTGCGTTTTAGCGAGCAAGGCTTCTTTTTGTATCAGCAACTCCGTTTCGGAGGCTTTCAATATCTCGCTTTGGCGCTGGGTTTCGGCCAGCAGATCACGCGTTTGCAGGTTGCGTTGGAGTATTTCGATGTTCAACGCCATCAGCGGCAATACTTCATCCAGCAAAGCGCTTTGCCGGGCAGTGAACGGCTTGAATGAGGCCAGTTCAATGACCGCCAAAACAGTGCCGCCCTGATTGAGCACCGGCATGATATGGAGGCAGGGTGGGGCGATTCCGCCCAGCGCGGAACGGATGCGCAGATAACCGTCGGGAACATCGCTGATTTCCAACGGCTGTTTTGCCAGTACGCAACGGCCTATCAAGCCTTCGCCGCCGGCGAAGGCCCAGGGCAAGTCACTCGGTTTGGAACAACCCCAATGGCTCAGCAGGCGGTATTGCCCGCCGGTTTTGGTCAGACCATAAAACGTCGCCAGCGGTGCGTCGGACAACTGCGCCAAATGGCTGATCAAAATGGCGGCGAATTCGGCGTAATCTTCGACCCCCAGCACGGCGCTGTTGATCTGTGCAATGCCTGCTTTAACCCAGTGCCGCACTTCCATGGCCAGCGCCACTTCATGCAATACTTTGACGGAACGCGCCATGGCGCCGATTTCATTGGCGTAATCGGTGTGCGGTACTTCGATGTCCAAGCGGCCGTTGGCGATATTGACGACGCTGTGGCGCAGATTTTCCGAAGGACGGCGGATCGAGAGGCTGATGAGCCAACTGAATAAAGAACCGCCGATTACCCCACCGATGATCAAGCTGATAAAACTCAGCCGGGAATCCTCCGCAATGGCGTTGGCGCGCGCTACCGCCTGACGGGCGTTTTCCTCTTTATCGAGGATGATCGCCGCCGTGGTTTCGTACATTTCGAGGATGCGCGCTCTGCGCTCGGGTTCCTGCAAATATTGCTGCGACGGCTTGATATTGCTGAAATCTTCCGTTGCCAGCAGGGTCATGGCGTGATCGATGTCACGCCGGTATTGCGCAAACAGCACGTCGAAGGCTTGCAGGCGCCGTTTATTGGTCTCGCCAAATACCCGTTGGCGGCCCTCGTCCAGTTCGCTTTGCAAGTTCAGGCGCGCTTGGTCGAGTTTGTGTTTTGCCAGGTCACGCTGCGCCTGGTCCGCCGCCATCATCATTTCACGCAGGCTGCGCGCTATCTGAATCAGGTCGACGTTGGCCTGCTTGAGGTGAGAAATCCCCAATAATTCATATTCATAAATCAACTGCGCCTGCTGGCTTTGTTTGTTTATGGCATAGAGTCCCTGCAAGCCAATGAAAAAGGTGGCGGATAAAATCAGGCCAAATCCCAGCAACAGCTTGGTGTTGAGCCGGAGTCGTTCCAATAAGTGCAATAAATGTTGCATAAAAATGGCGGCTATGTTTTGGCTGTGTGGAAGTAACCGTTTAGCCCCCTCTCCCCGCGGGAGAGGATTAGGGTGAGGGCATAAAAACAAGGGGGGCTAAACGGTTACGTGTGGAAACCCAGGGTTTTGATCTTGTAACGATTTTTCAACCAACGGTACGCCCGCCAACCGTCACTCAGAGGATTGCCAACCCAACGGCATTCATCCGGCCAGCATTGACGTTGCCATATGATCCAGCGGGTTTGTCTGCAAACCGTCCAGGCCACTGTCTGTGGGTAGGTGGAAGCCGGCATCCACGCTACTGGGATACGTGCTATCCGTCAAGCTGTAGCCGGAAGCGGCGGGGTCCGTGCCGAGCACCATGCTCTGGTAAGCCGCCCCCGTGTCGATGGCGGGCGGCGCCTGGGTAAGGGTGGGTTCAGTCAAACCATTGCTGGCCTGTGGTTTGGTCAGCGGTTCCACCTGAGCGAGGTCGGCGGCCGCGTCCTGTGCTTCGGTTGCCGTCGTGGTGGCTGGTGCCAAAAGCCCCAAACCCTCGCTTCGCTCTCCCTCGGGGAGAGGGGGTGGGGTGAGGGCGCCGGTTGAGGTCGGGTCGTTACCATCGCTTTGCGTGCCATTGCCAACTCCCGCCTCGAAGCCAAAGCCGACGTCATACCATCGGCCTTGGCTGCCGTCGGCATAGTCGATTTTACCGCTGCCGAGCAGGGTATTGCCGTTTTGCGTATCCAGCATCGCGTCCATGTTCAGGTCAATGGAACTGATCCCCGTCTGCGGCAGGGTCAGCAATTCATCAGCACCGCTCACCCCATCGGAATTCAGGTCTTGCCAGATGCGCAAATCCGCCGTCACCGCATCGGCGCCGTCGATGCGCGCATCGTGGTTGAGGTCGAACTCGCGTAATGC
>SCQD01000037.1 GCA_004299145.1 Methylococcaceae bacterium | reverse complement strand
CCGTGAGGAGATTAGACAGATGATCGGCATACAAGAGATTGACCTCAAGCAGACCCGTTTTTACCAGGACGTATTCAGCGAAGGGGAGCAGGAAGGATGGCGCAAGGGGCAGCAGGATGGCCTGAGCCAGGGCCTAAGTCAGGGCCTAAGCCAGGGCCTGGACCAGGGACGGCGGGAAGGCGAGGCCACCCTGCTGAAACGACTGTTGATACGTCGTTTTAAATCCATTCCGGTCCCCATGATCACGCGCATTGAGCAGGCCGCTCCCGAGCAGCTTGAACAGTGGGTGGAAAATACCTTGGACGCCAAAACGTTGGAGGACGTTTTTAAAGCGCACTGACGGTGGTTTACAGCGGATGTATCTTTTGTAAAAATCCCTTTGCGTCAGCGCGATCGGGTCGAGGTAACGGGATTGCGCCCGTTACCTCGACCCGATCGTGCTACTCATGAACGACCATGAACGCACTATCACGCCGTAAATTTTTACGCTTAAGCGCCGCCGCCGCCGCCGCGCTGGCCGGGCTGCCCCGCGTGGGGCAGGCTGCGGCCGGCACGCCCATTCGTACCGAAGTTGCGGTGGTCGGCGCCGGCATCGCCGGTTTGGCGGCGGCGCGCACGTTGGCACAAAGCCGTTGGGATGTCGTGCTGCTGGAAGCACGCGAACGCATCGGCGGGCGCATCTGGACCCGTCAGGATTTGGGTTTTCCCATGGATTTGGGGGCGTCCTGGATACACGGCATCAGCGGCAATCCCATCAGCAAGTTGGCCAAAACCATCGGCATGGAAACCGTGCCCACCCACTACGGCGCTATCCAGGTGTATCGAGACGACGATACTCCGTTGAGCGAACAGGAACACAACGCCCTTTTGACGCGCTATCGATCCGTCCTGACCCAGACCTACAAAATGCGAGCGGCATCCAGCGTGGAGCGCTCGTTGGGCAGTGCCGTCGCTGCCGTCATTGCGCAGCAGCACTTCAGCGCGGCGGAAATCCGGGATTTGCATTACGCCTTCAATACGGAAATCGAGCACGATTACGGCGCCGCCATCGCCGGCTTATCGCTCAAATACTGGGATCAGGATGGAGAACTCGACGGTCCCGACGTCTTGCTGCCCGGCGGTTACCGGCAAATCATCGATTATCTGGCCGACGGTTTGATGATCCGGCAGGGCGCCGTGGTTACCCACGTTGCTTACGGTGATCATGGCGTACAGTTGTTGACCGCAGCCGGACAGGAAATCCAGGCCCGATATGCCATAGTGACCGTCCCGCTGGGCGTGTTAAAGCGCGCCGCCATTCAGTTTCAACCGGCACTCCCCATCAGCAAACAGCAAGCGATTGCCAAACTGGGCATGGGGCTGCTGAATAAAACCTGGCTGAAATTTTCCACGCCTTTTTGGGACGGCAAACCGGAGTTATTGGGGTATATCGGCGCCGGCAAAGGGCGCTGGGCGGAATGGCTGAATTTCCACCATTACAGCGGGCAGCCGGTATTGCTGGGTTTTAACGCCGCCGCTTACGCTCAGACGATGGAAAACTGGGATGATAACGCCATCGTCGACGACGCTTTGAGTGTACTGCGCACGCTGTATGGCTCAGCCGTGACTGAACCGGAAGGTTATGCCATCACCCGCTGGCGGCAGGATGAATTTGCCGGCGGTTCCTATTCCTATCTGGCGACGGGCGCCGTGCCGCAGCATTTCGATGATTTGGCGCGCCCGGTGGCCAGGCGTTTGTTTTTTGCCGGCGAAGCCACCCACCGGCGCTATCCGCAAACCGTGCACGGCGCTTATTTGTCCGGGATCAGGGCGGCTGGGCAGATCAATGATTTGGGTTAAATGCTTTCCCACGGAGCCCGTGAGAACAAAAAAACCAAACCCCTCCCACGGCCAACCGGCCGGTTTGTAAATACGGCTATCAAAATGCCCCGTTCCGCTGATCGTTGCGATACCCCAGCCGACATGCAGCGCGAAATAACCGCATTATGCGCTGAAAATACCCGCCTGATCGCCTTGCTGGAGGCGCACGGCATCCCGTGGCGTTTGCCGCCGGCACCCGAACCCGTGATGGCGCGCAAAGCCGTTACCGCCAAGCTCGATACCGATCAAAAAATCGCACTGTTTCGCCGCTTGTTTCGCGGCCGCGCCGATGTTTACCCCACTCGCTGGGAAAACAAGTCCAAGGGCATCAGCGGCTATACCCCGGCTTGTGCCAACGATAAATTCGTCAGGAAGCCCGGCCAAGGTAGCGGCGTTTGCGAAAAACCAACCGTCAAGTGTTCGGCGTGCAACCATCGTGAATTACTGCCGGTCACCGATGCCGCCATCTACGCGCACCTTGCCGGTAAACACACGATGGGGGTTTACCCGCTGTTGCCTGACGATACCTGTTATTTTCTGGCGGTGGATTTTGACGAGGTCGAATGGCGCGATGATGTGACGGCTTTCGCTCAATCCTGTCAGGCACTGTGCGTGCCGGTCGCGCTGGAAATTTCCCGTTCCGGTAATGGCGCACACGCATGGATCTTTTTTGCCGACGCCGTTCCCGCCCGTGACGCGCGCCGACTCGGCACCAGCCTCATCAGCCACACCTGTGCCCGTACCCGGCAACTGAAGCTCCACTCCTACGACCGCCTGTTCCCCAATCAAGACACGATGCCCAAGGGTGGCTTCGGCAATCTGATTGCCCTGCCGTTACAAAAACAGCCGCGCGAGGCCGGCGGCAGCGTTTTCGTGGATGGCGACTTGCGTCCCCATCACAACCAGTGGGCGTTTCTGGCTTCCATCCGCACTATGTCCGTGCATGATATCGAGCCCGTCATTTTGCAGGCCGGTCAGGGCATGCATCCACTGGACGTCAGCTTTATCGAAGCAGAGGACTACCGGGAACCCTGGCAACGCTCCAAGCCCGCCAGCGCAAAACTGGCTGACCCCATGCCCAAGTCGTTGACCGTAATTTTGGCCAATTTGATCTATTTCGAAAAAGCCCAACTGCCGCAATCGCTGTGCAACCGCCTGATTCGTCTGGCCGCTTTTCAGAACCCTGAATTTTACAAAGCTCAGGCAATGCGCCTGTCGGTTTGGAATAAGCCGCGCGTCATCGGTTGCGCGGAAAACTATCCCCATCACATCGCATTGCCGCGTGGCTGTCTGGATGCGGCGCTGGGTTTGCTGGAGGACAACGGCATCGGCTGCGAATTGCGCGATCAACGCTGTAGCGGTGCGCCGCTTGATGTCGCTTTCATCGGCACGTTACGAGCGGATCAGGAAGCGGCCATCGCGGCGATGTTGCAGCACGATGTCGGCGTGTTGTGCGCACCGACCGCGTTCGGCAAAACCGTGTCGGCGGCAGCGCTGATCTCCCGGCGCGCCGTCAGCACGCTGGTGTTGGTGCATCGCACCGAATTGCTCAAACAATGGCAGGCGCGTTTGCGGGTTTTTCTGGACGTCGGCGCAGGCGACATCGGCATGATCAGCGGCGGCAAAGTCAAACCGACCGGCAAGATCGACATCGCGGTGATGCAATCGCTGGCGCATCAGGACGAAAGCAACCCCTTGGTCGAGCAATACGGTCTGGTGATCGTCGACGAGTGCCACCACATGGGCGCGCAATCGTTCGAGGCCATCCTCAAGCAGGTGCGGGCCAAATACGTGCTGGGACTCACCGCCACGCCGATCCGCCGCGATGGTCAGCAACCGATCATTTTCATGCAGTGTGGACCGATACGGCACACGGCGGCACAATCCGACGGCGCGCCGCGCGACCTGGAAGTCGTTCCCCACTGGCTCTACCAGTCTGTGGATTTGCCGGCAGATGCGGCCATTCAAACCGTGTTCAGCGCCCTCGTTGGCGATGCAGACCGAACGGCAGCGATTGCCGCTGAAATCGAAAAGCTATACCGGCAAGGCCGAAAGGTGCTGGTGCTGACCGAACGCACCGAGCACCTGCGCGCCATTTTGGCGGCGCTATCGGGAAAAGTGCTTAACCCGCTGCTGTTGCACGGTCGAATGTCGCAGAAGCAGCGCGCTACAGTGATGGCGGAACTGGAAGCGCTGCCGCCCGGTGCGCCGCGCGTATTACTTGCCGGCGGCAAGCTGATCGGAGAAGGCTTCGACCATCCGCCGCTGGACACCCTGGTGCTGGCCATGCCGATTTCCTGGAAAGGCACGCTACAGCAGTACGCAGGCCGCTTGCACCGAGAGCATGCCGGCAAGCTCGACGCGCGCATTATCGATTTCATCGATACCGGACACCCGGCCTTGCTGCGCATGTGGGACAAGCGTCAGCGCGGCTATCGGGCCATGGGGTATCGCATTGCGGATAAAGTAGGGACGCGGTAGCGGTCGAATAGAGCATCGGCTATGCCAGCGGAACGCGACGGCGGTTCCGTCAACCAAGCCGCTCAGACGTGGGCAGGTTCATAACGATGGATGCGCGCCAACACATCGGCCATGGCATCTTTGGCGCAGGCGGTGTCGTAATCCGTTTGCAGACCGATCCAGAAACCATCGCTCATCCCGAAAACCCGAAAAAACGCGCGAGGCGCAGGCCGGTATCGACCGTGACGGCGCGCCTGCCGGCGATGATTTCGCCGATGCGTCGCTGTGGCACGCCGATCTCCTTGGCAAGCCGATATTGGGTAATGCCCAGCGGTATCAGGAATTCCTCCCGAAGAATTTCGCCGGGCGTGGGATAAGGGATTTCTCGCATGGTGTTACCTTTGTTTAGTGACGCAGTTGAGCATGGCTATTATGGAGTGCGCCGCCCCAAGCATCGCGCGGCGGCGCTATGGCTGTTCGAAGCGGGAGATTGGCCGTCCAGTGCAACGCTCCGAAAGCTACAGCGGCGTCTAAGGCCGCCGCACTCCATAGTGGGCGTCACTCTAAGCGCCACGGCACTGAATAATGGTCAAAAACCTATACAGGCAAGCCCTACGCCCCTCCAGCTTCACCATTATTTGGCGTGTACGTAATAAATGGCAATATCATAAAACCGGGTGACAGGCGTTTTAAACATTGCTAGTGTTGGCTTGCCTTTCCGACTCAGCTTTGCCTAAATCCGTTTGCTTCAACCTCATGCCCTCCAGGAGTTTTTCATGCATACGATACCCTGCCCGAAAGCCGCCAGTGCCGTTCCCGCTTTCATCATTAACCATAATGACTTAACCACCCATGAGGACGGCGATACCGCCACCGTCAGCGTCAAGCTGGCCACAGCGCCCACCACCGGGCGCGTGGTCATCCTCAATTTTTCCAGCATCGATGCCACGGAAGGCACGGTAACCAACGCCACACTGACGTTATGATACATCACGGACTATGAGATTATGTAAATGCCAAAAATTACTCATCTGTCAGAGTTGGATTTAACTAAAACATATAGTTATGCTGATTATTTGGCGTGGCAATTTGATGAAGCCGTTGAACTCATTAAAGGCAAGATCATGCGCATGGCTCCAGCGCCGACTATGGGGCATCAGCTTATCTCAAGAAATCTGCTGCTGGTGATTGGCAATTATCTGCACAAAAAACGCTGCCAGGTTTTTCATGCGCCGTTTGACGTGCGTTTATATGACCACAAAAAATCCATTTTAGCCAATCAAGACATTCACAGCGTGGTGCAACCCGATTTATGCGTTGTTTGCGATACGGCCAAATTGGATGCTCAGGGTTGTAACGGTGCGCCTGATTGGATTATCGAAATCCTTTCGAAAGGCAATTCCAAACGGGAAATGAAAATTAAATTCGAATTGTATCAGGAAAGCGGGGTAAGCGAATATTGGATGGTTTATCCGTATGAGCAAGCTGTCTATCAATTTGTTTTAGATAGCAAGGCGTGTTATAGGCTGGAAAATATGTATGCCAATAACGGCATGGCAATACCCAGCTTGTTTCCTGACTTGATGATTGATTTGAGCGAGGTATTTGCATCATTTGATAGCGCGTAGGATGCGCTGAGTCGGCGAACCGCATCAAAGCCCGAGCCGCGAACGATGCGCCTCCCTTCGTTCGGTACATCCACGAGGGCTACGACTACAACGGCAGTTACGTGGCGCTTGGGGTGTTGTAGGCGCGTTCTCGCGGAGCAAAACTTTGGGTTCTTTGGGAATTCGCATGGAAACGTCAGCCTGTAGGCTGGGTTGAGTCGGCGCGTAGGGGGTGGGGTCAGGCCTTACATTTGACACTTCTAATGTAAATTGTAAGGCCTGGGACGGGGTTTTCTTTTGGGCAACGACAAAAGCATGGCGGTAAAACGAAAAAAGGCGCAACCCTTGTGCCGCACTCCAAAAGCGGCAGCAGCTGGAAAGCCGCCGCGTCCTCGCGGAATCGCTAAGGCTTCCTGAAACCACCTTGATGGTAAAATCGCCCCATGAAAACCGA
Source organism: Methylococcaceae bacterium (assembly GCA_004299145.1). Taxonomy (GTDB): domain Bacteria; phylum Pseudomonadota; class Gammaproteobacteria; order Methylococcales; family Methylococcaceae; genus Methylogaea. The sequence goes on along the minus strand of SCQD01000037.1, from coordinate 252 downwards.
TAGCCTGTTTTATCGCTTGTTCCAACGGATGCCTGTGCTGTTGTTGAAGCTGGCCGGGCTGGATATTGCCGCGGACGGCTACCGCTTCAGTTCCGAAGAAATCAAGCAAACGGCGTTTCGTCTGGATGGCATACTGTCGCCGCCGGATGGCGACAGCCTGCGCCCCACGCTGTTTGCCGAAGCCCAATTTCAACCGGACGAAAATTTTTACCCGCGTTTTTTCTCTGAAATTTTTCTCCGCCTGCGCCAACA
>SCQD01000036.1 GCA_004299145.1 Methylococcaceae bacterium | reverse complement strand
TCGCTTACATCGTGAAGTCAGTAGCTTACGCGGTAATGCTCAAGTTGTGTGTAATGGTATGCGCTAACCCAGCCTACAGGTTACCATGCAAGATCCCAAAGAACCGGCTTTTTGCCCCGTGATAATTCTAGTATGGAATTACTGAGGATTTCATGTAGCGCCAAATAATTTGCTCCATAAGCCAAAAGGTTCTGTGTATCTTGATTAATTCCGGCGCCTATACCTGATTTTAATCTGCGGAAATCTGTGCAATCTGCGGATAAGGGGCTGAATCACGTCGCGGCTAAAGCCACTCCTGCCCGTGCAACGGCGTCGCCCACCACTTGCAGAAACTCCTGATAGCGTATCGGCTTGGCGATGTAGCCGTCGCAACCGGCGGCTTCGATTTTTTCGCGGTCGCCGCGCATGGCGAAGGCGGTCAGCGCCACGATTTTGATGTCACGGGTAATCGCATCGCCTTTGAGCAGGCGCGTGGCCGCCAGGCCGTCCATACCGGGCAGTTGCACGTCCATCAGGATCAACGCCGGATGCTGCTCGCGCGCCAGGCGGATGCCTTCCTCGGCGTCACTCGCCTGGAACACTTCATGACCTGCTTGTTCCAGCAGGAACACCGCCAGTTTCATGTTGGCGGCGTTGTCTTCGATGACCAGTATGCGCGCCATGTCATTCCGGCTCCGTGCGCCACGGCAGCCATACCGTAAAAGTCGAACCCTGTTGCGGCGCGCTTTGCAAAGCCACCGCCCCGCCGTGCAGCTCGGCCAGCCGCTTTACCATCGCCAGCCCCAGGCCCGTGCCTTCGTAGCGGCGCGCCAGCGTGCTGTCGATCTGGGTAAACGGCTGAAACAGCCGCGCTTGATCGGCGGCGGAAATGCCGATGCCGCTGTCGCTCACCGCCAGCGCCAGATAGTGTTCGTAACGTCCATCAGGCACGGCGGCGCGCCCGACCCGTTGCGCCGCGATGCGCACCTCGCCGCCCTCGGGCGTGAACTTGACGGCGTTCGAGAGCAGGTTGTAGAGCATCTGCTTGACCTTGCGCTCGTCCAGACAGACCTCGCCCAGACCGTCGGCGACCTCGGCCGTCAGGTGCAGGCGCTACGTCAAGGCTTGCTCGCGCACCACTTGCAGGCTGGCCTGGACCAGCGCAGCGACTTGCAGCGGTTCCAGCTCCAGCGTCATCTTGCCCGCTTCCACTTTCGAGAGGTCGAGAATGTCGTTGATCAGCGACAGCAGGTGGCTGCCGCTGGTGAAAATGTCGTTGATGTATTCCGTCTGCTGCGGTGACAGTTCGCCCAGCAGCCTGTCCTTGAGCACTTCGGAAAAACCGATGATGGCATTCAACGGCGTCCTCAACTCGTGCGACATATTGGCGAGAAACTCTGACTTCATCCGGCTCGCGGCTTCGAGCTGCACGTTCTTGACGGCGATTTCCCGGCTTGCCGTCACTTCATGCGTGCGTTTGGCCACCTCGCGTTCGAGATAGTCGTTCTGGTCGCGCAGAAAATCGGCCGTGGCCTTGAGCGCCAAGTGGTTCTTCACGCGCGCCATGACGATGGGCGGACTGATCGGCTTGGTGATGTAATCGACCGCGCCGAGTTCCAGCCCTTGCTGCTCGTCTGCCGCTTCATCCTTGGCGGTGAGGAATATCACCGGGATATTCATCGTTCTGGGGTCGCGCTTGAGTCGCCGGCACACCTCGTAGCCGTCTATGCCGGACATCATGATGTCGAGCAGAATCAGGTCCGGCGGCGCGTCGGACGTTGCTACCGCCAGCGCCTTTTCGCCACTGTCGGCGATTTTGACCTGGTACTCGTCCTTGAGCAGACCGCTCATCAGTTCCAGATTGTCCGGCGTGTCGTCGACCACCAGTATCGTGGCTGCATAGTGCGCGTCGCCACCACAGGGGTGTAATCGTTCAGTTCCCACCTTTCCCAAAAAGGGGTGTTTTATCCCCCCCTGCTCTAAAAAAGGGGAGAGGGAATCTAAAACCGCCGGTTCCAGGGCAGGGAGCCCGCAAGCCTGTTGTTCCAGTTGGGTAACCAGCGTTGCCAGCGGGTGTCGTAGCTCCTCCAGCCCGTCATCGACCGCCACGCGCGGCTGGCGCTGCCTGATCGCGGCTTCGAGCTTTGCCGCCAGTTGCTGTAGCGAGGTGGCGCCGATGTTGCCGGCAACGCCTTTGAGCGTGTGGGCGAGCCGTTCCGCCGTGTCCCAGTCCTGAGCATCCAGCGCCTGGGTAATGTCCAGCACGACGGATTTCTGCCCGGCGCAGAACTTGCGCAGCATCGAGAGGTAGAGCGGCTTTTTGCCGAGCACGCGGCGCAGGCCGTTGACCATGTCCAGCCCCTCGATATTGAAAACGGCTTGTGCCGACCGTCAAGCGGAACGGGTGAGCCGGCAGGCGCACCGGCTCAAGGCTTCGGCGCGCACCGTGGGCGCATTGGCACTCGGCGAATTGTGCGCCACGATGGAAGCCGCCGGCGAGGCGGGCGACACGGCGATGCTGACCGCGCTGCTGCCCCTGTTCGAGCAGGAACTCGATGCCGTCAACGCTTTTCTCGATGCCTTGCCGGTGCCGCGCACCGATCATCGGCCATATCCCTGATGGAGATCACCGCGCCCAAACCCGAGGAAATCCGCGCAGCCATTCTGGTGGCATCGGATAACTTCAACGACGCGGCCCAAGTGGGCAAACTGCTCGCGAAAGAATTCGAAGACGTCTTCCTCTCCACCAACCCCGAACTCGCCGTCAAGGACTTCGAAAGCCGTACCCCCGACATGCTGGTGCTCGCCTTCAATAGCCTGGAAAAAACCAAGCGCTATTACCTCGGGCTATACCGGCTCAGCAGCAGCATCCATCTGCTGTCGCACCGCACCATCATTCTGTGCAAAAAAGAAGAAGTCAGCCGGGCTTATCAAGCCTGCAAAAAAAACTACTTTGACGATTACATCCTGTTCTGGCCGATGTCCAGCGACAACCTGCGCTTGCTGATGTCGGTGCACCACGCGCTGCGCGATCTGGCCGCCATGCGGAGCGATCAGCCCACGTCGGCGCAATTCGCGGCGCAGGCCCGCAAACTGACCGAGCTGGAAGCTTTTATGGATCAGCAGATGGCGCTGGGAGAACAGCGCATCGAACAGGCCAACCGCGCGATTTCACAGGCGCAACAGGACGTCGGCGAAGTTCTGGACGGGTTTTCCCAAAAAATCACCCAAGGTGAACTGCCGGATGCGCTCAGCGCCAGGAATGTCGCCAGCCTGGAGCGGGAGATCAAGCGGCTTAAACAGGAAGTGATCGGGAAACGCCTGGTTACGGTGGCCCAATCGGTACAGCCCATCAAACAGTGGACCGATGAATTCAAAAAGGACTGTGCGCCCATGCTGGAATCGGCGCGTACCTTGACCACCATGGCTAACCGCGTGCGGCTGACCATCCTGATCGTGGACGACGACGACTTTCAGCGCATGATTTTGAGCGAGTTGCTGGGGGCGGACAACTATCGCCTGGTATTCGCCGGCGGCGGCATCGAGGCGCTGAACATCCTGCGCATCACGCAACCCGACTTGATCCTCATGGACATCAAAATGCCGGATATGGACGGCATAGAAACCACGCGGCGCATAAAAACCATCGCGCAGTTCGCCACGGTGCCGGTGATCATGGTCACCGGCAACCGCGAAAGAGTGGCCGTGCTGGACAGCATGAAAGTCGGCATCGCCAATTTCGTGGTCAAGCCATTTGACCGCGACTCGCTGCTGGCAAAGGTGGCGGATGCGCTGCATCCTTAATCCGTGGATGATATTGAAAGCAATTATCCGCAGATTGCGCAGATTTCCGCAGATTAAAACCCAGGTAATAATCTGCGTAATCTGCGTAATCTGCGGATAGCATTTTTGCTCGTTGCTCGTTCCCAAGCTCTTGCTTGGGAACGCGGCCCGGGAAGCTCCGGCTTCCCGTGCGCCATAACCACGTTGCCTTTTGTTTTTAAAAGCAGTCAACGCACAAACCAGGGACTACCCAGCCATGAACATGACAGAACCAGCCGCCGGCGCCGAAAAAGCGCCGCCCCCGGGCGAAACGCAATTCCGCGACATCTTGGAACAGGCGCCGATCGGCATGGCGCTGTTGTCGCTGGACGGCAGGTTCACGCGGGTTAACCGGGCATTTTGCGAGATTCTCGGTTATGAGCCGGAAGAGCTGCTCAAGCTGACTTTCACGGCCATCACCCATCCCGACGACATTCAAAAAGACCAGGATTTCGTATTGCGCAGATCGGAAGAGC
>SCQD01000035.1 GCA_004299145.1 Methylococcaceae bacterium | reverse complement strand
CCACAAATTGGCATAGCTGATGCCGCTGATGACGCGGGTACGGCTGGTATTGGCGTTGTTTTTGCCATTGATTTCGACGCTGCCGTGCAGCGGCAGCTGGTCTTCCACCTGCAAGTCCACTTCCAGCGTGCCCGGCGTCTTGCCGGCGCGCAGCACCGGGGAGATTTTGCGGTCGGGGGATTCGGCGTTGAGCGCGGTTAATTCTTTTTGCAGCTTCGGCATATTCGGCACCTGGCCTTCCGCCAAAGACGGCACCTGGCTGCGAATATGGCCCAGGGAAAAATAGCGCGAACCGGTGACCGCCAGGCGGGAAACCTTGCCTTCCACCACTTGCAGACGCACGATGCCCTCGCCGACGTCCTGCTCGGGAATCTCCACCAGCACCGTTTTATAGCCGGCCTGGTGAAATACGCTCTCCAGCGCCTTGCGCGCGGCTTCGACGTTGTCTATGGTCAAGCCCAGCCCCAGAAAGGGATAAAGGGTGTTTTCGATAGTCGGGTCATCCAGCACGCTGTTGCCCAGCACGCGGTATTCCCATACGTCGAAGGCTGCTTCCTGCGCGGAATTCGCCGAGGCTGCGGCGGGGGTGGTTGCATCGGCTTGCAGCAGCGGTCCCGCTGCGGCCAGCCATAGAGCGGCACAGCCGATAGTGAATTTTCTCGTCACAATGAACATTAAGTCGTGTCTCGGTTTGGCGATGCCCGGCTAGGGCAGGCCGGGGCATTATGATCAGGCTATGTGACACAAATGTGATGGTTATGTGACAGACGTGTGACAACCCGGCGAGCATGGCACTGCCGCGCCCGACTGGTAAAATGGCGCTTAATGTATCGATGCTTGCTCAGGAGGCTTTATGTCCACCGCACACCCCACTTACGATGATGTTTGGCAAATGTTTCAGGAAACCGCGCGCCGGTTTCAGGAGACTGACCGCAAATTCCAGGAAACCGATCTTAGATTCAAAGAAACCGACCGCAAGCTGCGCGAACTGAGCGAGTTGTTCACCGGCCAGTGGGGCAAGCTGGTGGAAGCCCTGGTACGGCCCGGATTACTGAATTTGTTCCGGCAGCGGGGCATTCAGGTCAATGAAACGCTGCAACGGGATTTGGCCCAGCGCGATGGGCGGGAAATGGAAATTGACGTCATGCTGATAAACGGCGACGTCGTCATTCCGGTCGAAGTCAAAACCACGCTGAAAGTGGCCGATGTAAATGACTTTTTACAGCGCATGCAGGAGTTTTTGCTGTTTTTCCCCAAATATCGGGGGTATCGGATTTACGGCGCGGTGGCCGGCGTGCAGATCGAAGAGCGCGCCGACCGTTATGCTTACCGCAAAGGACTATTTGTATTGACGCTGGGACGCGATGGACTCAGCCGCATCCTGAACGACGAAAAATTCATCCCCAAAGACTTGGCGGCCACCGCGGGACAGTGAATGCGCTTCACCCAATAAAAAGGCCCCGGCAAAGCCGCACGAATGCGGCTTTGCCGGGGCCGGACTGCAAATCCTATGCTTTATAGCGCGCTGGCGCCGTTGCTCTTGCCGTAAACGGTCGGCGCCAGGCAGTTATCCACTTTGCCGTTGAAGGAATGCGAATAAGGATTGACGGGGTTGTTGGCGTCGAACACGCCATCGGCATCCGGCGTGGCGTTTTGCGGCGTTACCAGATAGCCGGAATCACCGAAGCTGTGCTTGAACGACACATTGAGCTGGGCCACGATGCTGGGCTTGCTGGCTTCGCTGGCGATCTTCTGGATAATCTTCAGCTTGTTGCCGCTGGGGCCGCCGGCATTGGTTTTACGCCACTGGAAGGTCTGCTCCGCCCAGTGCAAGTAAGAACCGTTGGCGACGTTTTCCAACGTCGGCGCAACGCCGTCGACTTTCACGAAACGGTATTTATTGCTCAGCGTCGCATTTTTCTCCAAGCTCTGCACGCCGACTGCCCAGGCTTTATAACCGGCGGCGGGGTTCGGGTGATTGGCGCCCAGGCCAACCGTTGCTTCATTGAAATCGTTCAAACAGACTTCCACGTCGCCGGAACCGCTGTTTTCGATCACCACGGGACCTGTCAGCGGATTGCTGACCACCGCCAGCTTATTCGGCGTGGAATCTTTGGCCGCCGGCGGCAAGGTGGCGCCATAATCACCGCTGCACGGATTGTTCAAATAGAATTCGTTGGCAACGGCTTGCGTGCCGGAACCATCCACGCGGCGGCAGATGTGCACCAGATTGTTGCTGGGAGCGGTGCTTGCTGCGTAGTCGCTCAACGGCTGACCGTTGACTTTAAAGCTGTCCCAGGTTTTGATGCGGCCGGCGTACAAGCTGGCGACCTGAGCCTTGCTCAAGCTGGGCATGCAGCTTTCAGTTTCGTCGCCCACGCAGTCGGCACCCAGGCTGCCCTGTGCCACTTCCGCTTTCTGCAGCGTATCGCGCAAGTCCTTGGTAACCGGCACGCCGAACACCAGCGCGGCAGCGGCGCTGACGACCAACTGCTTGTTCACCAGTATTTTATTGACCGGATCGAAACCGTCGGGCGTGTTGTCGCCGAGGAACAATTCCGGGTTCACGTCGGAGACGCCCATATCCACTTTTTTGGACTGCAAATCCGCCGTACCGGTCCTGACCGTGCAACCCCACACGTCGGTTTTGCCAGATTGCAGCGTGCAGTTGCTGTTGGCGATGCTCATGAAGTCGATCGCCGTACCGCCGCCGACCAGCGGCGAAACACCCATGGCCGAACCACCGGCCGAACGCTTGTAAATCAGCACTTTAGGATCGGTAACGGTCAGGCCGGTGATTTTGCTGCTCTTCATTTTGCAGAAATAAGCCGAATAACTTTTACCGGGCTTGCTGGTATCGGCCAGATCCAGATAGGTATCCAGCGTACCCTCCGAGCACAGCTCGGTGATGAGCAAGCCGATGCCGTAATCCTGAGCGGTAGCGCCGCCGATATACAGAGTAATGTCCGGCGAAACAGTCGGAGCCAAAGCCATGGCGCCATTGCTGTAAGCGGCTACGGCCAGCGCCACGGCGGCCGCGATGTTTTTATGTTTCATAAATTCAGAATCCTCGCTAATCGTTGGATGTAAACCTGCAGGATGCTCATGCCGCACAGCCGATGCTTTGCTGCGCCCGACCTGATCACGCCCCGGCATTATGAACAACCAATGTGACACTCCAGTGATGACTTGATGACAGGTTTATGACAACGGTAGGCGTTTTGCCGGGCATATAGAGCAGGTGCGTGAGGCTTGGATGGCGGCAGCGAGACGACTCTCGCCTTATTTCACTCCCACTCTATCGTCGCCGGCGGTTTGCCGGAGATGTCGTACACCACGCGCGATATGCCCGGCACTTCGTTGATGATGCGGCGCGATAGGAGGTCGAGAAAATCGTAGGGCAGATGCGCCCAGCGCGCGGTCATGAAGTCGATGGTTTCCACCGCGCGCAGGGCGATGACGTAGTCGTAGCGCCGGCCATCGCCCATTACGCCCACCGATTTGACCGGCAGGAATACTGCAAATGCCTGGCTGGTTTTGTCGTATAAATCGTGGCGGTACAGCTCTTCAATAAAGATGGCGTCGGCGCGGCGCAGCAGGTCCGCGTACGCTTTTTTGACTTCACCCAGAATGCGCACGCCCAGGCCCGGGCCGGGGAAGGGATGGCGGTAGACCATCTCGGACGGCAGGCCCAGTTCCACGCCGATGCTGCGCACTTCGTCCTTGAACAGCTCCCGCAACGGTTCCAGCAGCTTGAGCTGCATGTGTTCCGGCAGGCCGCCGACGTTGTGGTGCGATTTGATGACGTGTGCTTTGCCGGTGGCCGATCCCGCCGATTCGATCACGTCCGGGTAGATCGTGCCTTGCGCCAGCCAGCGCGCATCGCTGAGCTTGGCGGCTTCTTCGTCGAAGATTTCCACGAACAGGCGTCCGATGATTTTGCGCTTGGCTTCCGGGTCGGTTTCGCCCCGCAGCGCCGTCAGATAGCGCTGCTCGGCGTCGACGCGGATGACTTTGACGCCCAGGTGTTCGGCGAATATGGCCATGACCTGGTCGCCTTCGTTGAGGCGCAGCAGGCCGGTGTCAACGAACACGCAGGTGAGCTGGGCGCCGATGGCTTGGTGCAGCAGCGCTGCCACCACCGAGGAGTCCACGCCGCCGGACAAGCCAAGAATGACCTGATCGGCGCCGACTTTGGCGCGTATGGCGGCGAGACTGTCCGCGATGATGTGTTGGGCGGTCCACAGCGCGGCGCAGCCGCAGATGTCGAGCACGAAGCGCGCCAGGATGCGCTGGCCCTGGCGGGTATGAGTGACTTCCGGGTGAAACTGCAAGCCGTAGTAGCGGCGGGCCTCGTCAGCCATGCCGGCGATGGGTGCGCCTTCGCTGTTGGCGATGAGCTTGAAGCCGGGCGGCAGCGCGGTGACGCGGTCGCCGTGGCTCATCCACACGTCCAAAAGGCCCCAGCCTTCCGGCGAGGCGTGGTCTTCGATGGCTTGCAGCAGCGCCGAATGGCCGCGGGCGCGCACCTGGGCATAGCCGAATTCGCGGTGGTGGCCGGCTTCCACCGTGCCGCCCAGTTGCGCCGCCATGGTCTGCATGCCGTAGCAGATGCCGAGCACCGGCACGTTCAGGTCGAATACCGTTGCCGGTGCGCGGGGCGAGGCCTGCTCCGTCACCGACTCCGGGCCGCCGGAGAGGATGATGCCTTGCGGGGCAAAAGCGCGGATGAAGTCGTCGCTGCAATCCCAGGGATGGATTTCGCAGTACACGCCGATTTCGCGCACGCGGCGGGCGATGAGCTGGGTGTACTGGGAACCGAAGTCGAGGATGAGGATTTTGTGGGCGTGGATGTCGGTCATGAAGTTTTATTTAAAGTTGTACGGGGGCAGCGGGGATCAGGCGGCTGTTGTTCAGTTGTGTACGGCCAGGGGCATAAAAAGCCACTTTACCGTCGGTGTCGACGATCCAGACCTCCTGGGCGCCCGTTTCAAAATACAAGGGCATTTTGTCCAGCATCTCCGCCCAGCTATTGAACGGCGACATGACTTCCACGCAGATTTCCGGAGCTTGCGTGACATAACCGTCGCGGTTTTGGTGCTCGGCATGATAGGCCGGGCCGGCCAGGATCAAATCCGGGGCCTTGATGCCGTCGGAGGTGATGATGCCCAGCTCCGTGCCGCTTTCCCATTCCGGTGCGATCAGAGCAAGCATGCGCGCTAGTCGCATGACGTGATTGCTGTGGTTGTAATTGACCGGCGTCATGATGATCTGTCCTCTGGCATTGGTCTCCCAGGGAAAGGGCAAGTTCAGCTTTTCCACGGCTTTCAGTGTTTCGGCGTGCATCGTACCTCCTGTGTGCTTAATTCTACTTTGTCAGATTCGCCGCCCAGCCCTGCAAGTCGCTTCGTTTGTAATCGTTGATGCTGGGAAAAGGCGTTGAGCGCCTTCGGCAAGTGATTTGAATGTGGGTTCCCGCACCCACGGGCGGGTTACTTTCTTTTGCGCGGCCAAAAGAAAGTAA
>SCQD01000034.1 GCA_004299145.1 Methylococcaceae bacterium | reverse complement strand
GGTGAACCTGGCGTGAAAACCCTTTGGCTGGGACTTCAGCGTGTTATGGATTTCGCCATGGGGCTCCAGTTCGCGCGGGAGATTCAGGAGGAGGCGAGTTGTGTGTAATGGTATGCGCTAACCCAGCCTACGAACGAACCTTCCATTTAGTTTTTTACGAAGCAAAGTTTTGCAAGCATAAACCCCAACGGGGTTTCGTAACACAGCCCAGGGTTTGCGCCGCAGGCGCTACCCTGGGTATGAATCCCCCACCGAATCAATCAACCCCAACGGGGTTGTGTCCCGGCCATGCCGGTTGCGCCGTGGGTATTTATATATCGCAGGTTATATGACACAACTCCGTTGGGGTTGAGGTTGCGTTAAGCGATGAGCTTCCCTTCGTTCAGCGCATCCTATGGTTTTATTTTTGGTTGGATTAATAGGAGGGGATTCATGCAAACCATCGAAGTGATGGCAACCTGGGACAGCGAAGTCTGCGTGTGGACTGCCACCAGCGAGGACATGACGGGGTTGGCGCTGGAAGCCGCCACGCTGGACGCGTTGGCGGAACGGCTGAGAACGGTAATCCCGGAACTGCTGGAATTGAACGGCCAAAGCGGCGGCTACCCAGTTCCCTTCCGGCTGCACGGTGAACGGCTGGAAATGACGCGAGCCGCATAATGGGCGATTCACGCTGGACCTGAAGCAAGTCCTGAAACGGCACGGCTGCCGGTTTGTGCGCCAAGGCAAAGGCGACCACGAAGTGTGGTATAGCCCGATTACCGGCGCTCACTTGGTGGTCGACAGCGCCATCAAATCCCGCCATACCGCCAACGCGGCACTGAAACAAGCGGGAATCGAAAAAGCATTTTGAAACGGCTGATCCGGCGCGTTGCAGCACATCCTGCCGGTTATGCCGGGCGTAGCGCCAACAACACAATCCATGGGGGAGTCACTCATGCAAGCCATTGAGATTCAAACCGACATTACGCCCGGGGGATATTCATTTACCGGCGCGGTTAGGCGCTGTCAATCGTCGCCCTAATGGCGCCATTTCATCTTCGGCATAATGGCGCCACTTTAGTTCCCGGATCGGGGGCTCGAACTTTCGTTAATCGGTTATCTTCGCGGCCTTTTTGCCCGGAGGTGACCATGAGTCATCGGAGGTTCGAGATGTTTCACTATCGACAAGTCCTGGTGCGGATGCGCCAGGGCGATTCGGATCGGGAGATCGCCCGGTCCAAGGCCATGGGGCGCAGGAAGATCGCCCGTGTCCGTGAGCTGGCCGCCGAGCGCGGCTGGTTGTCACCGGCGCTGCCGTTGCCGGACGATGCGGTGCCGGCAGCGGCTTTCGCGCGGCCCGAGGCTTTGCCGGCCCGTTGCGTATCCAGCCTGGAACCCTGGCGCGAGAAGATCGCCCAGTGGCATGGTCAAGGCATCCAGGGCTCGACCCGGTTTATTGCAACAGGCAGGCGTGCCGGTGGACGTGCGGCGATAGTCGACTCAGCAAGGCATCCCGGCGTTCTTTCTGGCGTAATACCACCAGGTCATGCCGATGCAGCACACGTAAAAGGCGATGAAAAAGTACAGCGCCGCTTCCGGGCCGCCGGTCAATGCGATGGCGGTGCCGTAGCTTTTCGGGATGAAAAACGCGCCATAAGCCGCTATCGCCGAACTGAATCCCAACACCGCCGCCGACTCCTTGGCAGCGTCGCGCCGCGCTTGCGCCGCCGCCGCTTCGCCCTGCCCCGCTGCCTCGCGCTGGCGCTCGGTGAGGAAAATCACCGGGATCATGCGGAAGGTGGAACCGTTGCCGATGCCGGTGGTCATGAACAGCAGCATGAACATGGTCAGAAAGCCCCAGAAATCGCCTGCCACACCGGCCGCCGGCATGAAGTGCAGCACGCCGAACACCGCGCCGGTCATGATGATGAAATTCCAGAAGGTGACGCGGGCGCCGCCCAGCTTATCCGCCAGCCAGCCGCCCAAGGGCCGCACCAGCGCGCCGACCAGCGGGCCGAGGAAAGCATACTGGGTGGGGTTTTCAGCAGGAAACAAGGTTTTGATCAGCAGCGGCAGGCCGGCCGAATAACCGATGAACGAGCCGAACGTGCCGGTATACAGCCAGCACATGATCCAGTTGTGGCGGCGCTTGAAGATGATGGACTGCTCTTTGAACGAGGCTTTGGCCGAAGCGATGTCGTTCATGCCGAACCAGGCCGCGATGGTGGTGGCGATGATGAACGGCACCCAGATGAAGCCGGCGTTTTGCAGCCACATGGACTTGGTGACGCCGTCTTTCATCCACACTTGCGGTTCGCCGCCCAGCGCGCCGAACACGCCGGCGGTAATCACCAGCGGCACCACGAACTGCACCGTGCTGACGCCCAGATTGCCGAGGCCGGCGTTCAAGCCCAGCGCCGTGCCTTTTTTGGCTTGCGGGTAGAAAAAGCTGATGTTCGCCATGCTGGACGCGAAGTTGCCGCCGCCGAAACCGCACAGCAGGGCGAGCACCAGCATCAGCAGGAACGGCGTATCCGGATTCTGTACCGCGAAACCTATCCACAATGAAGGAATCAGCAAGGACGCGGTGCTGAGGGTGGTCCAGCGCCGTCCGCCGAAGATGGGCACCATGAACGAATAAAAAATCCGCAGCGTGGCGCCGGACAGGCCCGGCAGCGCCGCCAGCCAGAACAGCTCGTTGGTGGTGTATTTGAAGCCGATGTTGGGCAGGTTGATGACCACCACGCTCCACACCATCCACACGGCAAACGCCAGCAGCAGCGCCGGAATGCTGATCATCAGGTTGCGGCGGGCGATGGCCTCGCCGCTGGTGTCCCAGAATTTCTGGTCTTCCGGGTTCCAGTCGGTGAGCACCAAAGGCGAAGGGTGGGACAGTTCCGGGAGATCCCTGGACTGTTGAGCCAGTACCGGTGCAACGCGATGCTGCGAGCGCAGGATGGCAAAGTGCATCCAGGCCAAAGCGCCCGTGACCAGCACGAACAGCAGCATGAAACAGCTGGTCCACAGGCCGGTCAGGTCCAGCAGCATGCCGAAAGTCAGCGGCAGCAAAAATCCGCCCAGACCGCCTATCATGCCGACCACGCCGCCGACGGCGCCGACGTTTTTGGGGTAGTACACCGGGATGTGCTTGTAAACGGCCGCTTTGCCCAGCGACATGAATACCCCCAGTACGAACAGAATGGCGATGAAAGCCCAGGGCTCCATGCTCAGGTTGAACGTGATGGGGCCGTGCGCGCCGTGCACGACGTAGTCGGTGGGCGGGTAGGACAAGAGGAACGTGCAGATGGCGGACACAGTGAAGGTCCAGTACATCACCATGCGTGCACCGACGCGGTCCGACAGCCAGCCGCCGAAAGCGCGGAACACGCTGGCCGGGATCGAATACAATGCGCCCACCATGCCGGCGGTTTTGATGTCGAAGCCATAAGCGCCCACCAGATAGCGCGGCAGCCACAAGGCCAGCGCGACAAAAGCGCCGAACACAAAAAAGTAGTACAAGGAAAAGCGCCAGACTTGCAGGTTTTTCAGCGGCTCCAGTTGCTTGACGAAAGGCTCGGGCGGCGCGCCGGCCTTGAGCCGGGCTTGCAGCACCGGATCGTCTTCCGTGGAGAACCAGAAGACGATGGTCATGAGCACCAAACCCAGCGCCCAGATCTGCGCCACCGCGTGCCAGCCGAAAGCGACCATGACGAACGGCGCGATAAATTTGGTCACCGCCGCGCCGACGTTGCCCAGCCCGAAAATGCCGAGCGCAAACCCCTGCCGTTCCTGGGGAAACCAGCGCGATACGTAGGCGATGCCCACGGCGAAAGAGCCGCCGGCGATGCCGACGCCCAGTGCCGCGACCAGATACATGATGTAGGTGTCGACGGTGGTCAGCAAAAAGGTGCACAAAGCCGCCGACAGCATGACGGCGGAAAACACCAGGCGGCCACCGTATTGATCGGTCCAGATGCCCAAGGCCAGACGAATCAGCGAACCGGTCAGAATGGGCGTGCCCACCAGCAGGCCGAATTCGGTTTCATTGAGGTGCAGGTCTTGCTTTATCTGCAAGCCGATGATGGAAAAAATGGTCCAGACTGCAAAACAGACGGTGAAAGCCACCGTGCTGGCGGTCAAAGCGCGTGTTGGTTGAGTGCCCATGGAAAAACCCTTCCTCTTCATTATTGTAAAGATGCATTGCGATTCTATCTTAGCCTGGCCCGCAGACATTGTGTTTTCTGGCGGAATGCTGATCGATGATTGAAACAGCGATGACTTATTGCATTACGATCAAGACAGCTCGGCGGCGCAACGAATAGGGCGGCATACGGAACCGAGGGAAAAAACATTGACCATGGTCACGAAATCGATCATCAGGTGGCGAAGAAATTTGGCAAACACGCTTCCATCTTGCTTAAATACGCGGAGTTTGCCGCCGACCCCACGAATATCCGCCGTCAAACGGCAAGACACCACCACCCTCATTTCAGGCCTGGGCGCTGCGGTACCCGACCTTTTTTTGCAACATGAGCTACTACAGAGTCCATACCACTATGTTTGAAAACCAGGTAGCCCTTGTCGTCGACGACTCTGTGGCGATTTCGCAGATCGTCAATCAGTTTTTACGCAATGATTTGAAGTTTGGGAAAGTGATCAATGCCACTAATGGCCGCCAAGCCATGCAGTGGTTCAAGTCGGAGCGCATAGACTGGATTTTCAGCGACTATGAAATGCCGGAAATGAACGGGCTGGAGTTGCTGGCCGCCATACGCGAACACAGCAGGGGCAAGGATCTGCCGTTTATCCTCATGACCGCCCACGCGGATAAAGAGACCCTGGTCAAGGTGATGGAGGCCGGGGCGACCGACTTTATCGCCAAACCCTTCAACCCGGCCACGTTCATCCAAAAAGTGCAGCGCATCGCCGGGCAGGCCGAGCGCAGGGTGGCGGAACGCATCCCAATCACCCAGCCCAGCCGCTGCCGGATCATGTTTTCGCCGACTGTCGTCTACAAGGCGGAAATGGTCAACGTGTCCGCAACCGGCTGTCTGCTGCGCACCCAGCCATTTCGGCAAGGCGGCATGATTTACGATCTGGCGCAATTGAGCCTGGAACTGGGCGGTAAAAATGCGACGACCAAAAGCCTGCTGGTGCGCCTGGAAGTCGACCGCAACGACGCTGCCAACAAGTCCATGCTGGCCGCCTTCCATTTTCTGGAGCTGGATGAGTCCAACCAGCAACTCATCAAAGAGTTTTTAAATCAGCAGCCCGCCGCGATTCCAGTCAGTGGTTGACGCCGGCTTGGCAAAGCAGCTCGGACATTACGGATGCCTCGTCCAGCAATTTCCGGGTCCATCGATCAGTGGGAAACTGCCGGACCAATCTGCAGGCGGCTTGCTGGGCGTGGTGCGGGTCGTTTTGACGGCGCGACAGCAACGCATAGCGGTAAAGGCTTTCGGGTAGCCAGTAACCATCGTAGCGCTGAATGAGTTCGGCGTATTCAGCGAGGGATAGGGGCAGCTCGCCGGCCATTTCATAAACCCTGGCCGACCAGAACAACGCTTCTTCCCGCGCTGCCGGGGTACGCCGCTGAGCTGCGGCCTGATCGAAAAATGCCGCTGCTTCAGTCAGGCGTTTTTTACCCATCGCTTGCCAGCCGCGCCGATAAAGGATTTCAGGCGAGGTCAGGTACAGCCACAGACAGCCCGCCGGCAACACGATCAACAGCGCCACTTTCAATCCGCAGTCGGGTGTGTTGGTCAAAACCGCCGTGTTTTGCGGTGGCGACGCGATATTGAAATACCACATCACGCAAAGCCACAGCAGCGCCAGACCACTGGCGATTGCACCGGCATAACCCAGCGGGGTGGTGCCGTATTCGAGTACGACCCTGGATTCCTGCGGTATGACCGTCAAAAACCCCGGCCCGCTGAATAACAAGCGTCCTGCGGTGCGCAGTTGCCAGCGCGGGTGATAAGCCATTTTAATGACGTGGGGCGTGCCGATGGCGGTGGTGTCGAAGCTGACGCGCCGGCGGTCCAGAGCTAGCGCCCTGATGGCATTTTGTGGCGGATCGCGGCTGGAAAAAGCGAAAGGCGCATCGCTGTAAATCGGCCAGTATTCATCAATGCCGGGGCCGGCAAACCAGCTCACCGCGCGGATCAACCAATCGTCGACCGGCTCGATGCGTATGGGCTGCCGGACCAGCTCGACGAAACGGCTGGAAAAGCCCGTCAATCGATATAAGGCAAAAGGCCCGTTTTCGGCGATTTTGGCGTAGGCCGGCGCGCTGTTCAGCAAGCGTTTGGCCGCCTCGCTGCGCACCAGCACCTGATCGGCGTGCAACAGTTCCATGTGTTTTTGCGCCATGGCGGCGTTCAGTTTGCCGCGCGCCGGAAAACGCACCAGCGGTGAAGACGGGGCGTCGGATACTTCGGCCTGTAATTGATAGATGACCGGCGCCAGCAGCGCCGATTCCATGAACAGTCCCTCCAATACCGGCCTGCCGGCCAAAAACAGCGGCAGGCTCTCCAGCGTGCGGGTGGAGCCCAAATCCGCATTGGCGGGATCGTGTTCGAACAGCAAGCGCGGCGCGAATGGGCCGTTTTGCGCAAAAGGCAGTATGGCAACCAGTTCATGCCAGCGCGGCTTGGCTTGCAGACCGCTATGGTTCCATTGCGCCCATTGGGGGGCCATGCGCGCTTGCTGAAACAAATCGCCCAAAAAAACACTGGTCGGCAGCAACAAGGCCAGGCAGAGGCAGGGCCGGGTCCAGCGTGGCACGAATGCCAGCAGCGATTGTGCCAGCAGGCCGCCCAGCCAACCGCAGACCAGGCTGAGCATGAATAATACGTAGGGATAAAAGCGAATATTCGGCAAGCCCAGGCGGTCCGCGGCAAACCAGCCCAGCATAGCGACCAGGGCCGTGCCCACGCAATATTGCAACAATACGGCATGGCGCCGGGTTTGTGCGCGGTAAAACGGCCAGAGCAGCCAGACGGCGAGGGATAGGCCGCCGGTGGCGGCGACCGGCCACAGGCTTTTTGGCAATGCGTCGCGCCAACCGTCCATGTCTTGAAAAAAATCGTTGGGGATGGTGTAGCCGCGCATTTCCAGCAGTGGCCAAAGCCAGCCGGCCAGCAGAAAAAAAGCCAGGCCGTGGCTCAGCAAGCCGAAGCGCAGGACCTGCCCCGCATGCCGGCGGTACAGCACCAGCAGTCCCAGGCTGGAAAAACCGGTCACCAGCAGCGCGATGGCGTGGCTGAAACCCGTCAATGCTTCCAGCAGGCCGCCGTACAGCCAACCGCTTCTGCCGGGAAATCCCCGCACCCAGGCCACCAGGGTGAGAAAGGCCAGCAACATGCCGTAGCTGTAGGCAAACTCGCCGGCCAACACGCTCAACAGATTGCCGCCCCAAATGGCGTTTTGCTCGTGCAGCATAAACGCCAGGCTGGCCAGAGCCCCGCCCAAAGCGGCGGCCGGCGGCAAGTTCAGCCAGCGGCGCCCGGCCAGGTAAACCACGCCGGGCAGCGCGATAGCGGCGGCGCAGTACCCCAGCTTGAATGCGATGGGAAAGGCCAGGACTTTGGCCAACAGGGCGATGACGATAAACGGCAGCGGAAAATAATAGGAAAATAACGGATAGCCGCCGAATACTTCCGGCATCCAGCCGGTAATATGGCCGGACGGCAGAATTTCACGGGCATAAATGGATGCATACAGATAATGCGAGGCGGTGTCGCCGCCGGTGGGTATGCTGTCCGCCAGCAGCCAGCGGGGCTGCAAAACCCCGCATACCGCCGCCATCAACAATAGCGTAACGGCGGTATCCAGCAGAAAAAGCCAATAGCGGCAGGTATTGCCAACCTTAATCGGCACGCCGATCAGTTTCCTCGATCTATAAGCAAGTGCTGCTGTTTATCGTCAAAGTGACCGCTGCGCCGGAGCCGAATACGCCGGAAGGCGTCAAGCTGCATAAGCCCGACGTTTTCTTGGGGCCACGAAAGTCCACCGTACCGGAGGAGCCCACCGGCAAAGTACAGGATGACAACACGCTGCTGCCGCTTTTGGCGGGTTGCGAGCAACTGACGACGGTCGAGCTGTAGGTCGCCGTTACCGTCATATCGCTGTAGTCATTGGCATCCATATAAGAACTATCCAGAGCAAGCGTCACCGTCACGGTGCGAGAGGCGGTGGTCGAGGTTGTCGTGGTGGTGCTGGTGGAGGTACTGCTGCTGGTTGTGCTGGAACTGGTTGTCGTGGAACTTGTGGTCGTTGAGGAGCTGGTGGAACTGCTGGTCGTGGTGGTGCTGGAACAGCCGGGATCGACACACGCTGCTTCCGTGGCGGAAAAGTGGAGATTATCCGGATTAAGCGCCGCCGCATCGAAATCGATGCCGTCAGGGGTGGATAGAGCGGCGAGTGCGCTGTTGCTTTTCCTGATGGCGGCACTAATGCTGACTGTGGAGCCGGCAGTCGTGGCAACACCGTATAAGCCACCGCCCGGAATGGTGACGGCGTGAGCGCCATGCCCCAGACTGGTGGAACCGTCGCCGGCGCCGACGATGACCTTAGTGGTATCGCCCGAGGACCAGGTCGACAGCTGGGTGACGTCGAACTCGTAAAACGGCACGTCGATGAAATAATCCTGGCTGGTGCTCTTTTCCGCCAACACTTGGGTCAGGTGGGTGCTGTTGATATGGTCGAGAAAAACGCCGCGCGCCGTTTTCTGGACGATGTCGCTGTCGTCGACGTATACCTCCACCGTCGAGCTTTCCGACAACAACGAGGGTGCACTGGGCGGCGAACTCAGCGTTTCGCCACTGACCTTGCCTTCGCTCAAATGCTGGTCGATCACGTCACGGATGTAATCTTCGTAAAGCGCTTCATTGCTGCTGTTGTCCAACAGTGACAACGGAAAACTGGTGAATTTGACCATGTGCCAGTCCTGATACACCCGCCAATAGCCGTCGACGCGCTTGAAGCGGCAGGACTCGATGTAATTGCCGCTGGTGACGGCCACGCCGGCGGTACTGTAGTGTTTGTGGCGGCCGGAAGCGTCGTAGTCGCCGCCCCGAAACGGGTCGTAACAACGATCCACCACCCCGTTGGCTGGGTCGCAATATTTGACGTTGCTGCTGTCCACGGCGCTGGACCCGGCATCGTGATGATCCTTGCAGCAGGCGTCGCAAAAATCGTCCGAGCCGCCGTGCGCGGCATTGCTGCCGATCGGCTTGGTGACGGCGCTGTCGATGAAGACGTCCTTATAGGTCGATTCGTAGCTGTCCCAGGTGGAGTAAGCCGGCAGGTAACCGGAGCCGGTGCCGCTGAACGTGCAGGTACAGGCCACGGTTTCAAATTCCTCTTCCCGCTTGAGCGTGTTGTCCGAACCGTAAGTGTAGGATTTGAACGTCGTACGCTGGTTGCCGGCATCGACGGTGGGCGTGAGCGTTTCCCGATAGGTGCCGCTGACGTCGCCCACGTGCACGGCGACCACGGAAGCAACGGAACTGGCGCTGTAGCTGACCTTGGGCGAGGCGGCCGAACCGACGCCGCTGCCGCTGGTGCCGCCGGACAAGGCGGCGGCGGTTTGCGGGGTGATCGAACTGATCATGCCACTCAGCGTGACCTGCTCGGTCGTCGTGGAGCCGCGTTCAGACTGATCCAGCCAGGTTACCGTGACGTCCACGGATTTGACGTCGGGGCTGGTGGGTATGGTTTTGCCGGCTGCGGTCAACTGCGCCGCCGTATAAGGCGTAGGATCGATTTTGCCGTCCGCCGGAGTGATGTCGGAATAATACTGGCTGGTGACCACCCAGGTGCGCTGAAAGTCCACGTTGCCCGCAACCGTCTGGCCGTTGCTGTTGCTGGTGTCGGCGGCAATGGAACCACCGCTGTTGTTTGCTATGCCGGCAAAGGTAACGGTGCTGGTGCCGACCCGATTGAGGTCGTCCAGCACTTCCTGGGCCAATTGCGTGGCCAGCGCGCGCGCGTTCGAATCGCTGCTGCTCTGCATCAGCTGGCCCTGCAGCTTGACGATGCCCAGGATGCCGACGGCGAATACCGCCCCCGCCACCATGACTTCGACCAGACCGATACCGGAATGGCGCGTAAAAAGTGTATGTCGCTTCATGTCGATGCTCCTAAAAATCCCGCCAACTGCCGACTATTTTCGTTAAAGGTCCGGTGCCTACCCCGCCGCCGCCGCTGCCGGCTCCGGCGAATTGCGCAAGAACGGCACTGTCGTAGTTGACGGAAAAAGTGCCGTTCAAAGCGGTGCCCAAGCTGTAATTGGCGATCAGCGCGCCATTGACCACCGCGTTGCCGTTGAGTTGCAAGGTGCCGCCCAGTCCTTGTGTTTCCTGGGCTTCGCCCGCCGCGTAGGGCGTGCTGGTGGGTTTGTCGAAGGCAAACACGATGCCGTTGATGCTGGCGCCGCCGTTCATTTGCAAGGACGTCTGATCCAACACCAGGATGATGGGGCCTTCGGCGTCGTCGGTCGCCGCATCGTCGGCAGCGGCGCCGACGGTGGAGTTGGCGCTGATGCCGCAGGTGCCGCCGCCTTCGATCCAATACAATCCCACCGAATATTCGTTGAGCGTCGAGCAATCGGTCAACACCGTCGCCATGGCGCGCACGTCGGCATAATTGAGCGCCGAGGTTCCAAACAGGTATTCGAATACGTCGTTGGGAAAATTACCGGTATGGCCAGCCGTCAGACAATCGGGATCACATATGGGATCTTCGTCGACGATGTCGAGTCCTGCCGTACCGCTGCTGAGCAGGCTGCCTGTGCAAGCCGACCCCGAAAAATACTGCGGTTGACAGGTGGCGGAACTGCCGGACGGTGTGACGGTGCCGGAAGTCCATAAGGTAACCGGCACGCCGTCGCCACCGCCGTTAGGATTGGCGACCACGTTGAAATTGCCGCCCGTGCCCACCGAGCCTGCCGCCACCACCGGGGTATCCGGCGGCGGCCCGCCCAGGTAGGAACCATAGGCCACTTGCAACTGCACCTCGGCGCTGGAGCTGCCGTCCGCCGACAACCCCTGGGTGCGGATGACGTAATAAGTGCCGGCGCCGTTGCAAATGGCGCCCGCGTCGTCATCGCCGGCGGGAGGCACCACCAGGCCGCTGGTACAGCGCAGCATGCGTTCCCAGTTGACGGTGGCGCCGTTGCTCAGGGTGGTCGGCGTGGTCAACAGATCGGTGGCCTGATTGTCCCAGTATTCGGCCACGGAATTTCCAGCGGTTGGAGTTGGGGTATTGACGGTGACCGGGCGGCGCTTGTGATAATCGAAAGCTTGTGCCAAACCGGCCTCGGCGGCGGCCATCGCTTCGCCGCGCCGCGCTTCGTTGGCGGAAATGCGGATATCCGTCATGCTGACGTTGGCGGTATAGACGGCCATGGCCGAGACCAGCGCCAGACTCAAGGCCGCCACCAGCAGTGTGACCATGCCGCGCTGGCGTTGGCCGTTAAATCCTCGCTGACTGACGGAAGGCTGGGCTTTGATCGTGTTCATGCGCGTAACTCCGAATAAGTCCATGAAAGTCTGATAAAACGCGGGTTTCGAATTACCGCGTGTTAAGCCGCTTGTTTTACAGGGTGATAGGGGCGATGGGCTGGCAAGCCATGCAGCATTCCTTCGATGCTTATGTCTTCATCTATATCAGGCCAATGGATACCCTGACCATCGCCGATAATTTCAAAATTTTGCCGCTGTTTATCGTTGGCTTCCGATAGTCGCCACGACCACACCAATGGCACGCTTACTTTACGCCCGTCGACTAGGCAAGCAATAATTTCGTCTTCGGTAATTTGAATACTTGATAATCGAGGCTCAATTACATTAACCACAGTGCTCATGCCAACCTTCCGCAATTTTTGGTAAATTTAAAAGAATACTCGATAGGGGCCTGGAATGTCTTTGATGCTTGGCATGAACATAGGTTATCCATCAAGATCCGTAGCACGTTAAATATAAATGGTTTTCCGCCGGAATATGGTTCTTTGGGAATTCGCATGGAAACGGTCACAAATCATGTCACCGACGGATAAAGACAGTCACCCCGGCAGGGAACGCTTACCGGTATTGGTTTTTACGGTTACGTCGTATATACCGTCGTTCCGCCAGGGATTGGCGGAATCCAGGCACAGGGACGTGGAGGCCGCGAATCACCTCCGCGCTTCGAATCAGCGACAACGAGATTCGCAGACTGCCATCCATGGCCCTGGATTCCGCCAATCCCTGGCGGAACGACGTTTGAACGCAGTACCATGCAAGATCCCAAAGAACCCGGAATATCTCAGGTGTTGACGCAATCACCGGCAGGGTACGACTGATATTGTTCACTGCGGGTACGCACGCGCTCCGTCAGGGTGCGGCTTACCGTCGCGTCGTTGACCAGTTCGCCGGTCAAGGTAATGGTCAGCCAAACCACGATGGCGCCCTGGGTCGTGCCGTTGCAGACCACGCTGTCGGAGCGGGTAAACTGCAGCCCGGTAACTTTGACGACGTTTTCGTCGGTCAGGTTTTGCCAGCCTCCCGCGCTGCAATCAGCGCCGGCCTGACGCCTTTCCACCGCGCCATCGCCGCTGTCCAGGCGAAAACCATAATTTTCCGTGCCGTTGACCGTGCCGTCGTAGTTGGTCGGGGAGGCGGCGGAATTGCCGGATTGATCGTAGGCATACAGGATGCAGGTGCCGGTGGGACTGGCCGTGGTCGGTTCGCTGATGCCGAACGGATTGGCGCTGCCGGTTCCGATGAGGCTGGCCGATCCGCCGTTGAACCCGGCGCGGCGCAAGTCGCTGGTCATCAAATTCATGACGGCGCGCAATTCCTGCTGCATTCTGATCATGCGTAGCGTATCCACGCTGGTTTGATTGGAGGAAACCAGCATGGTGGTAACCGCCGACAATATGAACATACCGATCAACATGGTGATCAATAGTTCCACCAGCGTGAAACCGCACTGTGTTGTTTTCATCGCTTTCAACACCCCGGATAATCGGTAAGGCCCGGCAAGCCGGCATTATCCGGCGAGCAGATTTTAATGCGTCCCAGCGAAGATATAACCACGCGCAAGGTATACGTTCCGTTACTTAGCGTGACGTTTCCGGAATCTGCGCTGCCGCGGATCGGGTTGAATGAATACTGGCGCGATGCCGGCGACGTGCTTGAGTCTATGGTTATATTTTTATAATCGTCGCTGTAAACAGTGGCTATTTCGCAGGTGGTGGTTCTGGTCGTGGTATCGCAGGTACAGGCGGGCGAACCCGAGGCGGTGGTCAATCCGTAACACCAGGTATCTCCTGTTTCAGTGAAGGTGAGATATACCTGTCGGTTGCGCTTGATGGCTTCCGATTTGGCATACTGGAGATTGGCGAACACCGACTCCAGGGCGCCTTTCAGTCTACCGCCCTGGATGAACTGGTTAAACGAAGGCACGGAAGCCGCCACCAGAACTCCCAGTACGACGACGGCGGTTAATGTTTCGATTAACGTAATGCCGTTTTGACATCTGAGGTTGAACACGTTTTTTCTCCTCATGGGGCCGGAACCGATTATGTTACAGTGTCGGTGAAAATGCTGCTGTAAAACGTGACGGCCCTATCAAAAATACATATTCATAATTGTAGCTTTGGCGGCGCCGATTCCTATAATCTACACCATCAAAACCAACCCCGGAGTCATCCATGAGCCTTCGTAGAAAACGCGGTTTCACACTCATCGAACTGGTGATCGCCCTGGGCATCGTGGGGCTGCTGGCCGCCATTGCTTATCCCGCCTATACCTCGCACATGGGCAAAGGCCGCCGCGCCGCCGCCAAGGCCGAGCTGATGCGGTTGGCGCTGGCGGAGGAAAAATGGCGCGCCAACCATAGCACGTACAGCGATGCCATAGCGACCACCGCTCTGGATGATTACACCATCAGCTTTACGCCCGCACCGACCGATACGTCTTTCAGCATCGTTGCCACCGCCACGCCGGGCGGTGCGCAAGCCGACGACGCGGAGGATTCCACCTCGTGTACTACGCTGTCCATCGACGAATCAGGCAATAAATTTCCCTCCGACTGCTGGTAACTCCGCCGCGTTGCTACCAACACCCGCTCGATAAATCCGCGCTTTTGACGCCGGTATTGCTATAGGTCAGCGTGCCGCAAGCGTCGTTTTCCTGGGTGGAGCCCGGAATGGGCATGGCCTGGAGCGTATAGCTGGTGCCGTCGCTCACGCTGGCCTGTATGGACAACTCGTAAGCCGGGTTGTCGGCGGGCGATTGCGTGACCGGCAAGCTTGGCAGGCCGTCGCCGCTTTCGCAAGCGTTGGGATCGTTGTCGGCGCGGTTTCTATAGCAGCTTTGCTCCGTGAAGTAGCGCTCCAGAAAGTTGGCGTTTTGCAACAGCGCGCCTTCGGCATCCGCCCGGCGGGTTTTCATCAGGTGCTGCTGATAGCCCGGATAGGCGATGGCCGCCAGAATGCCGATGATGACCACCGTGATCATCAGTTCGATCAGCGTAAAGCCGCTGGTTTTTTTGCCGGTGTGCATGGCCGTGGTCCGTTTGTGGATTAACGCAATTGCCGCCAGGATTGCCGGCCGGCCGGCACGCCGCCGCCGCCGCCCGATTCGGTGGTGACTTCCAGTGCGCCCAGGCTGGAGCCGCTGGTGTATTTGTATTCCAACTCGCCGGCGGAAATGACGCCCGGCGTGTCGACGATGCCGATGGTCGACTGCTTGCCCGTCGGCGTTTCGCCACCCGGCAGCAGATCGTTGCTGTCGATTTTGCCGTCACCGTTGATATCCCAGGGCGGCTTGCCCGCCGGCAGAGGGTTGCCGCTTTGCGCGTCCATTTCCATCAGCCAGCTGGTGCCATCGCTGCCCACGCCGCATTGGCTGGAAGCATTGGGCGGGTTGGGCACCAGGGTCGTGAAAATAATGCGGCCGTTGCGCAGCAACGGCGTGCTGACCACCCGCTCGCCGTCGCTCTGCGCTGCCGCCGGTTTCAACAGGTCCATGTACCAGCCCTTTTGCGTGGCGTAGTTCACCGCGTTGCTCGAAGTGCTCCTCAGGTTGAAACCGCTTTGCGAGATTTCGGCGGTGATGGTCTGGGTTTGCAGATCGCCGCGGCCGGCCACTGCGGCGTTGTTGTCCCAAACCGCATAAAACGACTGGGTTTGTGCGTTGCCGACATCCTGATCGATCATTTCAAAATATTTACCGGTACCGAAATACACCATGTAGCCGCCGGATTCGTGCTTGCCGACCTGCGGCTTGGCGGTAATCGGCTGCCGGTTGGCGGCGCTGCAGGCGTTGTCCGTACAAGCGACGAACAAAGGATTGCCGCTGTTGGCCAGGGTCCAGTCGGCGATATCGGCGCTGGAAACATCGAATTTCCACAGATTGCCCAGTAAATCTCCCGCATAGATGTAATCGACGATCCTGTCGTCGTTGGCGTCGACCGTGATCGGCGTGGACAGGCCGTTGGGCGCCGCCGCCGAGCCGGCTCCGGTATTGATCGTTTTGATGAGGCTGCCGTTTTCTACGTTGATGATGTAAAGCACCGCCTGGTTGCCGGTGGTGACGCCGTCGCCGCTGCCATAACCGTTGGCGGCCACCGCGGCCCACTGGCCGTTGGCCATGCGCGCTATCGAGGGTTGCGGCAGGGCATAACCCAGGTTGTTGGCAAATTCCGCTTTGGCGGACGCATTGCCGTCCGGCACTTCCTCGCCGCTGCTGATTTCCCACAGCACATTGGCGGCGCCGAAAGCGGACGGGTTGGTGACGTCCAGCGCGAAAATGCCCTTGCCGCCGGCGCCGGTCGTGCCGACCAGCACGGTTTTCCAGGTGCCGCCGCTGAAGTAGACATCGCCCGCCTTCGGCGAGCCGTCGACCAGATAGCGGTGGGTGTAACCGGGGTTGGAAAACTCGCCGAGTTTGTCGAATACCGCGTTGGGCACGTAGGCGAAAACTTCCGCGCCGTTGCTGGTGGGCGCGACGCCGGCGTTGAAGCCGTGCAGCATGCCGTCGTTGGCGCCGGCGTAGACCATGTTGAGACGTCCGCTATAGGCGCTGCCGGCGCGGAAACTGGTGTAGCGCGAGCCTTCCAGCCCCGGCAGTTTGCTGTAACCGTAGTTTTCCTGGCCGACGAATACCGGGTCGGAATTGACGATGTCGCCCAGCACCCAGGGGTCCGGCTGTAGCGCGTTGCCGGTCACCTGATCGAGCACGGTGCGATTGCGGAAAATCCGGTCGCCGGCGACGCTGGAACGGATGGTGTCGGGGTCCTTGCGCTTGCTGTTGATTTCTTCGTGGCTCCAATCGCCGCGCAGGTAATTCAAGCGCCAATAGCCCTGATCCGTGCCGGCGCAAGTGGCGATGCCCAGCAGGGTTTTTTGGGGGCTGCTCAAACTGCCGCACTCAAATGGCGCGCCTGTCCCGTGGGCGCCGCCGGCATAGGGACGGTAAGTCAGGATATTGCGGGCGGCAAAGGCAGGGATATGTTCCGCGGCGTCCCACAGCAGCGAACCCACGCTGCCGCCGTCGAGATTGCCGTTGTTGTTGGCGTCTTCACCGGCGTCCAGGATGCCGTTGCTGTTGAGGTCCTCGCTGGGCGCAATGGGGAATGCGCGAAAACTGCCGGTCCAGCCGCCGCTGTCGAACCTGGCTTGAAAAATGGCCGAATTGTTTTGCAAGTGCGACGAGTTGGTGGCCACCGAAGCCGACGAACCCACTTTTGCGGAGATATTGCCGATGACGCTGTCCAGGGCATCGGCCAGCGCTTGCGCGTCGGCGGCGTAGTAAAAAGCTCCGCCGCCCAGCGTCGCGGCGGCGTTCAGCACGGAATTGCTCGACAGGCTGGGGTCGGCGAAGCCGATGGCGTAAGTGATCAGGTTGTTTTTGAGGTGGCTGGTGGCTTTTTGCGCCGCCCCCAGATCGGGCCGCAGGTCCATGTCGTACAAGGCCAGGGCGACGTCGTCCAGGTAATCGCTGCCGTTGGACTCGTAAGCGCGGCCGACTTTTGCGCCGTTCTGGCAGGACAGGTAGTAGCGTCCCGTGCTGGTATTGGTGTTGTTGCAGGCGCTGCCGGTGCTCAGCAAAGGCTGCGCGGTGCCGGGCATGTGCACGCTGTTGGTGGTGGCGTTACATAGACCGGCTGCGCAGTCGCCGCTGTAATCTTTCAGCAGGTTGCCGACGCTGCGGTCGCCGTTGGGCAAGCCGTCGCTGATCAGGACCGCAAAGCTTTTCTGGCAATAGCTCTGGATGGGCCGTTTGTCGTTGTTGGTTACACTGCAGGTGGTGGTGCTGGTCGGCGGCAAATCCAGACTGCCTTGGACAAAACCGGGCTGACTGAAATACCAGTTCAGGTTTTTGCCCAGGTAGGGACCCGCAACATCCGTGCTGCCATACTGCTGGATCGTGTAGTACTGGGTGTTGTCGAAGCACAGGTTGCCTTGCAGCGTCCCGCCCGTGCCCCCGTTATTGGCGCCGCTGCCGCCACCCGCCGCGCCGGTGCCGATGGTGATGTCCAACGGTGCTTTATTGCAAGGGTGTTTGCGTACGCAAGTCGATAAAGTTCCATTGCAGGCACAGGTGCCGGTGTCGCGGTGGCAGGGCGAGCCCCAGCTGCGGCAGGTGCGCGTCGTTTCATCCCAGTCGCTGCACCAGTCGTCGCCTTCGTTGTTGCATTGAAAGCGGCGGTCGTCATTGCCGCTGTGATTCCAGCCGCCTTGCGAAAAACCGCAATTGGAGCCCCAGTTGCGGCAGGTGCGCGAAGAATTGCGCCAGTCCGAACACCAGTTATCACCATTGTTGTTGCATTGGTATCTGCGGTCGTCGTAGCCCGTGTGGTTCCACGCATCGGTCCAGGTATCGCCGGTTTGCTGGCATCCGCTATGGCTCCAGTTGTCGCACTGCTGATCGCCATAGTGGTAACCGCCGCAGTAAACCCCATTCAGCCAGGCGGTGCCGCCGGGCGACCAGGAAAAAACCGGGTTATCGCCGTCCTTGATCGTGGCGCAAACCCGGCAGACGCCGTCTGCGGTGCCGCTTATCGTCGCCCGGGTGTGCGATCCGCCGGCATAGTTCACGTTGTTGTCGTTGCCTTTGGAACAGACCGAGTTGGTGACGCCGGAAAAAGACACGGAGCTGCCGCTGACGTTCGGGGTTTCATGCGCTTCGATCTGCGCGGAAGCTCCCACCGCCAGCGTCGGCGTCGCACCGGGCGGCTTGCTGTCCCAGGTGATGCCCACGCCCGGCAGGGCGGTTTCGTTGTCGCACTGCGAACATTCCGGCAGGCTGCCGCTACTGTTGCCGACATTGTTCTGCGTCATGCAGACCGAGTTGTTGCCGGTTTGCTGGCCGGTGCACAGCGTGGGCTGGTCGCCGACCACGATCATCTGGATCGGAGGGGTGGAACCCGCCGCGCCGGCAGTCGCGGCTCCGCCGGTGACGATGCTGTTGCAGGTGGGATTGGCGTTGGCCGGCATGTCGTTGGGCGTAATCGTCTGGGTGGAGACGGTGCAGGTCTGGGTATCGGCGGGATCGAAGCCGTAGAGGCCGCTGGTCTGCGTGTTGCTGCGCGCGAAAACCGAGGCCATGGGTTCGGTCGACTGGTTGGCTCTGCCGGGGTGCAGAATCAGGTTGTTGGTCGTGTTGCCGGTCGCGAAGTAATAGCCGATGTCGGATAGCGTGGTTGCCAGCGGCGTGTAGCCGCTGGCTTTGAGCTGTGAGATCTGCGCTTTGATGGCGGCTGCCTGGGCGGCGTCCAGGTCGCCGACCGGAAACAGCAGTTTGCCGCCGTTGCTGCTGTAGTAGGTGGTCAGTCCCAGGCGCACGCTGGGATCGGAGCCGGGGGGCGGTATCAGCGAATCCACCAGATTGGTGGCCGCCTGCTTGGCGATATTGAGGCGCGTGTCGTTGTTTGCCGCCACTTTCTGCGTCATGGAGCCCGATGTGTCCACCATCAGCATGACGTTGGGCTTGCCCGATACCACCGACATGAACAGCGGCCTTTGCGCCGGGGTTATGGTCGCCGCCGCCACCGATGCGACGCCCGCAGTGAACAGCAGGCTGCAAATACACACAAGGCAGGCTTTGAGGGTATGCATGACGGTTCTCGCGTTGTTGCTAAGGGCGGCGCTCAGCGCCGGTAAATGGACTGCAGCACGACCACGGCTTGAGCGGTGCCGCCCATGCCGCGCGCGGTGATCCGGTACCAGGAGACGTTGCCGCCTGCGGGCGGTATTCCGGCTTCCAGGCTGCCGCTGCTACCGGCCGCCGCGTCCGCGGTGGCCGGGAGTTGCTCGATGATGTAGGCCGGCGCGGCGTAGACGTTCGACAGCGCGCCGCCGCTGTAGGTGGTTGTTTGGGCAGGGTCGGACCAATCGATGCTGTCCCAAAAAGCGGGTTGTGCCGCCGAGGTGGCGTAGTGGCCGGAAGTGCCGTCGAACGCCGGCAAAGTGGCGGCGGTCATAAAGGTCTCGCCGGCACGCAACGCCGATTCCGCCGCTTGAAACGCCAGATCGCGGTCCCGCATGTTGCCGGTCATTTTTTCTTCCATGGAACTGACCTGCAAACCGGTGACGCCGATCAGCGTCATGATCAGCAGAAAAACCAGGCTGGCGATCAGCGCCGCGCCGCGTTGGATACGGCATTTTTTTACTCGTTTCCATGCGTTATTCGAGCCTCGGCGGCGCATGCATATAAAGGTGAACCGGCCCCGTGGGAACGAGGAAAACGAGGAGCAACATATGTCAGCTATCGATTTCATGGCGAACTCACGGCAGCCGGTTTCTTAGAGCGATGGTCGAGGCGTAAGTCCGGCTCAAGCGATGATCGGTGACTGGTGCTCCATCGAAAGTATAGGTTCTCGGGCTGGAGGTCAGGTTGTCCTCGGTGGTGCGGAAAGTCAGCACGAAACGGATGCTCACGACTTGCCGCCAATCGGCGATGTTGTCGGCGGTGAGGTACTGGTTGGCGGAACCGTCGCCATCGCTGTCGATGCCGTAAGTAATCTGCATGTTTTCCACGCCTTCCACCAATTCGTCGTCCGCGCCGATATTGTCATAGCGGTATAGCGCCGGCTGTCCGCCGGGGTTTTGACGGACATAGTAGGTATAGGAGCGATACAGCATGATTTCCGAGCCCGGCGCATAGGTATAGCCCAAGGGCGTCGCCGCGCCGTCCGCGGTGAAAATGTGCGTGGCGCTGCAGTCGGCGATGGCCAGGGGCGTCGTGCCCAGCACGATGCCGCAGGTATTGCCGGCGGCGAGGGCGCCGCTCGGGTTCACGGTGCTGACGTTGGCCGTGGTGGTTCCCCCGCAGTATTCTCCGAACAGCACCGTCATGGCGTCGGTGCCGCTGATGACGCCGGTGGACAGCGGGTTTGCGAGGGCGGGATCGGGATCGTTGAACGCGCCGGTATTGTCGTTGCCGCCGCTGATGACGGCGACGGTCGCCGAGGGAATGACCGCAGGCGCATTGGCCGCCGGCGTGGGCGTGGTCGCGGCGGAATTGCCGCAGCCCAGATAGCCGGCGAGCCGGATGTCGTGCGCCAGCAATTCCAGGGCGAAGCGGGCGTTTTCCTGGAGTCTGGCCTGGGCGTCCTGCATGCGGTAGGTTTGCCGGCTGCTGACGTAAATCTGTCCGACCCCGGCGACGAGAATCAGGCTGAGCGTCAATGCCACCATGATTTCCACCAGCGACATGCCCGTTTGCGCGCGGAAGGTTCGCCGAATCTTCATGGCTGAAAGCTCGTGGTAAAAGTTTTGGTCGTCAATACGCCGTATTCCAGCTCGGACCAGGAGATGACGATGCTGTAAATCGCCCCGCCGGCCGTGATGTTGGCGCTGCTGCTGGGCAATTGCGCCGTGGCGACGGCATCGAGCCATTGTCTGAGATCGTAGCCGGCCATTTGCTGGGGGGTGCAGGTCGAGGCTTCGCAGTCGTCGGACGTGGCCGTCCCCAGGTAGGCGCCCGAGGACAGGCCGACGGGATTGGCGCGCATGCGCTCGGCGATGTCGTAAGCCAATAAAATCGCCTGTGAGCGCAAATAGGCGTTGTGATTATTGCGCAGCCCTACCACCTGCAATTCCGCGAGACCCAGCAGGCCGATCGCCAGAATCAGCACGGCCACCAGGACTTCGATCAGCGTAAAGCCGAAGGCTGGTGCGCGCAGCGGGGTGATGTTTACAGACATGTCAGCGTGTCCGAACTGTTGGCGGCGCGCAGCCGGCCCGTATTGGACAGTACCAGGCCCCTGGCTTTGTCCGCGCCCCGGCTGTCGCAAAAAGTCATGGTGCCGCTGTAGCCCGCGGCAAAGCCATTGGCGGCGTAAGTGATGCGGCTCTGGGGGTAATGCAGGCTGCTCAGGCCGGTGAGGGGGCCGTGCAGCCGCAGGATTTGCTCGTCGGCATCCACGACGCCGTTGCCGTTGTCGTCCGCAAAGACTACCCAGCCCGAAACCCAGTCGGCCGCGTTGTCGCAGCCGTTGCCGGCGCTATTTCGCTTGCAAAGCGTCACCGGGGCGCCCCGCTTGATCGCTTCGCTACGGGCCAGGCTGATGTCGGTGGTCCATTCGTTGGCCTGGGTGCTCTGGCGGCTGTTCTGGATCGTTTCGCGAAAAGCAGGCACGCCGATCATCAGCGTGACCACCATGATCGCAATGGTGACCAGCAGTTCGAGCAGCGTGAACCCCGGGGCGCCGCACTTGGCGTGGCTAGTGGTGGACATACGTTGGTATTTGCGGTTCATCTGCCTTCACCCGTCTGGAATTGCCGGCAATAGTCGCAAGCAGTGTAAAGCCAAAGTTAGCAAACGGCGGTTTAATATGCGTGCGTCGTATCACAAGTTTGCACATTGCTAATGGCGTCCTCATGCGGGGCACGGGGGTGATGAGCAGGCATGGTTGAATTTCGCGGCATCGCACTCCACACTAAGCGCACTCTTGTATTCCCAATGCCCGTCATGACCCCAACCACCAGCACCCAAGACGCTTTTCGCCAGCTGCAAACCTACATCGCCCAGCGCATCATCGGTCAGCACACCTTTATAGAACGCCTGCTCATCGCCTTGTTGTGCGATGGCCATATCCTGGTCGAAGGCGCGCCCGGCCTGGCCAAAACCCGCGCCGTCAACGTGCTGGGCCAGGGCTTGGAAGGCGATTTTCACCGGGTGCAATTCACCCCCGACCTACTGCCCGCCGACCTGACGGGCACCGATATTTACCGCCCCCAGGACGGCAGCTTCGCATTCCAGCAAGGACCGCTGTTCCACAATCTGATCCTGGCCGACGAAATCAACCGCGCGCCGGCCAAGGTGCAGGCGGCCTTGCTGGAAGCCATGGCCGAGCGCCAGATCACCGTGGGCCGCGAAACCTATAAGCTGCCGGCCCTGTTCATGGTCATGGCGACGCAGAATCCCTTGGAGCACGAAGGCACTTACCCTTTGCCGGAAGCGCAGCTGGATCGCTTTTTGCTGTATTTGAAAATCGGCTATCCCGATGCGGCCCAGGAAAAAGCCATACTGCGCCTGGCGCGCGAGGAAGCGCGCGGCCAAAAAACTCAGGCCGAGGCCGCTTTTACCCCTTTAAGCCAGGCCGCATTGTTTGCCGCCCGCCAGGAAGTGCTGGACGTGCACATGGCTGAACCGCTGGAAGAATATTTGCTGCAACTGGTGCTGGCGACGCGCAATCCCGGCGCTTACCATCCCGCCCTGGCCGGTTGGCTGCAGTACGGCGGCAGTCCTCGCGCCAGCATTGCCTTGGACCGCTGCGCCAGGGCGCGCGCCTGGCTGGCCGGCCGCCAATACGTGACGCCGGAGGACATCCAGGAGCTGGCGTTCGACGTGCTGCGCCACCGGCTGATTTTGTCTTATGAAGCCGAAGCCGAGGGCATCGATACCGACCGGGTGATCGCCGAATTGATCGCCCGCGTGGCCGTGCCCTAGTGAGTAATTTGCAACAACCCGCGCGCGTCGGCCCACCCGCCCACGACGGCGTTTCGGTCACCCTGGAAGACTTGTTGGCCATGGGCCGCGCGCCCGGCGCGCGCAATGCCTTGTCGGGCGTGCAGGCCCGGCAAGCCGGCAATTACGTGGCGCGCTGCAAAGGCCGCGGCATGGAATTCGATGAAACCCGCCCCTACGTGGCGGGCGACGACGTGCGCAGCCTGGACTGGAAAGTGACCGCCCGCAGCGGACGCCCGCATACCAAGCTGTTCCGCGAAGAGCGCGAAAGGCCGGTGTTCATCGCCGTCGACTACCGTCCCGCCATGTTTTTCGCCACGCGCGGCGTGTTCAAATCGGTGCTGGCGGCGCGCCTGGCCGCTTTATTGTCCTGGAACGCCCAGCGGCGCGGGGACCGGCTGGGCGGCCAGATCCTCGGCGGCGGCGGACTGGTGGAAAACAAGCCCCGCCATGGCCGCGGCGCGCTGTTGCAATGGCTGCAATGCCTGGTCGACGAACATCCGGGAGCGCGGGCCGATATTGATAAAGCTTCATTTAAATCCCCTCACCCTAACCCTCTCCCGGGGGGAGAGGGGACCTTTGGAATCCATGTTGCTGAAATAAACGCTAAGACCGCGGGATTGGCGCGGGCGGGACGGTCGCGCTCCCAGCCCGGCTTCAACCAGTCGCTGACCAGCCTGGCGCGCCACGCCCGCCCCGGCAGCCTGGTTTACCTGCTCAGCGATTTTCGCGGGCTGGAGCAGGCCGGCGAACTGGCCTTGGGCCGTTTGGCCGCGCATTGCCAGGTCGTGCTGGTGTTTATTTACGATCCCTTCGAGCGCCAACCCCCCAGCGGCGGGGGATTGCGCATCAGCGACGGCCCGCGCGAGGCGCTGTTGTCGTCCGCCGCCGCGGCCGCCCAGCAGCAGCGCTTTGCCGCTCTGAGCACCCGCTTGCAAAACCTGACGCGGCGCTACGGCGTCCGCCTGATCGATTGTCCTACCACCACCGACCCTTGGCATCTTACGGGTATCAACCATGCCTGACTCACCGCAACCATTGCACATCGAGGATATTCATTTACCCGCGCCCATCGGCGTCTGGCCGCCGGCGCCCGGCTGGTGGCTGCTGTTGCCGGCGCTGGTTTTACTGGGCGCCATGGCGTACTGGCTGCGCAAGCGCCGTTTCAGTCCGCGCCGGCTGGCGCTGTATCAGCTCGACACCTTGGAAAAAGCCGCCGCCATGAGCGATTCCGACAAGGTTAAAGGCATTTCCGTGCTGCTGCGGCGCGCCTGCATCACCGTGTATGGTCGGCCCGAAACCGCCCGCTTGACCGGCGAAGCCTGGCTGGAGTTTCTCGATCAAGGCCTGAAGGATCGCCCATTCAGCCAGAGCATCGGTCGTGTCCTGCTGGATGCCCCCTATCAGCCCGATTTCCAGGGCGATCTGGCGCCGTTGTTCCGCCTGTGTCGCCGTTGGCTCAAACAATTGCCCACGGCGCGCTCATGATCCATCTACAATGGCCTTGGTTGCTGCTGGCGCTGCCGTTGCCCTGGCTGTTGTGGCGCTGGTTGGCGCCGCTGGACAACGCGGCGGTGGCGTTGCGGGTGCCGTTTCTGCACGAATTCGACGATGCGCCTGTGGGCAGGCCATTGCCGGCCGGCCAGGGCCATCCGCCCCTGTTGGCGATAGCGGCCTGGCTGCTGCTGGTGCTGGCCGCCGCGCGGCCGCAGTGGCTGGGCGAGCCCATGGAACAGGCCGTCAGCGGGCGCGATTTGCTGCTGGCGGTCGATTTATCCGGCAGCATGGCGGAAACGGATTTCGTGCTGAACGGCGACACGGTAAACCGGCTCACCGCCATCAAGCACGTGGCCGGACAGTTTATCGAGCGCCGCGCCGGCGACCGCATCGGCCTGATATTGTTCGGCAGCCAGCCGTATTTGCAGGCGCCGCTGACCTTCGACCGCAAAACCGTGCATACCCTGCTGGATGAAGCCGTCATCGGCATGGCCGGCGATGCCACGGCGATCGGCGATGCCCTCGGTCTGGCGGTGAAACGTTTGCGCACCAACCCCGCCGAACAGCGGGTATTGATCCTGCTGACCGACGGCGCCAACACCGCCGGCACCATCGCGCCGCTGAAAGCCACCGACTTGGCCGCCGCAGCCGGCTTGAAAATTTACACGATAGGCGTGGGGGCCGATGAAATGGTGGTGCGCGATTTTTTCGGCACGCGGCGCGTCAATCCTTCCGCCGACCTGGATGAAACCACCCTTAAAGCTATCGCCGAAAAAACCGGCGGCCGCTATTTCCGCGCCCGCGATACCGATGAACTGGAGCAGATTTATGCTCTGCTGGACCGCCTGGAGCCGACGGAAAAAGACGTGCAATATTTTCGGCCGCACCAGGAGCTGTATCCCTGGCCGCTGGGTTTGGCGTTGTTGCTGGCCGCCGGCATGCTGGGGCGGCAGCTTTATGCGCGGCGTGTGGTGAATTAATAACGACGTCAAAGAATAATTACGAGCCATGACGCTACCTGCTTTCGGTTATCGCTGGGCGGACTTGCTCCGCATTGCCGCCATCGCAACGGCGTATACCTTGCTGGCCGGCGTCGTATTGTCCATCGCCACCGCCAACGGCAACGTGACGGTGTTTTGGATGCCGGGCGGTTTTGCGCTGGCGGTATTGCTGATCTGGGGCAAGCGCTACTGGCCCGGCGTATACCTGGGCGGCGTTGCCGCCTCCATCCTCGTGGACGATCCCTGGACCACCGCGCTGTTCCTGGCGCTGGGCAACACGCTGGAGTCGCTGCTGGGCGCCTGGCTGTTGCCGCGTTTGCGCGAT
The DNA here is from genome assembly GCA_004299145.1 of Methylococcaceae bacterium. Classification (GTDB taxonomy): domain Bacteria; phylum Pseudomonadota; class Gammaproteobacteria; order Methylococcales; family Methylococcaceae; genus Methylogaea. Next base: position 16,493 of record SCQD01000034.1, on the reverse strand, counting down.
TTTGACGTCAAACTGACGAAATTCGGCGATTTTTTGGCGCTGGCCGGCGTAGCGGCGGTCAGCGCCGCCGTCAGCGCGTTGATCGGCCCGGCTGCGCTGCTGGCATCGGGTTATCTGACGCCGGACAAGGTCGCCGACAATATTTTCCACTGGTGGCAGGCAGATACGCTGGGCATCCTGCTGACCACACCCATGATCATGGTATGGATGGATTGGCCGCGCGCCTGGTTTCGCGGCACCGGGCTGCTGAAAACCCTGCTGTTTTTTGTCACGGTATTTTTAGCCGGGCAGGCGATTTTTCTCGGCTGGTTTGCGGCGCTGCTCGGCCATTATGCGTTTGCTTTTTGGATGTTTGCCGCAGTCAGCATTGCCGCTGTTTTTTATGGCAGGCATGGCGTATTGCTCATCTGCATAATGGTGGCGCTACAGGCCTTGCAAGGCGCGGTGTGGGGCCTCGGTTATTTTGCGGCGGATTTGGCCGTGACCGGCTTGCACAACCTGTGGTTATACATGTTGGCGCTGTTTGGTTCCGGCATTCTGCTGGCGCTGGTTATCCATGACAGGGATAAAGTCATCAATGAGTTACAGCGTAGCGAGCGGCAATTGCAGATGATACTGCAAGGCAGCGAACTGGGGTTTTGGGACTGGGACATCCAAAACAACAGCGTGCAGCGCAATGCCCGCTGGGCGGAAATGCTGGGTTATACCCCGGATGAAATTCAGCAGGACGTCAAGCAATGGCTGGATTTTATGCATCCCGACGACCGGGAGAGGGCCTGGCGTTCCGTCGAAGACCATTTGCGGGGATTGACGCCGCAACACCGCATCGAGTACCGCATGCTGCACAAGAATGGCGGCATAGTGTGGGTATTGGACAGCGCCAAAATCGTGCAGCGCGCGGCGGACGGCAAGGCCATGCGCTTGTGCGGCACCCATTCCGACATTACCGAAATCAAACGCATGGAAGAGCATTTGCAGCGCGAGCAGGAGTTCAACAAAATCGTGCTGGAAAACCTGGCCGACGGGGTGGTGGCCTGCAATGACCAGGGCGTGTTGACGCTGTTCAACCGGGCGGCGCGGGTATGGCACGGCATGGACGCGCAAGCCGTGTTACCCGATGCCTGGGCCGGTGAATACAACCTGTACGAGGTCGACGATAAAACACCGCTGAGCCTGGAAAATATTCCGCTGGTCAGGGCTTTTCGCGGCGAACAGGTGCAAAACGCGGCTATTTCCATCCTGGCATCCGGCCAGCCGCCGCGCCACGTCGTCGCCAATGGCGGGCCGTTTTTCGATGCCGCGCGCCGTCAATTGGGCGCCGTCATCGTGATGCACGATGTTACCGAGCGCGAAAAAAGCGAGGCGGCTTTACTGGAGGCCATGCACAAGGCCGAAGCCGCCAACCAGGCCAAGAGCGCATTTCTGGCCAATATGAGCCACGAAATCCGCACGCCGTTGAACGCCATCGTGGGGTTCAGCCGGCTGGCGCAGCGCCAGCGGCAGATGGCCGAGTTGCGCAACAACTATCTGACGCGCATCGTCGACGCCTCCAACCATTTGTTGAACATCGTCGACAATATCCTGGATTTTTCCCGCATCGAAGCCGGCCAGGTCAGGCTGGAATCGCGCGCTTTTCACTTGACCGACGTGATCGAGCTGGTGAAAAACTACGCCGATATGGACGCATCGGCCAAAGGCGTGTACCTGATTTTCGATATTCCGCCGGACATTCCCGAAGTGCTGGTGGGCGATCCGCTGCGGCTGGGCCAGGTGCTCACCAACATCGTCAACAATGCGGTCAAGTTTACCGAGCAGGGAGGGGTTGCCGTGACGGTGGCGCAAACAACGGCGCTGCACAAACATAAAATCCGGCTGAACTTCACCGTGGAAGATACCGGCATCGGCATTGCCACCGAAGAATTGCCGCACCTGTTTGGCGCCTTTACCCAGGCCGATACCACCACCACGCGCAGATATGGCGGCACCGGTCTGGGCCTGGCCATCGCCGAGCGGCTGGTGGAAAGCATGGGCGGCAGCTTCGACGTGCACAGCTCGCCCGGACGCGGCAGCCGGTTCAGCTTCAGCGTCGAATTGAGCCTGGAAAAGCGGCGGCAGGCGCGGGACAGGCATCCCGACAGGGCGGCGCCTATGTCGGCATTGCCTCAAGCCCCTGCCGGTACCCGCATACTGCTGGTCGAGGATCAGGAGGACAATCAGATCGTGACCCGCGACATTCTGGGCTTGGCGGGATATCAGGTCGACGTGGTGCCCAACGGCCTGGAAGCGGTCAAAAAGCTGGCGTTGCAGGAAAGCGAGGTGTATGCGGCCATATTGATGGATTTGCAGTTGCCGGTCATGGATGGTTTCGAAACCACCCGGCTGATCCGCTGCGGCATGGGCAAATCATTGCCCATTATCGCCATGACGGCCAGCGTCATGGCTGCCGAGCGCCAGAAAGCGCTGGAGTCCGGCATGGACGACTTTATCGCCAAGCCGACGGATATGAATGAACTGTTCGCCACGCTCAAGCGTTGGATAGGCAGTAACCGTTCAGTCCCCGCACCTTAAATCCCCTCTCCCTCCGGGACAACTTTTCGAAAATTAAGTAATGACAGTAAATATGATGAATATCCAATCAGCGTCGGTAATGGTCGTCATGTTGTTGATTTCGCCGGGCGTTTTTGCCGCTGAAGTCGATATTCAAGCCCACCAGTCCGGCATCTGGTCGATTGCCGACGCTAAAAAAGCGCGCCGCTGGGTGGTGATACACAATCTGACGGAAGCGAAAACCACCGGCGTTTATCACATCGAACTGATTCAGCGCGCGCTCAAAGTGCCGTCCTGGCAGATTGAGCGCATCGCCAAGCACATGGCCATCACGGAAGATGCCTTGAAACGCAGCATCGTCAAGCCGCTGGATAAAGGCTTGGTTTATCCAGAAGCGTTCGACGATGCCCTGGCCGGGTGGAAGCAGGAAAACGGCGGCAAAGGCGGCGCCGTTTGTACGGCTTCCGTGTTGGAGTGTTTGCCGAAGTAAGCGGCTGTGATCGTGGCCGCCATCGTCGTTGATGAAATGCCCGCGCTCCCGGAGTTGGCGCGGGGCTATCTCGCCCCACCCGGCCACAAGCCGCCCAATTGGCGCAGGCTGGTTTCGAAATCCACCGCTTCGTGCATGCCCTGCTGCAAAAAGGCCGCGATGGGCATCTGCATGGCGATGGCTTCGTCGATGCGCGCATCGGAGCCTTTTTGATAAGCGCCGATGCTGATCAAGTCGCGGTTCTGCCGGTAGGCGGAGTAGGTGCGCCGCAAGCGCCGGGCCAGATCCAGGTGAGTCTGGTCGACGATGTCGGTCATGACGCGGCTGACCGAGGCTTCGATGTCGATGGCCGGATAGTGGCCGGACTCGGCCAAGTCGCGCGACAGCACGATGTGGCCGTCCAGGATGCCGCGCGCCGCGTCGGCGACCGGGTCGTTGGTGTCGTCGCCTTCCGTCAGCACCGTGTAAAAAGCGGTGATGGAGCCTTCGCCGTGGTCGCCGTTGCCGGCGCGTTCCACCAGCGCCGGCAGTTTGGCGAATACCGAGGGTGGATAGCCCTTGGTGGCCGGTGGTTCGTCGATGGCCAGGGCGATTTCGCGCTGCGCCTGGGCAAAACGGGTCAATGAGTCCATGAGCAGCAACACGTTGAGCCCCTGGTCGCGAAAGTATTCCGCGATGCTGGTCGCCACCATGGCGCCGTGCACGCGCATCAGCGGCGGATAATCCGCCGGCGTGGCGACCACCGCCGCGCGGCGCAGCCCCTCTTCACCCAGAATTTTCTGCACGAATTCGTTGACTTCGCGGCCACGCTCGCCGATCAGGCCGACCACCACCACGTCGGCGCTGGTGTACTTGGTCATCATGCCCAGCAGGATGCTCTTGCCCACGCCGGTGCCGGCAAACAGGCCGATGCGCTGGCCCTTGCCCACCGTCAGCAAGGCGTTGATGGCGCGTATGCCCACGTCCAACGGTTCGCGAATGGGGGCGCGGGTCAGGGGATTGATGGTGACGCCGGTGAGCGAGCGCGATGCTTCGACGCGCAGCGGGCCTTTGTTGTCCAGCGGATTGCCCGCGCCGTCGATGACGCGGCCCAGCAGGGAATAGCCGACGCGCACGCTGCAATGGCGGCCGGTGGGAATCACCCGGCAATCCGGCTCCAGGCCGTGAATTTCACCGGTGGGCATCAAAAACAGGCGCTCGTGGGCAAAGCCCACCACTTCGGCTTCGATTTGCCGGCCGTCGGAGGTTTCCACCAGGCAGCGCCCGCCCACGGCGGCGCGGCAGCCGACGGCTTCCAGGGTCAGCCCCACCATGCGCACCAGGCGGCCTTCCACCAGCCAGGGCTGAGGACCGTCCAGCCGTTCGCGGTGGGCGCGCAGGCGGTTGGCCCAGATGGGGCTGCGGTAGAGTGCGGTGGACAAGTCGTCGCGCAGCGGAAGTACTGAAGCTGCTTGAAATTCGTCATTCATGCTGAAAACCGCTGTGCAGTGGGATTATTCGGGAGACTGTACACGATAGGTCATGTGCCTGCATTCCAGGCGTCGAAAATGAAAAATAGCAAAGTGCTATGATTATGTCATGTTTACCGTGACCTACACCAAAGCCGCGTATAAAACGCTGAGCAAAATGCCGACCGATTATCGTGTACGCATGATGCGGGAATTGGCGTTGGTGGCCGTGAGCCCTGCGGCTTACCGGGGCGATTGGAAAGCTCTGGAAGGGGCGCCTTATTGGCGCTTGCGCGTTGGCGGCTATCGTGCCATCTGCGAGATGCGAGGCCATGAACTGGTGTTGTTGGTATTGAAGGTCGGATCAAGAGGCAATGTTTACAAATGAATGCACAGATCATTGAAAAGAACGGTCGGCCTGAATGGGCGGTCATCCCGTATGCCGATTACGAGCGGATCATGGATCGTCTTGATACGCTGCAAGACATTGCCGATGCGGATGCGGCCAAGCTGGTCATCGAAAACGGCGAGGACGAAGGGATTCCCGGTGAAGTGGTGAACCGCCTGTTTAGCGGTGAAAGCCGCCTGAAAGTCTGGCGGGAGTTTCGTGGCCTGACGCAGGCGCAGTTGGCGCAGGCGGCGAATTTGGCGCAGGCTACGATTGCGCAAATGGAGAGTGGCAAAAGGACGGGGTCGATGACGGTGCTCAAGCGTTTGGCCCAAGCGCTGCGGGTGGATTTGGACGATTTGGCGTAGGATGACGAGCGGGTAAAAAGTAGCGCTGTGACCAGAATTCTAATCCCTGGCCCCATAGCTTTAATGCACCCGCTCATCACCCAGCACTTTGGCGATGGCTTGCGCCAGACGCTTTTCCACGGTGGCGTCCACCGCCGAGGATTCGCTGGTGATGCGGCAGCCGCCGTGCGTGATCAATGGATCTTCCAGGATTTTCCACTGCACGCCTTGTTCCGTCAGCGATAAAGCTTCTTTCAGCAATTCGCCGTCTTCCGGGTGCAGGTGCAGAGTGATGTCGCGGGCCGCCGAGGGCAAGGCGGCGGCGGCGGCTTTTGCCGTGGCGACGATTTGACCGGGATCCAGCTTCAATTCACGCCGCACCACCTGTTTGGCTATCGCCACGGCCAGCAGCAGCAGTTCGTGCTCCACTTCGTCGTCCAGTTCGGCCAGGGGTGCGCTCAACGCGGCCCATAATTGCTGAAAACGCTCGGCGTAGTGCCGTTGCAGCTCAGCCAATTCTTCCTGTCCTTGCTTGCGGCCCTCCGCCAAGCCTTCGGCATGGCCTTCCTGGTTGCCTTGCTGGTAACCCTCGTCATACCCCTTTTGTTTGCCTTCCATGTAGCCTTTTTCCTGGCCTTCCTGATAACCGCGCGCAAAGCCTTCCGCGTATGCCTGTTTTTGGATGGCTTCGATTTCCTCGGCGGTAGGTGCCGGAGGGGACGGGGGCGTCACGGGCGCCGGTGGTTTATCCGCTATAGAGGCATCCGCGGTTCGGGCTCTGGGCGGTTCCGCTTCGCGGCGGCTATGCGCCGGCTGTGTGGCGCTGATGTCGGGAAGTTGCCAGGGAGACAGGGCTTGCAATTCTTCCGGGCTGAAGCCTCTAGAGATAGACATCGCCGCCGCCGCCGCCGCCCAGGTTTATTTCGCCGGCATCGGCCAAGCGTCTGGCGATGGCCAGGATTTCTTTCTGCGCGCCTTCCACGTCGCTGAGCTTGGCGGGCGGCGCGACTTCCAGGTCTTCCCGCAACATTTCCGCCGCGCGCCGCGACATGTTGCGGAATATTTTTTCCTTGAGTGCTTCGTCGGCGCCTTTCAGCGCCAGCAGCAGGTTTTCCGAGGATACTTCGCGCAGCAGGGTCTGGAAACCGCGGTCGTCCAGGTCGACCAGGTCGTCGAAGACGAACATTTTGTCTTGAATCTGCTCGCCGATGTCGGCGTCGATTTCCATGATTTGTTCCATGATGGCGGACTCGGTGGAGCCGTCCAGAAAGTTGAGGATGTTCGCCACCGCTTCGATGCCGCCGACGGCGGAGGCCTTGGCCTGCGCATTGCCGCTCAGCTGCGAAGCCATGATGCGGTCCAGTTCTTTGAGCGCCGCCGGCTGCACCCCTTCCAGCGTGGCGATGCGCATGGCGATGTCGGCGCGTACTTTTTCGGACAGCGCGGCCAGCACTTGCGCCGCCTGATCGGGTTCCAGCAAAGAGATGACGATGGCGATGATCTGCGGGTGCTCCATGCGGATCAAATCGGCGATGCCGCGCGCGTCCATCCAGCGCAGCTGTTCCAGCCCGGCGCTGTCGGTGCCGCTGAGGATGCGGTCGATGACGTTGCCGGCCTTGTCCTGGCCCAGTGCCTTGGTCAAGGCGCCGCGGACAAATTCGCTGGTGTCCATGCCCAGGGAAGTATGGCCGCGTATGCCCTCGACAAAATCGACCAGCACCTGGTCGACCATTTCGTGGTTGATGCCACCTAATCCAGCTACCGCCGCGCCTACCTGTTGCACTTCCTTGGGCGTCAACAGTTTCAATACTTCCGCCGCTTTGTCCTGGCCCATGGTCAGTAAAAATATCGCCGACCGGTTGACGCCGTTAAGTTTGGTTTCTGTTTCAGCCATCGCTCGCTATCCACGCTTTAATCAACTGGGCCACTCGTTTGGGGTCTTGATCGACCAACTTATGAGCAAATTGCAAGCGCTTGTCATAGTCTGCGTCGGTTTCCGGGCCTTCCAGCGCCAGTACGTCTTCGGCCCCGCTCAGGGTGAGCTTGTCTTCGGCCAATTGCCCTTCGGCGGCCTCGGCTTCGGCGGCGGCTTGCAGCGCTTTCAGCTCTTCCGGGCTGGGTTCAGGCCCTTTGATCATCAGCTTGATCATGGGGCGCAAAAAGCCAAATACGATGATCAACAGCACCAGCGCAGCCAATAACTGCCGGGCCAGTGGCCAGAACCAGGGCTGTTCCCATACGGCGGCTGGCCCGACTTCCTCGACCACTTCGTGGAAAGCGGCATTGGTGACGGTGACTTTGTCGCTGCGGGTGGCGTCAAAACCGACCGCTTCTTTGACCAGGTCGGTAAAACGCGCCAGTTCCTCGTCGGAATAAGCCTTGCTGAGCAGGCTGCCGTCGGGTTGCAGCACTTTGCGGTTGTCCACCACCACCGCCGCGCTGACCCGGCGCACGCTGCCCAGACCGACATGGGTATGGCTGACGGTGCGGTCCAGTTCGAAATTGCGCGTGGCGCTGCGGCTGACGTTGGTTTTTTCCGTATTGGCCTGGCCGGCCTGGCCTACCGCCACTTCCGGCGCGGTGCCGGCGGCGGGCGGCTGGTTGGTCAACGCACCGGGTACGCCCTGGACGAGTGCTCCTTTGTTTTGCTCTTCCGTGGTCTGCTCGCTACGCACGGCGGGCGCTTCCGGGTTGTACATTTCCTGGGTGCGTTCGGTGATGTTGAAGTCCACGTCGGCGCTGACCTGGGCGCTCATGCCTTCGACGCCCACCACCGGGCTGAGAATGTTGTTGATGCGTTCTATCAGGTGTTCTTCCACCTGTTTTTTGTATTCGAACTGTTTGTTGGTCTGGTTGAGTTCGTTGGCGCGTTCGCTGACGCGCTCGTTATAGCGCTCTTTGTAATTGAGCAAACGGCCTTCCTGGTCCACCACCGTGACTTGATCGGGCTCCAATTGCGCCACGCTGGATGCGACCAGGTGCACGACGGCGTCGACTTGTTCCTTGCTGAGTTCATGGCCGGGGTTCAGGTGCACCACCACCGAGGCGCTGGGCTTTTTCTTTTCGCGGACAAACACGGTTTCCTTGGGAAAAGCCAGGTGTACGCGGGCCAGCTTGACGTTTTGCAAGGTGGCGATGGAGCGGGCGATTTCACCTTCCAGCGCGCGCTGGTAGCGGGCGGTTTCCACCAGGTGGCTGGTGCCGAAGCCGCGCTCCTGGTCCATCAGTTCGAAGCCTTGCGTGCTGTCTTTGGGCAGGCCTTGCGCAGCCAGTTTCAGGCGGACTTCGTTGACCCGGTCTTTTTGCACCTGCAAGGCGCCGGACTTCGAGTCCACTTTGTAGGGGATGTTGAGTTTTTCCAGAATGGGGATGACTTCACCCATTTCTTTATCCGGCATGTTGTTGAACAACACGCCGTAATCGGGAGCCTGCGACCACAGCACCACGGCCACGGCCAGCGCGATGCTGAGCGCCACCCCGGCGATGACGGCAATTTGACGGCCGCGCGATAATTGCGTCAACCCCTTGAAAAAAGCGGGGCGGGCCGGTTCTTCAGCCGGCGCGGCGGACGGGTCCAGCGGCAGACCCGCCGCCGTGCCCGGCATTACCGCAGGAGGATTGATCGCTTCGGCTTCCATGGATCAAGTCGCCATCAAATCGACATGTTCATGACGTCTTTGTACGCATCGACCAGCTTGTTGCGCACTTGCACCATGCCTTGAAACGAAACATTGGCTTTTTGCAACGACACCATCACTTCCGCCAGGCTGGTGTCGGTTTGGCCGGCTTCGAAGGATTGCGCCAATTTGCCCGCCTGTTGCTGGACATCGTTTACCTGGTCGATGGATTGTTTGAGCAGCGTCGAAAAATCGGCGCTGTTGTCGGGGGCTTCAACCTTGTTGCTGCTGGCTTGATCGCGCAATACGCGCATCTGCGCCAAAACCTGGTCGATATTCATATTACTCATGGCCGTACCTCGTTACTTCATGCTTGCGCCTTGGGCAAAGAAATGCAATATCGATGCCAGGTTAGCCTGGTATCTCCGCTCCCGATTCACGCATGCGGGCAAGCTTGTAACGCAGGGTCCGCTCGCTCAGCCCCAGGCGCTCGGCGGTGGCTTTGCGACTGCCGTTTTCTTCTTTGAGTGTATTCAGGATGATCTTTTCCTCCAGGGAACGCAAGCCGGTTTCCAGGGGGGAATTACCTTCCGGGGCTGCGGTTGGCGCCGCATCGCCCATGACAGGCATCGGTTGGTGTTCAAAGACGATGGCGTCCGCGCCGATGCGGCCGCCTTCCTGCAGGATAATGGCGCGCTGGATGACGTTTTCCAATTCGCGCACATTGCCGGGCCATGCATAGGCGACCAGGCGTTGCCGTGCGCCCTCGTCCAGCAGCGGCAGCGCTTTGCCGCTTTTCCAGTGCCGTTGCAGCAGCGCCAGCGCCAGCGGCACGATGTCGCCGCGCCGCTCGCGCAGCGGCGGCAGGGTCAGGGGAAATACGTTCAAGCGATAGTACAGGTCTTCGCGAAACTCCCCCTTGGCGACCTGTTCCTGCAAATGCCGGTTGGTGGTCGCCAATACGCGCACGTCCAGGGCGATGGGCTTGCGCCCCCCCAAGCGCTCGACTTCTTTTTCCTGCAACACGCGCAACAGCTTGGCCTGCAAAGCCAACGGCATTTCCGTGACTTCGTCCAGCAGCAGCGTGCCGCCTTGCGCTTGCTCGAATTTGCCCGCCGCCGCCGTTACCGCGCCGGTGAACGCGCCTTTTTCATAGCCGAATAAAATGGCTTCCAGCATGCTTTCCGGGATGGCGGCGCAGTTGATGGCAACGAAGGGACCCGTGCTGCGCGGCGAAGCGTTGTGGATAAAGCGCGCCATGATTTCCTTGCCGGTGCCGGACTCGCCCTGGATCAGCACCGACGCTTCGCTGGCCGCCACTTTGCCTGCCAGGGTGAACAGCTGCTTCATGGCGGGGTCTTCCGCCACCTGGCCGGCCGTGGGCAAGGCTTCGGGCGGTTCGGCGATATGGCGTTCCACTTGCGCCAGCAGGGCGGAGGCTTCGAACGGCTTGACCATATAATCCACCGCGCCGCTCTGCATGGCCTGCACGGCTTTGGGAATGGTGCCGTAAGCGGTCATGAGCAACACGGGGATCTGGGGATGGCGCCGGCGCAAATGTTCCAACAACACAAAGCCGTCCATCTGGTCCATTTGCACGTCGCTCAGCACCAGGCGGACTTCGCCTTGTTCCAGCTGCGCCAGGGCGTCCACGCCGTTGACGGCGGCGGCGACGCTGTAACCCGCCAGTTCCAGCGTGTCATATAAGGCTTCGCGCAAAGCGGCGTCATCTTCGACGATCAAAATATCGGTCACTGACATATTTGCGTAACTCACAGTAAAAACGTTAAAATCGTCAGTTCCCTTAACTCCTTGTTTTACCGAGGCATCGGAAGACTGACCAACCCAAAAGGAGCAATTATGCGACATTACGAAATCGTTTTCCTGGTACACCCGGATCAAAGCGCCCAGGTGCCGGCCATGTTGGAACGTTACCGCTCCATCATCGAAACGGCGGAAGGACGTATCCACCGTTTGGAAGATTGGGGCCGGCGCCAGTTGGCCTACCCCATCAACAAAATGCACAAAGCGCATTACGTGCTGATGAACATCGAGTGCGACCAGAAGACCCTGGATGAACTGGAAAGCGGATTCCGCTTCAACGACGCCATCCTGCGCAGCCTGACCATACGCCGAGAAGAGGCCATCACCGAACCTTCACCCCTGGCCAGAGGCGAGCAGTCCAGCGCTGTCGAAGCCGAAGCGGCGGATGATGAAGCCGATGCGGAAGAGGAAGTGTCCGAAGCGGATGCGCCCGAACTCAGCGAGCAACCCGCCTAATCGTCCAGTTACCAGAGGTATAGCAACATGGCGCGTCAGTTTAGAAAAAAGAAATATTGCCGCTTCACCGCCGAAGGCGTGAAGGAAATCGATTACAAAGACATCGAAATGCTGAAAGAGTTTATCAGCGAAACGGGGAAAATCGTGCCGAGCCGGATTACCGGCACCAGCGCGCGCTATCAGCGCCAGCTGTCCACCGCCATCAAGCGCGCTCGCTTTCTGTCACTGCTGGCATTCTGCGACGCTCACAGAAAATAAGCGTACGGTTACGCGCGCCGGTACAACAGGCATGTGGGCAAAGTGCGTACGCTGGCATCCTACATACTCACGGGAAGAATCCAGGCCGTCGGCATAATCTCGGCGGCCTTGGGTTTGTCTTTGATCCTGCCTCCCATCGGATTGCTCAGTAGCGCGGCCGTCGCACTGGTCACCCTGCGGCTGGGGGCCTCGGAAGGCTTGCTGGTCATAGGCATTTCGATGCTGCTGTCCGCCTTTCTGGGGGGATGGTACGTCGGCGGGGCCGTGGGATTCGCCGTCTATGGCGGCTTTGTCTGGCTGCCGAGCTGGCTGGTGGCGCTGGTGCTGCGCAGCCGCGTCGATCTGGCGCTGGCATTGGAAAGCGCCGTCGTATTGGCAAGCTTGGCGGTGATCGGCATTTATCTGAGCATCGACAACCCTGCCGGGCTGTGGAGCGCCAGCGTCGAATTCATGACGCAGCGCTTGCTGGAAAATCCGCCGCCTGAATTGAACGCGGAGCAAATCCGCCGGCAAGTGGATTTATCGGCGCACTATTGGACCGGGACCGCCGCCGCAGTCGCATTGCTGGGCGTCGGTTTTTCGCTGTTCGTCGCGCGCGCATGGCAAGCGCAGTTGTTCAATCCGGGCGGGTTTATGCAGGAATACCTGGCGCTACGCGCGCATCGCCCGATGGGCTATGCCATGCTGGCGCTGCTGCTGACGGCCGCGACGCTGGACGGGCAAATCGCCGAACTGGCGCGTAACCTGCTGCTGATAGGCGGCGTTTTTTATATGGTAGCCGGCGTTTCCGTGCTGAACAGCCTGGGGCAGCGTTTCGCTCTGCACTGGCGCTGGCAGGTGCTGATCATGTTCGGCATATTGGCGGTAATGCCGCCGCTGCTGGTCCTGGTGGGCTGGGTCGATACGTGGCTGGACATACGCCGTTGGCGGCGGGCAGTTTAAGCCTTGAATTAATTTAAAACACACGAACGGGTTGAGGTATATCGATGGACGTCATTCTTCTGGAAAAAATCGCCAAATTGGGTCAACTGGGCGACAAAGTCTCGGTAAGAGCGGGTTATGGCAGGAATTATCTGATTCCCCAGCGCAAAGCCGTGCCGGCAACGGCGGCCAAGCTGGAGGAATTCAGCGCACGCCGCGCCGAACTGGAAAAAGCAGCGGCGGAAGCTTTGGCCGCCGCCCAGGCGCAGGCCGAAGTCATCGCCAAGCAGAGCATTACCATTGCTCGCAAAGCCGGCGACGAAGGCAAGCTGTTCGGTTCCGTGGGCACCAAAGACATCACTGATGCTGCCGCAGAGCAAGGCATCAAGCTGGACAAGCAGCAGGTACGCCTGCCCTCCGGCCCGATCCGCCACCTGGGCGATTACGAAATTGCCATACAGTTGCAAAGCGACGTGGTTGCCACGCTGGCGCTCAAAGTGGTTGCGGAATAAGTTCGCGATTTATCGTTCCCACGCTTTCCAGCAGCCTTAGTGATACCGCTACGCGGCGGCTTTGCCTGGGAATGCAGCCCTGGACGCTCCGTGTCCCGTAGTGTAAGCCGTAATGCAAGATGCGTGAGAGCAATGTGGTGGCGTTAGGCTGGCGGCTGCTTTATTCAGCGCTGTTTTACCTTGCCTCACCTTTTTTGGTTTTACGTTTGTGGCTGAAAGGGCGCACCAATCCGGCCTATCGCCGCCGCTGGCGCGAGCGCTTCGGCTTACAGGATTATGCCGAGGCCCGCAAAGGCGGCGTTTGGTTGCACGCCGTATCGGTGGGTGAAACCGAGGCCGCCGCGCCGTTGCTCAATGCGATGCGGGCTGAATATCCGGGCATTCCCATGCTGGTGACCACCACCACGCCGACCGGATCGGCGCGGGTAACCGCCTTGTTCGGCGACAGCGTGCAGCACGTCTATCTGCCATACGACCTGCCCGACGCCGTGCAGCGTTTTATGGAAGGATACCGGCCGCGCCTTGCCGTCTTCATGGAAACGGAGATCTGGCCCAACCTGTTTGCCGGTTGCGCCGCCAGGAACGTGCCCTTGGTCATAGTCAACGCACGCTTGTCGGAGCGATCCTGTAAAGGCTACCGGCGACTGGCGGTACTGGTAAGCGCCACCCTGTCGGCCGTGCACGCCATAGCCGCGCAAACGGCGGAAGACGCGGCGCGCTTTGCCAGCTTGGGCGTAGCGGCGGAACGCTTGCATGTGCTCGGCAATCTCAAGTTCGACCGGGCGCCGGCGCCGGGCTTGCAGGAGCAAGGACAGGCACTGCGCCGGCAGTTGTTTGGAAACCGCCCGGTATGGATAGCCGCCAGTACGCACCCGGGTGAAGAAGAGCAAATCCTGGCGGTACAGCAAAAGCTGCTGGCGAGCCACCCGGACGTGCTGCTGATACTGGCCCCGCGCCACCCGGAACGCGCTGTGCAAGTGGTGGGCTTGCTGAAAAATGACGGCATGCGGCAGGTACGCCGTAGCGACAATCAGGTTTGTCCGGCGGATTGTCCGGTCTATTTGCTGGACAGTTTGGGCGAGCTGAACCTGTTTTACACTGCGGCGGACATCGCCTTCGTCGGCGGCAGCCTGGTGCCGGTAGGCGGTCACAACGTGCTGGAGCCGGCGGTGCTGGGATTGCCGGTATTGTTCGGGCCGCACATGAGCAATTTTGCCGATATCGCCCAGCGATTGTTGCAAGCGGAAAGCGCCATACAGGTGCAAAACGGCGACCAGTTGCAGGCACAGTTGGAGCGGCTATGGCAAAACGCCCCCGCCAGACAGCGGTTGGGCGCACGGGCCAGCGAGTTTGTGGTAAAGAATCAAGGCGCGTTGCAGCGCCACATGGCGTTGCTCAAACGCTTGTTGGCAACATTAAAATGAATAAAAAAGTCCGTTGATTACAGCCGGATAGCCCGATAATGTTCCAAGAATACCGGCACCAACCCCATACCATTAAATCCATCGGAAAAATCAGCAGGGTAAACGAATGTATCAGGCACTCATAGTCGTTCACGTATTGATCTCCATCGCCATCATCGGCCTGGTGCTCATCCAGAAAGGGCGCGGCGCGGAAGCCGGCGCCGGCGGTTTCGGCGGTGGTTCCGCCGCATCGGTATTCGGCGCCAGAGGCTCCGCTTCATTCCTGAGCCGCGCGACCTCCATGCTGGCGGTAGTATTCTTTTCCACCAGTTTGCTGCTTGCCTATCTGGGCAGCAGACAGGATAATAAGCACGATATTATGGATACTCCGGCTGAAGTACAAAACGGCGATTTGCCGCCGGTACAAAAAGACCTGCCGGCACCCGCCGCGCCGGAACAGCCCGCCCCGGCAAAATAACCCCGCCGGGATATTTCTCGTCAACAGATCACGCCGATGTGGTGAAATTGGTAGACACGCCATCTTGAGGGGGTGGTGACGCAAGTCGTGTCGGTTCAAATCCGACCATCGGCACCAAACAAGCTTCCGAAACGTTCCGAAGCATTCCAAAAGCCCGCACCGTTCTAGGCGTTGCGGGCTTTTTGTTGTCCGTAGCGTTCCGAAGCATTCCGTTGACATCCGGCCTATTTTGGGGGCAAGGAAAAGCGCCTGTCATTTGGCGTATACCCGGACGTCGGCTTAAAAGACGCCCGCGAAAAGCGCGAGGAAGCCCGCAAGCAATTGGCACAGGGCATAGACCCTGGCGACCACCGCAAGGCCGCCAAGGCTACGGCATCAGGTGCTGACAGTTTCGAGCACGTTGCCCGCGAATGGCATGCCCGCCACATGGCGAACAAATCAGCGGGCCACGCCGAAAAGGACGAACGCCCCATGAGTGAAAACACCGTGCTGGGCGCATTGCGGCGCATGGGTTACACCACCGACGACTTAAATCTCCCTTCCCCTGGGTTCGCGCCACGCCGGCACGTGAAGCGCGGCATGGGCGCATCTGCTTGCGGTTTATTGCCCGCGTGAAAAATCGCTGTAACCCGCTTCATTAATCTATGACCGGCTTAACCCCAAATCACCTTACTACGACCCATCGTTTCCCAAGCCCATTAAGCTGGGTAGTGGAGAAAACCCGCCTGTAGGCTGGTTGGAGCATGAAGCGGACGATTGGATTTCTGCCCAGGCGGCAAAGTCCAGGCCACAGCACCCGCAGACAGGGGCGACGGCATGAGCGCCGCCTACAAAAAGCCCCGCACTGCTGGAAACAATGTGGGGCTGACGGGGCAGGCTGGGGTTACAGCAGCTTGACCATGGCGGCAACAATGCCAATGACCAGCGCCATCAATCCGCCCAGCTTGATGATGATGCGCTGCTCCATTTCGCGCATGTCGCGGCGCAAGTCGTCAATGTCGCGCTTGGTGGCAAGTTCCGCTTCCCCTTGTGCGTCTTTGAATGCATCCGCGATAGCTTCGGCTTGGCTTTCAGGAAGACCGGCGTCTTTCAGTCGGCGGGAAAATCTCAGGGTATCAAACGTAATGGCTGTCATGGCGTTACCTCCTGACGCCAGTCTATCACTGCACATCCTGGAACGCCCCGGAACGCTACGGAACTTGGCCCGCCCCACCCATCAGGTGCAGACTGTTCCCGCTGCCCCTCATTGGGCAGCCGGGCGTGACAGCCCAAAAAAGACGGGTGGAGTAGAGAACAGGATTCCACATTCCGCAGGCTTGGCCTATCCGTTTCCGCCCCTTTCGTCCGGCGGTGCCTCATTAGCCTTGCCATAGTCAGCTTCTCCTGCCCTCCCTCATCAAACCGTGCGTGCAGTTTTCCCGCACACGGCTTTCCGATGTTCTTCACACCAAGGCATGCGCCGTTTTCCAGGCGGCGTTCGTGGGAGCTTTGTACAACCCCAACTCTGTGTAGAAATCCCGGCTGGCAAAGCGGGCATATCGCTCTCCGCGGTTGCGGACTTTGTGGCGTTTTCCCAGGTGCGTGCGTATCCGTTCTTCCACATGGTAGCGCAGCTTGCCCATCACCCGTGTACTGTTGCGGTAGTGAAAGTAGCCTGTCCAGCCCCGCAGGACTTGATTGACCTCTTTCACCACCTCGGGCATCGGTTTAGCGGTGCGGTTTCGCCCCGTCAATTCGCTCACTTTCGCCTTGATGGCTTTCTGTGACTTTGCCGAGGGCTCTACGTGCGGATAGCGATTCCCCG
>SCQD01000347.1 GCA_004299145.1 Methylococcaceae bacterium | reverse complement strand
CTTCGCCTACGCTATCGCTCCGACTCCGACAAAACATCCAGCCCTACGGCTACGCGGGGGTCGTCGTACACCGCTCCGCGCTATCGCGCTTCGCTTCCTGTACTCCTTCTTTGCGGTTATTCAGGATGTTCCAGTTTGTAAAAGCCCATGAAGGCTTCCCAAAACAATTTGCAGGTGGTCAGCGTTGCCGCGTTGGTTACTTCGCTCAGGCTGTGCTGCATCAAATCGGCAAAGGTCTGATCCACCAATCTACGGCCCTTGGCGTAGGCCACCTTGGCGTTGATCATGCGGATAAACGGCAAAAATTCGTCGAATTTGTCCGGCTGCTGCGTGCTGCGGCTTTCCCACAGCAGGATTTCGTCGTAAAAGCGCCGCAACTGGGTGGATTTGTTTTCCACGCGCGGCTTGCCGTCGTCGCGGTAGGCCACCGCCTTGGCGGCATCGTGGGCGATACGGTTGAACAGTTCCGGGTTCAGGGGCTTGGTCAGACGAATGTTTGGAATCAGGGATATTGCCGGCGATTCATCCTGTCGCTGCGGGGTGTCGTGATGGCGTTGGGCGTGGCGAAATTCGGCCATGGGTGGTGTCTCCTGGTCAGCCGCGTGCTTGAAAGGCGCGTTGTCGATATAAATGGGTGATCAAAGCGATTTGATAATCCGCCTGATGGGTTTCGATGCCGCCGTTGGCGATGGTTTGCGCCAAGGCTAGCTGCATGGCTCGGCGCCGCAATTCCGTTGCCCGGCGATCATCGCCGCCCTTGATGCGCGTTTCCACCAGCCGCCGCGTGCGATAAGCGAATTGTGAATGCCACAGCGCGTTTTCAGGTCTTTGCGCGACGCCGCCTGCCATGTTCGCGTAGCGCAGCAGATCGTACAAATAACCGCTGGATAACTGGCAAGACTCGCTCAAGCGGGCCAATTCCGTGGCGTTGTCCAGCAGGCTCAGCAGCGTCGGCCAGGGTACGGTGCGCTGGAACAGCGTGACCGCGTTTTTGCCGGGGCTGTTTTTCGCCGGTACGCGGTAAGCCTTGGCGTATTCCAGCGCCGCTTCCGCCTGACGCGCCAGATGGCGGATGGGCAGGCCGGGCTTGCTCAGGCTCAGGCCGGCGGAAAAATGCAGCGCAGGGTTTTCCGCGACATAGCGAACAAAATCCTGCCGCATGCGGCAGGCCAGTTGCAACGTGGTATGCCAGGGGCCGATGAGAAAAAAGTCGTCGCCACCGGCGAACACCGTATACACGTTGCGATAATTTTGTCCTTCGGTTTCACGCTGGGCGCACAGCCAGGGCAAATACACGGCAAAAAAAGCATTCATCTGGCGCGACAAAGCCGCCATGCGGATAAAACTGGGACAGGCAAAGCCTTGTTGAAAAATCCGCCCCAGATTATCCACGTCGCCTTTCAGCGTCATCAAAGCGTCCAAGCCCTGCCAACCGCCCTGTTCGTTCAGGCTGCAATCGTCCCGTGCCAGAAAATCCAGCGGCTTGATATCGCCCTCCCCTAGTGTTTCCAGGCCGCTATAACGGGTTGCGTCATCGTCGCGCGGTTCGAACAAAGGCACGTAAGCATTGATGTAACGGCGTGCGTAGCCGGTCCACAGCGGAGCGTCGGCGCTTTCCGGCAGTCCATAATCCCAGCAGCGCAACAACGTGCCGTCCCGCGCTTGCGGGCCGAATTTGCCGGTTTCTTCCTCGCCTTCGCTGAAACTGACCCAATAGCCGAAAATCGGCAAGTCCAGGGTATGGTGTCGCAGATTGTGCCGGGTAATCAGGATGCGTTGGCCTGACTTGGCCAAAAATCGGCCGATCTCGATTTGATCATTTGCCAACTGACACACGGCAATCTCTTTGCCGTCCTTGTCCGGGCGGGTGTCGGTTGCCAGCGAGCGGCCATCGATTTGGCACAGGCCCATGGCAAAACGGTCGAGAAACCCATGGAACACGGCGGGTGCCGACGTATCGCCACACAGAGCAAAGCGGCGCAGCCTGGCCCCCTCGGATGCCGCGAACAAACGACCGACCAAGCGTCGAAACGGTTGATCCTCGCCCTGACCAGGGCGCAAATCCCCGCCACAGGCTGCCGTCCAAGCCAGGCTGATGCCGGTTTGCCCGAAGCAGTGGGCGAGAAACCATGCATCCAGATCCTGTTGAACCCGGCGTAGCGCTTCCTCGGTTGCGGTAGTGTTCGGCGCCACGATAGTCAGTTTGCCCGCCGCATTCAGCACTTGGCTGGTGGGCGGCAAATGCAAGGCATCAAGAATTTTCAGCGTCGCCAATTCCGTCAGCAGCGATACATAAAACGACCGGCCACGCAGCAATTTAGGCGCGTGTTTTTGCGTTTCGCCGCCGCTGGCGAAGATGAAGTCCTGAATGCCGGATAAATCCCCTTGCACCAGTAAAAACGCCGGCTGATCCACAGATGTCGCTGCCGTCGGTGCTGCCGGCTGTTGCGAAACATGGGCCCACCATGCCACCGCCAAAGCGGCGGTGATTTTGGCGTAGTCGTACAGCGAAATGTCCGCTGTTGCATCGGCCAGGGGAATGGCATGGGCATAAGTTAGCCACAGGCTGTCGACATGATCCAGCCACAACGATAGGTTATCCCGATGTGAAGGTGGGACTCTTTTCAGGCCGTGACAAAACGCCTCCCATAGTCCCTTATAGTCATCTTGCAGAGCGGTTTGCATGCCTTGCACCGATTGCGGAAACAGGCCGGACGGAGACAACGGTCGGAGCGGATAAGCCCAATCGGATGCAGCCTTCCGTCGTTGCCCATCCAGGCCGACTTCAGCCAGCAATGGCCGCAGCCGCTTCGTACCGCCCATTTGCGCGCCGGTGCCGGCCAAATTCCAGGCCCAGTCCAGCGCGGCGCTATATTCCTGGGTATCCGCTTGTTTAAATGCGGCAGGCCAATAATTGTCGATAAACCGGCTATCGGCGCCGGCCCGTCGGGCCAGTTCATCCACGGTTCGCCGATAGGCCATGGCGGCCAGCCGGCAGGCGGCGTTTAATTTCAGCGTGTCTGTCATGGTTCGGTTCTCTTTTCCTTTGGTTTACCATCTACATGATTCGAATATGACATGCCAGTATCCCGTGTAGTTGATGCGATAAGAAAACGAACCCCAACGGGGTTTTGTAACAAAGCCCAGGGTTGCATCGCAGATGCTACCCTGGGTAAGACGCATGATTATGCATGTCAACCCCAACGGGGTTGCGTCAGCCGGGGGCAAGGGTATTATGATGCACCGCAAACTCACTTCAAGAGTTGGGACATAACCCTGTTGGAGCTTGGTTTTCTGAGTCCACCGCAAAATAAAAAAGCAAAACTTATAAAGTCCTGGAACTAGGTATCCCTGCGTTTTGGATACTGCGTTGTCATCATGAAAACCAGAATATCGTTCAATAAGCGACCGCGAAAATTCACTATCAGTGAGTTGCGTTCGTTATTTATTTTACACAGCATCTCGGATGGTACCTTACCATCCTCTTGCGGCGCGTAGACGATCAGCGCGGTAGCATCTTGTTTATGCCTGATAATCTCATCCATATTGTCTTTGCAATCATCCCACCATAGCAAAAATAATGTGAATTTAGCCGCTTTTCCCAGGCTGTCCAGAGGGATATGGACAATGTTTGTTTGCTAAAAAATGCCGGAGTCTCGCAGTAGCGCTTCCAGGGATTTGAAATGATCACCGTTGGCAAAAACCGCGATTTTCCGGCCAGACAAACTCAAACCCAGCCGCCACAACGTTGGTAAAACACCTTTGGAAACAGACCAAATAACCGTCAACCAAGCAATAACCGCAAAAGCAGTCGAAACTCCGCTTACTATAATAAATTCCGGGGTATTAAAAAAACCAATAATAGCATCCATCGTATTCGCCTCGCTGGTATAAAAACGTTGAAAATACTGTTTCCGGTGACCAGTTCATTGCGGCTCCTCTATCAGTGCACAGATTGCCTCGCCACTGTGCGCCACGACCTGTGCCGGCGTCTGTTCCGACAAGCTTGCCGCTGCAATGCGATACGCCCCCAGCCCCATGCTGGCGCCCTTGCCGGCCGAGGTCCACTGGCCCAGCCACAGCAGCGGCCAAAAGCTCAGCAAGTCCTCCCCGCTCAGTTCAAAACCACCCAGTAGCCCGCCCATTTCCAAAGTCTTGCCGTGACGCGAGGAATAGCGCGTCAAGTGATGCCAGGACAGTTGCACGTTATCCAGCGCCACGGCGCCGGCCCGATGCATCAACCCGGCAAAATCCGCTTCCCACGGCTGGCCGCCGTGAAACGTGCTGAGCATGGAAATGCGCCGCAGCAGCGGGCCGAACCAATGCCGGAAAGCAAACGTGGCCAACGTTACCAGCGCCCCGTCGGTTTTGCTGCGAAACGGTGTCAGCAGTTCGATGCGGATGCGTGAGGGAGCCGGCGGCGGCTGGATGGAAGCCGGCCGCACGCTGTAATCCAGTTGGCCCGCCGGCACTTGATAGATGCAATGCCAGCCACCCTCCGCGCCGCGTTGCTCGACGTGGGACAGATAAAACGGCTGGCGCGTTGCGCCGATGCCGCGCTCGCCGGCTTTGCCGAAAGCATGGATGACATAAGGCAGCTGGCGGTTGGCTTGGCCGAACAGGTGAAAACCGAGGCGGAATCCCGCCGTGTCCTCACGGGATTCAGAGCTTGCGGAATCGCCGTAAGCGCCGTCAATACGCAGGGCGAACGGGTGGGGGATGCGCTCATAGCGGCGCATTTTTGTTGCTTGCGGCGGCGGGGGTGTTTCGAAGATCAGGGAATAAGCGCAACCGTAGCGCAGCAGACAGGCATCACAAGCGCCGGAGCGCACCACGCAAACAGCGGCTTTAAGGGCCAGGCCGAAAGCGCCGCGCCAGGCAAAACCGGGATAGTGCGGTAAACGCGACGGAGGTTGGTAACGAAAAAACAACCGGTATTCGCCGATGGCGAGCGGTGGTAGTGAAGTGTCCAACTGTAACCGTGGCATAAATCGGATCCGTGGGTTCCATCAATCAAGCAGCCGAACAGTACCAAGTCCATGGTGGACTCTCGCCGGCAAGCTTGCCGTGATTAAAAGGTAAGCGCTATTTTTGTGATGCGCAAGCTTTTTTATCGGCTGGATTTTTGCTAGGGGTGACAGTCGGCGACAAAGCCGCTACCATCCGGCGCTGGGTGCCGTGTCAAAAACGGCTGCGGCGCCCGCGTTCCAAAGCTAACTCGGAAAAGGCGATTTGATGGGTCTGAAAATGCGCTGTAACACGTGGATTCACCATCGGTTTTTCGAGGTGGCAGGGTTCGAATGATTGCCTGATGAAGAAGGTATTAAGACAAATTATCATCGTCTGCCGCGCGTGCCATCATGCGTTCGAATGATTGCCTGATGAAGAAGGTATTAAGACTTCCGACGCTGCCCGTATCCGAGTGTTTATGCGGTTCGAATGATTGCCTGATGAAGAAGGTATTAAGACAAAAGCTCGTTGCAGCCATCCAGCTGCTGTCTGTTCGAATGATTGCCTGATGAAGAAGGTATTAAGACGGGAGGGCGACATCTGGCAGCATCGAAATGAGGTTCGAATGATTGCCTGATGAAGAAGGTATTAATACCAGTTTTCGCTTTGTAAGCGAAGTTCGAACTCGTTCGAATGATTGCCTGATGAAGAAGGTATTAAGACAAGTGCTTTCTGGCCTTTTATACCCAATATGGCCGTTCGAATTATTGCCTGATGAAGAAGGTATTAAGACATACCGCCAGTTTTCGCTTTGCAACCTAAAATCGTTCGAATGATTGCCTGATGAAGAAGGTATTAAGACCCACAGTTATGGGGCCATCCCCCTGCAGCAATAGTTCGAATGATTGCCTGATGAAGAAGGTATTAAGACGGCTCCCATTGACCGGAGTACCTGTTGAATTTCGTTCGAATGATTGCCTGATGAAGAAGGTGTAAATCCCGAATAAATACCGCAACGCGGTTACGTATCAAAGCCCAGGGTTAGCGCATACCATTACACACAACTTGAGCATTACCGCGTAAGCTACTGACTTCACGATGTAAGCGAGGTCGTAGTGAGCTGGGCGAAAGAAGAGTTCAAGGGTATTGATTTGGGC
>SCQD01000346.1 GCA_004299145.1 Methylococcaceae bacterium | reverse complement strand
GCCGACTATGCCATGGCGTTCAACGTGTTGCCCGTCAGCGACCTGCCCCCGGTGCTCGCCGATAAACTCAGATCGGTCGGCGCGCTGAGTCCCGGCGAGGATGAATCCACCATCAACAGAAACCTGCCGTTTTCCGCTGCCAGCGCCATTCCTTTCGTCGGCAGCGCCATGACCGCCTTGTTCAGCACGTTTTTCGGCGATCAAACCATTACCGTTTGGGCAACGACGGTTTCCGCCTGTTTGGCAGCGACATTGCATCGACCCGCACCATCACCGACTTCTCGGTGGCGGACGACAGGATAGATCTGGCGAGAGGGATTTTCAGCGCGCTGCCGGCGATCGGGGCTTTAAATGCCGCCAACTTCATCATCGGCACGGCTGCGCAAGATGCCGACGATTACCTGGTCTATAACTCCGGCGGCGGCGAGTTATATTATGACGCCGACGGCAACGGCGCGGCGGCGGCTGTTAAAGTGGCGCTGCTGAGCGCGGGGTTGGCGATGACGAGCGCGGATTTCATGGTGTATTAAGCGGTAATCCACTCAATTTAAGCTAACGCTGTGGTTTGCTGATTACTCCTGGCTGTCAACCGGAAAACCGGTTCAACACGGCGATCATTTTCTCCGTTGCTTTGTAATCCGCGCCTGACCAAATCAGCTTTCCAGTGGGTGACAAAATCGCGAAATAGGGTAGGCCGATTTTTAATTGGCGGTGCTCGGCATCGGCACGGAAGCGTTCGAAGTCAGGCTCGTTGTCGACCAGTCTCAACGGAACCGCTTTTTCGCGCAGCGCACGATTTAACGCCGCATTAGTGGCCGTTTCTTCTTTAAATGCCGTGCAGTTTGCGCACCAGCTCGCGTAAAAATCGACAAAAATGGGTTTGCCGGTTTGTTGCGCCAATTGCCGGGCGTTTTCAAAACGCCTTTGCCAAAGTATCCCCGCCTCCTCTTCCACATCCGAAGTTTTTCCGGTGCCGGATAATCCATCCGCAGTGCAACTGGTCATGGATGCGGCTTGTGCGGTGGAAATCGAGGAAATACTGCCGAAAGCCGTCACAACCAGCCAGGCGCCGGTGATGAGCGACATGACGCCGCAAAAATGGAGCATTTTTCGATGGGGGCGCGCGTCTTCGGGGAGTGACGTGAACACGTTGAAATATACCACCGCAGTCCAGACCATCAGCAGACCCAGCGCTAATGACAAGCTGGTGATGGTTTTGGCGCCCAATATGCCTATGCCTTTATCCAAATAAACGTAAGCAAAATACAGAATAATAATACCGAAGCCGTGCTTGATTTTATTCATCCAAAAGCCCGATTTCGGGAGCGATTTGAACTTTACGGTGGCGGCCACAAAAAAAGGCAGGCTGATGCCGGCGCCAAAACCCGCCATCATCGGCCCGCCTTGCAAGGCAATCATAAAACGGTCGGTGAAACTCAAGGTTTGATTCAGCGAGGACAAAGCCGCCGCTTTTGCCGCGATATCGTCGGCCACGTGCAGCAATAATGCGAAAACAATCGGGCCAACGCAGGGTGATATCACCAGGCCCGCGACGCTGCCCATCAGCCAGGTGCCGGCAAAACCTTTTACCGCTCCTGCCCGCCGATCCAGCACGTGCACTTCATCCTGCAAGAAACTTAAGTCGTAAAAACCCAGCAGGGAAAGCGCGAAAAACGCAAAAAACAGCGCAAATACCAGATTAACCCAGGCGGAATGCATTAACGCGCTGAATGCGCCGCCGGTCATGCCCGCTACTATCCCTAACGCCACGTAGGTGCCGATGATGCCGATGACGTACACCAGGGCGTGCTGTCTTTCTTTAACGGGGTCGCCATGGGCGCGGTTCACCATGTACACGGCGGTGATCGGCAGCATGGGATAGACGCAGGGCGTGGCGACAGACAATAAGCCAGCGATGAACATCAGGCCAATGGTCAGCCAGGCATTATCCCGATGGCTATTAAAAAGCTCCAGCAGGCTGTCCATAATGCCGGCCGATTCGGTTTGATGGGTGGTTTGGCTATTCGTGGCGGTGCCAACCGGGAACGCCAGTTCGACGTGAGCGGTTTGTGGGCGGAAACACACGTGCGTTACGTCATTGCAAAGCTGGTATTTAACCGCCAGAGGGACCTGCGCTGCGGGCCATGGTTGGGCATCGGCGTCGTGGGTCAGCCAGACGGTAAACTCACCGCTGTCGCGTAATACCGTGGCTTTGGCGAGACTATCGTAAACGCCGGCGGGTTTATCCAGCTTCGAAATCGCCAGCCCCGATTTGGCCAGATTCGCGTCGGCGTCAAACGTAATCGGGATATAGCTGCTTTCCTCTCCTCTATCCAGATAGGCATGGTGATCTCGCGGCACCACCATGCTGATGGAGAATTTTGCAGGCCATTGCCCCAGGTTTGCCGTGAGGATACTCAGGTCAGCCTTGGGGATATCGGCAAATGCGCCGGCAATACTCAGCATCCATGCCATACAAATCAAAACCAGGGTTTTCATGGTCTGCAAATCCTATCCAAACGTCAGGTTAACGGAGGTGGTCGACACCGCTATCAGTGCGGCTGTTGCTCGGCTTTAGAGCAGGAACCGCGCCAATACGCACAGAAGCATCCGGTTGTTCTATAGCGCTTTGATAAATAAGACAGTTTGTGTTTCGGATAGCCTGTGTCCAGGCGCAATGCCCGACGGGCAGCGTGGGTGCGGCAAAGCGAGTCCGACAAATCTTTCCGACAATTTTGTGAGCGATTGCGCTGAACGGCGGGTGGATTGCCGGGATGTTTTTCCCAAATATGCGATAGAAGAAATCGAAGATAAATTGGCGGCAAAAAAAACTGCCGCCGAGCGCGTCCAATGCGTCGAGCATTTTTTGTTGTCGATTTTGGACCGTCACCATGAGGACGTGCTGATTCAAATGGCGTGCGGCGCAAGACCTTCAGTCTCCGGGCGGAACGCGCTAGCGTTTCCGCCAGTGGCGTTGGCTGCCCGCGATCAATATCCCAGTATATCCGTCAGCGCCTGAACGATGGGGGCCGCCGGGTCGTGGTATCGGGCGCTTACGCCGAAATCCGCCAGTTGGGTAACCGCCAGGCCGGGGTAGCCGCAGGGATCGATGCGCTGAAACGGCGTTAAATCCATGTTTACGTTTAAACTCAATCCATGGTAGCAGCATCCCTGGCGTACCCTTAAGCCCAGCGCGGCGATCTTGGCGGCGTCCACGTAAACGCCGGGTGCATCGGTTTGGGTGCCGGCGGTTATGCCATATTGGGCCAGGACGGTGATGGTGGCGAGTTGCAGCGCATGGACCAGCGCTTTGACGCCGATATTAAGCCGGCGCATATCCAGCAGCGTGTACAACACCAGCTGGCCGGGACCGTGATAAGTGACTTGGCCGCCCCGGTCGCTGATCACTACGGGAATTTGTCCGGCGTTTAACACGTGTTCCGGTCTGCCCGCCACGCCCAGGGTGAACACCGGCGGGTGTTCCACGATCCAGATTTCATCGGGGGTTTGTTCGCCGCGGGTTTGCGTGAACTCGCGCATGGCTTGCCAGGTGTCGGCATATTCCCGGCGTCCCAGATGGCGCAGGGTGGGCAAAGGAGATGTCACGTGGCGTGTGCCTTCGGGCTCATCGATGTAGGGTACGCCGTGCGTACCATTCGATGCCCTCGAAGGTACGCACAGCGTACATTGAGGCGGGCCATTCCTAAGCGCTCAAAAACAGCGTTCTGGCCAACAACAAGGCGTCTTCTCTGCCCCCTTTGATGGGGTAGTAGTATTTGCGCCGGCCGACTTCGTTGAATCCCATGGTTTCATACAATTGCAGGGCGGGGGTGTTGGAAGGGCGCACTTCCAAAAACAGGTTTTCCACTTTATGGGCCGTGGCTTCGTCGACGAGTTTTTGCAGCATTTTGCGGCCATAGCCTTTGCGCCGATTGGTCGGAGCCACCCCCAGGTTCATGACGTGGGCTTCATCCAGCACCACGGACAGGATGCCGAATGCCACCACCTCGGTTTGAAATTGTCCGACCCAGCAATGGTAGTGGGCTTTGAAACAGTCGTGGAACGTCCCCTCGCTCCAGGGAAACTCCGTGCCGGCGGCTTCGATGGCCGCCACGGCTTTGACGTCGGTTTTCAGCATCGGACGAAAGCGGAATTCTTCCGCCATGAGGCTGGGAAAATGTTTTGCGTAAAAATCCCGTTCTGCGTCGTATCTAAGCATGTTGTTGATTCTATTCAGCCAAGCGTGCATATTGCTTAAACTTTACATTATTTTATGATGGTGAAATTAAGCCGTTACTTTTCGATAGGCCGCAAGCGCCAAACGTAAATCGTCCCAGGCTTTGCGCTTTTCGCCGGGGCTGCGCAACAGGTAAGCGGGGTGATAAACCACCACCAGGGGAATATCGCCGTACCTGTGCACCCGGCCGCGCAGTTTACTCAAGGGCGCGTCGGTTTTCAGCAAATTTTGTGCGGCGATGCGGCCTACGGCCAGGATGATGGAGGGTTGCAGCAGCGCCACCTGCCGGCGCAGATAGGGCTCGCAAGCGGCCGCTTCTTCCGGTTTAGGATCGCGGTTGCCGGGTGGGCGGCATTTGAGCACGTTGGCGATGTATACCACGTCCCTGGGATGGCCCACGGCGCGCAGCATTTCGTTGAGCAATTGTCCGGCGCGGCCCACGAAGGGTTCGCCTTTGAGGTCTTCCTGTTCGCCCGGCGCTTCGCCGATCACCAGCCAGTCCGCCTGGCGGTTGCCCACGCCGAACACGGTCTGGGTGCGGATTTGGTGTAAGGAGCAAGCGGTACAGGCCGCCACTTGCCGGGCCAGGCCGTCCCAGTCCGCTGCGGCGGCTTGATGAGGGGAATCAATGGTAGCGGCCTTTTTTATCTCCCCCTCACCCCACCCCTCTCCCAGGGGGAGAGGGAGCCCGAAAGCCCCGGTTTCTGCGGAGGATTCGGCATCGGCGTGGCGTTTGGGATGCGCTGTGGAGGTGAGGCGACCGGAAACCGTCTGTTCACCGTAGTGAACCGGCGGTTCCGCCACCCCCGGAAATGGCAAGGCCGTTTCAGACCCGTGCGATTCCTCCCTCACCGGCATATCGGCGTGCATTGCCCCGCGCGGCACCCAGCGCTGGATGCCTAAAGCGTCCAAATAGCGCTGTTGCCGCGCATCCACTACAAATTATCCGCCTGGGGATGGCTGCGCTTGTGTGGCGCCAGCAAACGGTTGACCGCATTGATGTACGCCTTGGCCGATGCCATGACGATATCGGTGTCGGCGCCCTGGCCGTTGACGATGCGGCCGGCTTTTTCCAGGCGCACCGTCACTTCGCCCTGGGCGTCGGTGCCGCTGGTGATGCTGTTCACCGAGTACAGCTGCACGGTGGCGGCGCTGAGCACCAGCAATTCGATGGCTTTGAAGCTGGCGTCCACCACGCCGCAGCCTTTCGCGTGGCCGGTCGCTTCTTCGCCGTCGATTTTCAGGGTGACGCGCGCTTCCGGGGTTTCGCCGGTTTCCGCACAAGCTTTCAGCGCCACCAATTTCACCCTTTCGTCTTCCGTTTCCAGGCTGGCCTCGGTGATGAGCGCCTGCAAGTCTTCGTCGAAAATATCGTGTTTCTTGTCGGCCAACTCCTTGAAGCGCTGAAACGCGACGTTCAATAATTCTTCCGATTCGAACTCCACCCCCAGCTCCACCATGCGGCTGCGGAAAGCGTTGCGCCCCGAGTGCTTGCCCAACACCATGCGGTTGGCGCTCCAGCCCACGTCTTCGGCACGCATGATTTCGTAAGTCTCGCGGTGCTTGAGCACGCCGTCCTGGTGGATGCCGGACTCGTGGGCAAAGGCATTGGCGCCGACGATGGCTTTATTCGGCTGCACCGGAAAGCCGGTGATGCTGGACACCAGCTTGGAGCAGGTGACGATTTCGCGCGTGTCGATGCTTGTATCGCAGCTGAACACGTCGCGCCGGGTGCGTACCGCCATCACCACTTCTTCCAGGGCCGCGTTGCCGGCGCGCTCGCCCAGACCGTTGATGGTGCACTCCACCTGACGCGCGCCGTTGAGCACGGCCGACAAGGAGTTGGCCACGGCCAAGCCCAAATCGTTATGGCAGTGCACCGAAAAAATGGCTTTGTCCGCGTTGGGAATGCGTTCGATGAGATTGCGGATGCGCTGGCCGAACGGCAGCGGCATGGCATAACCCACGGTGTCGGGAATGTTCAGCGTGGTGGCGCCGGCGGCTATCACCGCTTCCAGAATGCGGCAGAGAAAGTCCTCTTCCGAGCGGCCGGCGTCTTCCGGGGAAAACTCCACGTCGTCGGTATAGTTGCGCGCCCGTTTCACCGCCGCCACGGCGTATTCCATCACCTGGTCCGGTTCCATGCGCAATTTGAGCTGCATGTGGATCGGCGAGGTGGCGATAAAAGTATGAATGCGGCTGCGTCTGGCGTCTTTCAGCGCCGCGCCGGCCTGATCGATGTCTTTGTCCAGGGCGCGCGCCAAGCCGCACACCGTGCTTTCTTTCACGGCGCGCGCCACGGCCTGCACCGATTCGAAATCGCCGGGGCTGGCGGCGGGAAAGCCCGCCTCGATGATGTCCACCTTGAGCCGTTCCAGCGCCTTGGCGATGCGCACTTTTTCGTCGCGGGTCATGGAGGCGCCGGGGCTTTGTTCCCCATCGCGCAAGGTGGTGTCGAAAATGATTAATTTATCGCTCATAAGTCAAAGCTCCGCTCATGACCACGGATGATGGCCTAAGCATCAGGGGAAATCGAAGGGTGTGTGGTAAAACGGTGAAGAAGTTGCGTTATCTGCCCCTCAGGGCAGCAGCAGGACCAGGCACAGAACAGCGGGAAACGACACGCCGAACGCTGGACGCGCGCGCGCCGGCGCACGGCTGGAAGCCAAGCGGCCGGACATTGCTGATTGCGCGTATGGAGTCATGAAACCGTGCCGGCAGGGTGGGGATATGGCGAGCAAATATACACGCAACCAGGGGGAACGCCAAGGACTCATGCGTTCAAGCCCTACCCAGGAACCTGCCGGGGGCGCGGTTTAATGCCCTCACCCCGGCCCTCCATAACCGGTCTTAACTATCCAAAAATTTCTGTATTTTCCGCGCACGCTTGCCTTTTTTGCTGTTTTCCTCGGGCACCCACACCCGCGCCGCCTGCATCATTGCGCGCTCTTTTACTGCGGGTGATGAACGGTGACGACCTCCGGCGTCGACGGCGGCTGCGCGGACGGTATCCACCA
>SCQD01000345.1 GCA_004299145.1 Methylococcaceae bacterium | reverse complement strand
TCCAGCCTCCAGCCTCCAGCCTCCAGCCTCCAGCCTCCAGCCTCCAGCCTCCAGCCTCCAGCCTCCAGCCTCCAGCCTCCAGCCTCCAGCTGGCCCCGGCCCGATTATTGCTTTATAAAGCCCCATGAGTATTAGCTGGGGACGGTAGGGCAATGCAAGCGGCGGCGATCATCGAAAAATTGAAAGGGGTGGGGTCTCTGGGGCTGGGCGCGCCCTTGATGATCCTGCTGATGCTGATGATGGTGACCATGCCGTTGCCGGCCTTTCTACTGGACCTGCTGTTCACCTTCAATATCGCCTTGTCGCTGATCATCCTGCTGGTCGCCATTTATACCTTGCGACCGCTGGATTTCGTCATTTTTCCGTCGGTGCTGCTGGTGGCGACGCTGCTGCGGCTGGGCCTGAACGTGGCCTCCACCCGCGTGGTGCTGTTGCAGGGGCACGAGGGCGGCGACGCCGCCGGCAAGGTGATCGAGGCTTTCGGCGAGTTCGTGGTGGGCGGCAATTACGCGGTCGGCATCGTCGCTTTCGCCATCCTTACCATCATCAATTTCGTGGTGGTCACCAAAGGCGCCGGCCGCGTGGCGGAAGTGAGCGCCCGCTTTACCCTGGACGCCATGCCCGGCAAGCAGATGGCCATCGACGCCGACCTGAACGCCGGTCTGATCAATCAGGACGAAGCCCGCAACCGCCGCCGCGAAGTGGCGATGGAAGCGGATTTTTACGGTTCCATGGACGGTGCCAGCAAGTTTGTGCGCGGCGATGCCATCGCCGGCATTTTGATCCTGTTCATCAATATGATAGGCGGCGTGGTGGTGGGCGTGCTGCAACACCACCTGGCGTTCGGTGACGCGGCGCAAACCTATTCTCTCCTGGCCATCGGCGACGGTCTGGTGGCGCAAATTCCTTCGTTGCTGTTGTCGGTGGGCGCCGCCATGCTGGTGACGCGCGTGCCTACCGCTCGTCAGGATATTGGCGCTCAGTTCAGCGCGCAGTTTTTGGAAGATCCGAAACCGCTGTACATCACCGCCGGCGTCGTGGGTACGCTGGGCTTGATTCCCGGCATGCCGAACGTGCCGTTTTTGCTGTTGGCTGGAAGCTTGGGCTGGGGGGCTTACACCATCATCCAGCGGCAAAAACGCGGGCGCGCGGAGGAGGCGGTCAAACCGCTGGCGCCCGTGCCGGCGGCGGAACCCAAAGAGCTGGGTTGGGACGACGTGCAGCCGGTGGACATGATAGGCCTGGAAATCGGCTATCGCCTGATTCCGCTGGTGGACAAAAACCAGGGCGGCCAATTGATGCAGCGCATCAAGGGCGTGCGCAAGAAACTGTCGCAGGATTTGGGCTTTTTGGTGCCTTCGGTGCACATCCGCGACAACCTGGATTTGGGGCCGAACGTGTACCGCATTTCTTTGCTGGGCGTAATCGTGGGTGAATCCGAGGTGTATTCGGAACAGGTGATGGCGATCAATCCCGGCCGCGTGTTCGGGCCTTTGAAGGGCACGCCGACCACCGATCCGGCCTTTGGCCTGGAAGCGGTGTGGATCGATCCCTCCCAGCGCGATCAGGCGCAGAGCCTGGGCTATACGGTGGTGGACCCCGGCACGGTCATCGCCACGCACCTCAGCCATTTGTTGCAGAGCCAGGGCCACCAGTTGCTGGGCCACGACGAGGTGCAGCAGTTGCTGGACGGCTTGGCCAAGTCGGCGCCCAAGCTGGTGGAAAACCTCATGCCGAAGACCTTGCTGCTCAGCGTGGTGGTCAAGGTGCTGCAAAACCTGTTGCAGGAAGGCATACCGGTCCGCGATATCCGCACCATCGCCGAAACTTTGGCGGAATACGGCACGCGCACCCAGGATCCTTCCATTTTGACGGTCGCCGTGCGCGCCGCCCTGGGCCGCTTGATCGTGCAAAACCTGTGCGGCAGCGGCAAGGAGATCGCAGCGATCACGCTGGATGCAGAGTTGGAACAGTTGTTGCAAAAGATTGTGCAAGGCGCAGGCCCGGACGGTGCGGGCATCGAACCCGGTCTGGCCGAGCAAATGCACAAGGCTTTGGAGCAGCACGTGCAACGCCTGGAAATGGAGGGTAGGCCGCCGTTGCTGCTGGTATCGGCGCCGATCCGGCAGTGGCTGGCACGGTTTGTGCGCCAGAGTATTCCAGGCTTGAGCGTGTTGGCTTACAACGAAATACCAGAAGATCGACAAATCAAAGTGGTTGCCGCCGTCGGCAAGCGCGGTTGAACATAAGCGGCTGAATATAAGGGGATGGGGATGAAGATTAAACGCTATTTTGCAGCGGATATCCGTCAGGCGATGCGCATGGTGCGGGAAGAGCAGGGGCCGGATGCGGTGATTCTGTCGAATCGCCGGGTGGAAGGCGGCGTGGAAATCGTGGCGGCGCTGGACTTCGACGAGCAATCGTTGCAGGAAAAGCTGGCCGAACCCGCCCCGGAAGCGGCGCCCAGCCCAGCCCAGCACGCCGCCCAGCCGTCGCGCGCGATGACGCCGGAGACGGTGAAAGCCCACATTCCTCAACCCTCGGCGGCGACCGTCGAATTATTGGCGCGTTTGCGCGGCGCCGCGCCGGCAGCTACCGGGAGCGCCAGTCCTTCACAACGGCTGGCGGGGGCTATGCGTGAAACGTCCGATGGGCGCGCGGCGCCGGCCCGGACTGATCAGGCGCGTGCTGCGGTTTCCGCTTTGTCGGCCAGACTGGCGCCCGAAGCCGCCGTAGCGGGCCGTGGCGAGGGGCAAAGCGCACAGCGCGCTGCCGCCAAGCCGGCGCCCAGCCGCGCTCCGGCGCCTCCCGTCAATATTGTGTCGCAGCCCCGCGCCAAACCGGCGGCTGCACCGGCTGAAGTGCCCCGGCCCGTTTCCATTCAAGCAGCGGCGCAGGTCGATGCTTATCTGGCCGAATCCTTGCAACCCGCCGTCAGCCGTGCCGAAAAACCGGCGGCTCCGCAGCACGCTTTTATGACGGAAGCTCCCCATTCCGGCCCGCTTTCGGCGAGAGAGGGCGAACAGGGTCTCCGCGATTTTCGTGGCAACCCGAGTGAAACCAGCCAGGAGCCAGCTCATAGAAAAACAGCGGCCTCGGCGCCCGCCGAGCGTGAAGCCGGTTCCATGAGCGAGCTGCAGCAAGAATTGCGCGCGTTACGCAAAGTGGTGGACATGCGCTTGTCCGAGGCCGGCTGGCAGGCATCGGCGCGCAACCAGAATATTACCCGCCTGGACTTGCTGCGCGGTCTGTGTGAGCGCGGTTTTTCCAAGGCCGTGGCCTTGCACCTGGCCAATCGGTTGGGCTCGCTGACCGACGTCGACGCCGCCTGGCGCCAAGCCAAAGAAATTTTGACGCGGCAATTGCCGGTGGCGGATGACCAGTTGCTGGATTACGGCGGCATCGCCGCGCTGGTCGGGCCGACCGGCGTCGGAAAAACGACGACCATCGCCAAGCTGGCGGCGAAATTCCGGCTCAAGCACGGGCCGCGCCAGTTG
Source organism: Methylococcaceae bacterium (assembly GCA_004299145.1). Lineage (GTDB taxonomy): Bacteria > Pseudomonadota > Gammaproteobacteria > Methylococcales > Methylococcaceae > Methylogaea. The sequence continues at coordinate 11,455 of SCQD01000345.1, read as the reverse complement.
GCGTTGATTACCGTGGACAATTACCGCATCGCCGCCCACGATCATTTGCACACTTACGGCCGCATCCTGGACGTGCCGGTGGCCATCGCCGGCAACGCCGACGAATTGCAATACGCCCTGCAAGGCTTTTTGGATAAAAAACTGGTGCTGATCGATACCGCCGGCATGGGGCAGCGCGACGGCCGCTTGATGGAGCAACTGGCTTTGCTGCGCGACAGCAGCATTCCGGTCAAGCCATATCTGGTGATGTCGGCATCCACCCAGTTGCGTGGCCTGGAAGAGGTGGTGCGCGCTTTCGGCGATTGTCAACCCCAGGCTTGTATACTGACCAAACTGGACGAAGCGGCCAGTCCGGCCACGGCTTTGTCGGTGCTGATGCAGCAGGGTTTGCCGCTGTCTTTTGTGGCGGACGGCCAGCAAGTGCCGGAAGATTTGCACGTCGCCCGCTCGGCCGACCTGCTCCAGCAGTGTTTCAGCGCGCCGTTGGCCGACCAGGGAGGCACGGACAGCTTTACTTTCGAGGATTGGGTCGCCAATGGCACTTTATAAACAGGATCAAGCGGAAGGTATGCGTAGAATGGCTCAACTAAAACCCGTGCGCGCCCTGGCGGTAACCAGCGGCAAAGGTGGGGTCGGCAAGAGCAACGTCTCCATCAATCTCGGTATCGCATTGCGCGCCATGGGGCGCCAGGTGTTGCTGCTCGACGCCGACATGAGTCTGGCGAACGTGGACGTGTTGCTGGGCTTGCAGCCGCGTTACAACCTGTCCCACGTGCTCAGCGGCGAGCGCACGCTGGAAGAAATTCTGGTGGAAGCGCCGGGCGGGCTCAAGCTGATTCCGGCGGCTTCCGGCATTCAGCGCATGTCGGAATTGAGCGGCGCGGAGCAGGCCGGCATCATCCGCGCGTTCAGCGAGTTCAACCAGGATTTCGACTTTCTGGTGGTCGATACCGCCGCCGGCATCTCCAGCAGCGTGGTGAATTTCGCCCGCGCCTGTCAGGACATCGTGGTGGTGTTGTGCGATGAACCAACCTCGTTGACCGATGCCTATGCCTTTATCAAGCTGCTGAATCGCGATTACAGCATCTACCGGTTTCAGATCGTCGCCAACATGGTACAGAATGCGGCGCAGGCGCAGGCCTTATTTGTTAAATTATGCAGGGTAACGGATCGTTATCTGGATGTGACGCTGAATTTGCTGGGCGCTATTCCACACGATAATTTTTTGCGCAAGGCTGTACAAAAACAAACCGCGGTGATTCAGGCGTTTCCGCAAAGCCCTTCGGCACAGGCTTTTCACCAGTTGGCGCGGCGGGTCGACAACATGCCCTTGGGCAGGGAACACGGCGGGCAGTTGGCTTTTTTTGTCGAGCGCATGATACAGGCGAGTATGGGACAGGCGTTTTAGATCTTAAGTTGGATATTTATGAGCGGAACTACTGAGCGGTATGGAGCGGCGCCGTTGACGGATCTGGATGCTTTGGTGCACGAGCACGGCCAGCTGGTCAAGCGCATTGCCTATCACCTGATCCAGCGTCTGCCGCCCAACGTGCAGGTGGACGACATGATCCAGGCGGGCATGCTGGGTTTGCTGGAAGCGGCGCGCATGTACGACAGTACCCAGGGCGCCAGTTTCGAGACTTATGCCGGCATACGCATACGCGGAGCCATGCTGGATGAAATCCGCCGCGCCGATTGGGCGCCGCGCTCCGTGCACCGCAAATACCGCCAGGTGTCGGAAGCGATGCAAATGATCGAAAGGCAGACCGGCCGCGAGGCGCGCGACAGCGAAGTAGCGGAGTACATGGGCATCGGTTTGTCCGAGTACCACCATATCTTGCAGGACGGCATGGCCTGCCGCATTTTCAGCATCGAAGAAATGTTCGAAGAGGGCGATCAGCAATGGGAGCACTCGGCGGGCGTCGACGGCGGTCCGATGCAGATCCTGGAGCAGGAAGGTTTTCAAGCGGCTTTGGCGGAATCCATCGACGCGCTGCCGGAGCGGGAAAAGCTGGTGGTGGCTTTGTATTACGACGAGGAGCTCAATCTCAAGGAAATCGGCGAGGTATTGGGGGTGAGCGAATCGCGCGTTTGCCAGATTCACAGCCAGGCCATGCTGCGCCTTCGGGCACGCATGCAAGACTGGAAAGGCGGTAGCCTGGGGCGGCGTGGGTAGATTCATCGTTCCCACGCTCGGCGCAGCACAGATAATCGGTCTGGATGGATTTACGGGACGCGGAGCGTCCATGACTGCATTCCCACGCCGAGCGTGGGAACGATAAACAACTTCAGTTCGAGGTGATAAAAGTTGGATAAGAACATGAAAATCCTGGTCGTGGACGATTTTTCCACGATGCGGCGTATTATAAAAAACCTGCTGCGGGACCTGGGTTTGAACAATGTGGTGGAGGCGGACGACGGCCAAACCGCATTGCCCAAGCTGCAGGCGGGCGGTATCGATTTTCTGATCACCGATTGGAATATGCCGGGCATGACGGGCATCGAGTTGCTTAAGCTGGTGCGGGCCGATCCCAAGCTGGTCAAGCTGCCGGTGCTGATGGTCACCGCCGAGGCCAAGCGCGAGCAGATCGTGGAAGCGGCGCAGGCCGGGGTCAACGGCTACATCATCAAACCGTTTACGGCGGCTACGCTGAAAGAAAAGCTCGACAAAATTTTCGAGCGTATCGATGCCGGGCATTGATGGGCAAAGGGTGAAACATGAGCAATAAATCGGTGATGGACAAACTCCGCCTCGAACAGGCCAAGGCGCTGGTGGCGGCGTTGGAAAGCAATGACGAGGAGGAAGTGGAACGGTGGATGGATGAATTGACGACGGCGCGGGAAAGCACGCTTTTTCTGGAACTGGGCAAACTGACGCGGCAGTTTCACGACGCCATGATGAGTTTTGCGCTGGACAACCGGGTGATCGAGCTGACCGAAAAAGACATACCCGATGCCAAGGAACGCCTGAATTACGTGATTTCCATGACCGAGCAGGCGGCGGAAACCACGCTCAACGCCATCGACGAAATCATGCCGGTGACGGATGCCATGGCTGTCGGCGTGGAGGATTTGGCGGCGCGCTGGGAGAAGTTTTTGCACCGGGAAATGCCGTTCGAAGAGTTTAAGGCCATGAGCAAGGAAATTTCCGAGCATTTTGCCAGCTCGCAGACCGGTTTGACGCTGGTTCAGGGCAAGCTCAACGAAGTGCTGATGGCGCAGGGGTTTCAGGATCTGACCGGACAGGTGATCAAGCGCGTTATCGAACTGGTGCACGACGTCGAACAAAACATGGTGGAACTGATCCGCATATCCGGCAAACGTTTCGTGCCGGAAGCCAAGGCCGTTCAACCGGAAGCGGAAGAACACCTGGCCGGGGCGGGGCCCGTGGTGCCGGGCGTGGATGACCGTAAAGGCAATACCATGGCGTCCCAGGACGATGTCGACGATCTGCTGTCGAGTTTGGGTTTTTAAAATAAATAAAAGCTGAAGAGCGAAGGGCTGGGGCCATGGCGATCGACCTTGATGATGAGATTCTGCAAGATTTTCTGGTGGAAGCTGGCGAAATATTGGAGCTTTTGGGTGAACAGTTGGTCGAGCTGGAGCAATCGCCCGATGATTACAACCTGCTCAATGCGATTTTTCGCGGTTTCCACACGGTAAAGGGCGGCGCCGGTTTTCTGGCCATTACCCCGCTGGTAGAGATTTGCCACACCGCCGAAGACGTGTTCAACGTGCTGCGCCAAGGCGATAGGCGCGTGACGCAGTTGTTGATGGACGTGGTGCTGCAAGCGCTGGACGTGGTCAACACCATGTTCGGCCAGATTCGTCTGGGTGTAGACCCTGAGCCGGCCGATGCAGCCTTGTTACAGCGCCTGCACGCGTTTGCATCGCCCGCCGCCGCCGACGAGGCTGAAGTTGAAGCTGAAGAAGTTGAAGCTGAAACTGCGGTGGAGGATGTATCTCCCGAGGCGGTGGCTCCATCTGTGCCGGATGAGGACGCGCTGCTGGAGCCGGCGATTGAAGCAGTGACTGAAGTTGTTTCCGACACGCTCATCAGCCCCGATGAATTTGAGTCTTTGCTGGATGGTTTGACGGGGCCGGGCGGCATGCAAACCTCCGCGCCGGCCAGCGACGAAATCAGTGAAGAAGAATTCGAAGCGCTGCTGGATCAATTGCACGGCAAAGCACCCGCGCCCGCCGCCCCGGCCAAGCCCGCCGCAAAATCCGCCGCATCGGCCAAGGGCGGCAAGAAGAAAAAGGCGGCGGCGGAGCCCGCCGTTGAAGAACCGGTGGCGCCGCCACCCGCCTCCGCCGCGCCCGTGTCGCCCTCCGCGCCGGCCGGCGACGAGATTACCGACGATGAGTTCGAACTGCTGTTGGACGAACTGCACGGCAAAGGCAAAATCGGACCGCCGCCGGTTGCCGCGGCTGCGCCCACCGCCAGCCCGGCACCCGCGTCTGAAACGCCTGCGGTTGCCGCCGGCAAAGGCGCGAGCGACGAGATCAACGACGATGAGTTTGAGCAACTGCTGGACGAATTGCACGGCAAGGGCAAGTTCACCGGTGCGGTGACACCTGCCGCACCCGAGCCTGCCGCACCGGTGCAGCGACCGGTCGCAGCTACCCCACCGCCTGACGTACCCAAGCCGCCGCCCGCGCCGAAGCCGGCGGCGGCCAAGCCGGCACCCACGCCGGCCTCGGCACCGAAACCGGCGCCCAAGCCCATGGACTTGGACGATGAGGGCACGGGCAAGAGTGGCGGCAAGCAACAGGCGCAGGCGGAAACCACGGTGCGCGTGGACACCCAGCGCCTGGATGAAATCATGAACCTGGTGGGCGAGTTGGTGCTGGTGCGCAACCGCTTGCAGACGCTACGGGCGACGCTGAACGACGAACAAATTTCCAAGGCAGTGGAAAATCTGGACGTCGTCACTTCCGACTTGCAGTTGTCGGTGATGAAAACCCGCATGCAGCCGATCAAAAAGGTCTTTGGCCGCTTCCCGCGCGTGGTGCGCGATTTGGCGCGCAGTTTAAAGAAAGAAGTCAATCTGGAATTACGTGGCGAAGAAACCGATCTGGATAAAAACCTGGTGGAAGCGCTGGCGGACCCCTTGGTGCATCTGGTGCGCAACGCGGTGGATCACGGCGTAGAAACCCCGGAAGAGCGCGAAGAGGCGGGCAAGCCGCGCGAGGGCACGGTGATCCTGACCGCTTCCCAGGAAGGCAATCACATCCAGTTGACCATCGAAGACGACGGCAAGGGCATGAACCCGGATATTCTCCGGCGCAAGGCGGTGGAAAAAGGCCTGATGGATGAAGAAAGCGCCATGCGCATGGATAACCGCGAGTGCTTCAACCTGATTTTCATGCCGGGCTTTTCCACCAAAACCGAAATTTCCGACGTATCCGGGCGCGGCGTGGGCATGGACGTGGTGAAAACCCGTATCGTGCAGATGAACGGCACCGTGGAAGTCGAATCCATTTACGGCAAGGGCAGCCGCATCGTCATCAAACTGCCGCTGACGTTGGCGATCATGCCGACTTTGATGGTCAAGCTGGCCAGCCAGGCGTTTGCCCTGCCGTTGACCAGCGTGGTCGAAATCCTGGATTTGGACCTGAACAAAACCAACGTGGTGGACGGCCAGTTGGTGGTCATCGTGCGCGAACGGGCATTGCCGCTGTTTTATCTGGGGCAGTGGCTGATCCAGAATTACTACGTCAGCCGGGAAGACAAGCAGGGCAGGGGTCACGTGGTGGTGGTGAACGCCAGCGGCCGCCACATCGGCTTTGTGGTGGACCACCTCATCGGCCAGGAAGAAGTCGTCATCAAGGCGCTGGGCGCCAAATTGAAAGGCGTGCAGGGTCTGGCCGGGGCTACTATCACCGGTGACGGCATGATAGCCCTGATTTTGGATATACCCGGTTTGGTCAAAAATTACGTGCATTGATAGGAAGAGTTTTTTAGATGACGATCCGCGTTCTGGTGGTGGACGACTCCAGTTTTATCCGTAAACGCGTGGCGGAAATTCTGGATTATGAAGAGGATATCGAAGTCATCGCTTACGCGGCGGATGGCGCCGAAGCGGTGCGCAAAACGCTGGAGTACAAGCCCGACGTGATTACCATGGACGTGGAAATGCCGGTCATGGACGGCATCAGCGCCACCGCGCAAATCATGCGCGAGTGTCCCACGCCGATTCTGATGTTTTCCGTCAGTACCCAGTCCGGCGCCAAGGCCACGCTGGACGCCCTGGAAGCCGGCGCGATGGACTTTCTGCCCAAGCAACTCCACGAAATCAACGGCGACGTGGAAATCGCCAAGCGCTTGCTGCGGGTGAGAGTGCAAGGCCTGGGCGCGCAATCAGCGCGGCTCAAGCAGCAGCATCAGCGGCGCATGCCGGCGCCCGCGGCAACAGCGCCGCCGCCGGTTATGCCGTCTCCGGCGCCTGCCCCGCGAGCGCGAGCCGCCAGGGTGATCATGCCGCCATTGCCTTTGGTCAAAGTGCCTCCACCCCAGCCGAGCCTGCCCGACGTCACGGCAAAACCGGGGCGCTACCAGCGCAACAGCCTGCGCGATTTGCGTCTGGTGGCGATTGCCTCCTCCACGGGCGGACCGGTAGCGCTGCAAAAAGTGCTGCTGGACATACCGGCCAACTTCAGGACGCCCATTTTGCTGGTGCAGCACATGCCCGGCAGTTTCACCAAAAGTTTTGCCGACCGGCTGAATCAGATTTGTAAAATCCGCGTGAAAGAAGCCGAGCACGGCGAAGAAATCAAGCCTGGCGTGGCTTATCTGGGGCCGGGTGGTTTTCAGATGGAACTGTCGGAAGGCGTGCGCAAAACCCTGGTGATCCGGGAAAGCCGCGAGGGTGAAAATTATCGGCCTTGTGCGGACGTGACTTTCAATTCCATCGCCAAAAATTTTTCCGGCAAAGTGTTGGCCGCCGTGTTGACCGGCATGGGTTCCGACGGCCGGCTGGGCGCGGAAAAGCTCAAGGCGGCGGGCGCCAGCGTGTGGGCACAGAACGAGGAAAGCTGTATCGTTTACGGCATGCCCAAAGCCATCGTGGACGGTAATCTGGCCGACGCGGTATTCGATCTGGATGAAATGGCCGCTGAATTGAAATCGCTGTGATGCTATGGATTATTTGAGTCTCATCGGTATAGCGCTCAGCCTGCTCGCCATTCTGGGCGGAAACTGGCTGGAAGGCGGGCACGCTTCGTCTTTGGCGAACGGGCCGGCGCTGGTGATCGTATTCGGGGGCACGTTCGGCGCCATGCTGCTGCAAACGCCCTGGTCGGTGTTTTTGCGCGGGCTGAAAATGACGAAATGGCTGGTGTTGCCGCCGCCTTTGGATTTGCGCGCCTCCATCAAGCGCGTGACATCCTGGAGCGCGTTGGCGCGCAAAGACGGTCTGCTGGGGCTGGAGGACCTCATCGTCAAGGAGCCCGATGCTTTTTCGCGCAAGGGCTTGCAGATGCTGGTCGACGGCAATGAAAGCAGCGCCATTCGCGAAGCGCTGGAAGTGGATTTAACGGCGATCGAGCAATTCGACACCCAGTCCGCCAAGATTTTCGAAGCGATGGGCGGTTATTCACCCACCATCGGCATACTCGGTGCGGTAATGGGGCTGATCCACGTGATGCAGAACCTGTCGGATCCCAGCAAATTGGGCAGCGGCATCGCCACGGCTTTTGTCGCCACCATTTACGGCGTGGGCATGGCCAATTTGTTCCTTCTGCCCATGGCCAACAAACTGAAGGCACTGGTGTCGGCGCAGACGCAGCAGCGCGAATTGATCATCGAAGGCTTGAGTGCCATCGCCGAGGGCGAAAATCCCAAAAACATCGAAGCCAAGCTGGAAGGCTTTATTCAGGAGCCTTAGGTGAGAACATCGCGCAGACACAGGCCCGAAGAACACGAAAATCACGAACGCTGGCTGGTATCCTACGCCGACTTCATTACCCTGTTGTTTGCTTTTTTTGTCGTGATGTACGCCATTTCCTCGGTCAACGAAGGCAAATACCGGGTGCTGTCGGACGCCTTGAACAGCGCTTTTGCCGATTCCAAATCCCGGCGCATCGTCGATCCCATCCAGATCGGCGAAATCAAGCGCGGCGGCAGCGTCATCGAAATGCTGAAAGAGCAGAGCAACAGCGATGGTTCGTTGGCGGCGGACGCCGCCAGTGCCGTGGCTTCCGCCCAGACCGCCGCCGAGATCGCCTATCAGCAGAGCCAGTTGGACCAGTTGTTTCGCGAGTTGCAGGAAGAACTGGCGCCTTTTATCGCCGATCAAATGGTGTCGGTGGTCAGGGAGTCAGAGTGGATCGAAGTCGACATGAAAAGCAGCCTGCTGTTTGCCAGCGGCAGTGCCGAACTGGGGCAGAGCGCTTTACCGGTTCTGCACCCCATTACCGAACTGCTGCGCACCTCGCCCAATGAAATCCACGTGGAAGGCCATACCGACGACGTGCCCATCAATACGGTGCAGTTTCCTTCCAACTGGGAACTGTCGGCGGCGCGCGCCGCCAGCGTGGTGCACGAGTTTATGCGCGGCGGGGTCGAGCCGTCCCGCATGGCGGCCATCGGTTACAGTCAATATCAGCCGGTCGGCGACAACCATACCGATGATGGCCGCAACCGTAACAGGCGCGTGGTGTTGATGCTGCTGGCGGCGGGCCAGACGCGGCACAAGCGCGTGGGGGAGGATGCCGCGCGGCAGTTTACCAGCGGTTTCGGTGGTTCAAAGCAGCCTTAGTCATCGCATCATGAAAATCTGGACCGTTTCCAATCAGAAAGGCGGCGTGGGCAAAACCACCACCGTGGTGACCATCGGCGGCATTTTGGCTGCCTGGGGGTTTCGTACCCTGATGATGGACATGGACCCGCACGGTTCACTGACCAGTTATTTCCGCTTGAACCCGGATGAAATCAAGGCCAGCGCTTATAACCTGTTCCAGGACGCCAGTGCCAAAAAAGCGCCGGACCCGCGCCGCTACGTGGTGGAGACTGGGTTCGAGTGCCTGCAATTGCTGCCGGCTTCGCCGGTGCTGGCCACTTTGGACCGGCAGGCCGGCACCATGGAAGGCATGGGATTGGTGATCGCCGGTTCATTGGCCGCCGTGGCGGATGAATTTGATTACGTACTGATCGACAGTCCGCCCATGCTGGGCGTGCTGATGGTGAACGCATTGGCCGCCTGCGACCGCCTGATCGTGCCGGTGTTGGCGGAATACCTGGCTTTCAAGGGGTTGGAGCGGATGCTGCGCACGGTGGATATGATAGGCCGCTCGCGCCGCAAACCGATCGATTATCTGGTGTTGCCCACCATGTTCGACAAGCGCACCAAAGAATCGCAGGAGAGCCTGCACATGCTGCAGGAGCGCTGCGCCGAAAAATTGTGGCATTCGGTGATCCCGGTGGATACCCGCTTGCGCGACGCCAGCCGGGCGGGCGTGCCGCCCGTGTTGTTCATTCCCACCTCGAAAGCGGTGGCGGCTTATTCGGAGTTTTTGGAATTCTTATTGCATGAGTAACGCAACCCCGAATTTGACGCAAGGTATCCGTATGAGAGCGACGAACCACGCCCCCGTGGCCCTGGTGCATCACGAACTGGCGCTGGACGCCTATCTGCAGGCCTTGCTGGCTTCGGTGCCGGACGAAGAAGAGGAGCCTTTGGCCGCAGCAGCGGCAGCCGAGCCGGTGGTCGAGACCATCATCGAAGTCAAGCCACCGCCGGTGGTGGCGGAGTCGGCCATCATCCTGCCCGAGCCGGTGGTAAATCCGGTGCCGGCGATATATCAAAAAGAGTTTCATGCTTTGTTTTTCCGCATCGGTGAAATTACGCTGGCTACGCCGGTGACGGAAGTACGGCGCATCGTCGAATATTGCACCACCACCACGGCACTGCCCAACCAACCTTCCTGGCTGTTGGGGCTGGTGGAAAACCAGGGGGAGAAAATCGGGGTGATGCATACGGCGGAATTGGTATTGGGGCGGGAGAACATTCAGCGTCGGGATTTTGGCGCAAGACCTTATCGCCAAATTATCATTACGCGCCAGGGGCGTTTTGGATTTGCCTGTGACGAAGTGCTGGAAATGGTCAAGCTGAAGCCGGAGGACGTGCGCTGGCGTCATCCCCAGCCCGGCGGGCGGGCAGCGTGGTTGATGGGAACGGTGTCGGAGCGCTTGTGCGCACTGGTGGATTTGAACGAATTGACGCCGATTCGGCGTTAACTTTGCCCAGATTGCAAATCTGTGCCGGACGGGGTATCCACCCCGTCCGCAACGTTTGATACATCCTGGCGCTTGATGTTTACAACGGGCCTCGTGGGCGCATGCAAACGATTGGGAAGGGTTTCAAACCCCGTCCCGCTTAGGGCAAAACAATGTCGAGGAAAGAAAAATGAGTGAGAGCAGTCAAAAACAAAACGGGCCGATCCAGTGGGTGACATTCCGCCTCGGCGATGAAATGTACGGCATCAACGTGATGCAGGTGCAGGAAGTGCTGCGCCTGACCGACATCGCCCCGGTGCCGGGGGCGCCGGGCTACGTGATAGGCATCATCAACCTGCGCGGCAACGTGGTAACCGTCATCGACTTGCGCAACCGCTTTGGTCTGCCGTCGAAAGAGTCGGACGATGCGTCGCGCATCGTCATCATCGAAGCGGAAGACCAAGTGATCGGCATTTTGGTGGACAGCGTGGCGGAAGTGGTCGAATTGCGCAGCACGGACATCGAAACGGCGCCCAACGTGGGCAACGAAGAAAGTTCCCGTTATATCCAAGGCGTGAGCAGCCGGGGCAATGAACTGTTGATTTTGCTCGATTTGAACAAGCTGTTCAGCGATGAAGAAAAGGCGGAAATGTCCTTTTTCTAGGAGTATTCGTTTTGGATTGGATGTTGCTTGGCGCGCTGGCATTGCTGTTATTGTCGACGGCAATGGCGCTGGCACTGGCCGTATGTTACCGGCAGGTACAGCATTTGCGCCAGGAAATGGCGGGCATGGCCCGCCGCTTGTCCAATCAGGCCGATGACATCGCCGGTTTGTGCTCCGCGGCTTTGAGCGTCGACCAGCGTCTGGTGCAGAGTGAAAAGCGTCTGGGGGATTTGTTCGATTGGATGGAAAGCCAGAAAACCCAGGAAAAGCTCAACCAGCCTTACCATTCCGCCATCGACCTGATCCGGCGCGGCGGCGACGTGGCGCAACTCGTCTCCCAGTGCGGTATTTCCCGCGAAGAGGCGGCCTTGCTGCTGCGCCTGCATGGCGGTGATCAGTGATTAGTGGAGGCGGGAGGCGGGAGGGCGGTGGGCAGCGAATAGTGGACAACACTAATTCTACTTTGTCAGATTTCGCCACTACCCAAAAACATAGCGGCGTTGTATAATAAGTCTTTGATTTATATATGAATTATCACGATGTCGTCGTGAAAATCCTACACTCAGCCTCAT
>SCQD01000344.1 GCA_004299145.1 Methylococcaceae bacterium | reverse complement strand
ATCAACGAGAAAATGCTTGCAATCGGGAGGAGTCCATATATGCGCTGAGTCGGCGAAGCGCATCATTCGCGGCATCCTCGCACCCCGAACGATGCGCTTCCCTTCGTTCAGCGCATCCTACGACTTTAAGCCAACGCTCCGCACCCGCAACATCGTCGGCCCGCAAAGCCAGCAACGCCAAGCCCGTTTTGGCAAGCATGTCGTTGCCGTCGAGCGCCAATGCCTGCCTGAACGCCGCCGCCGCCTCATCCCAGCGCCGCAAGTCGTACAGCACGGCAGCGGGACTGTCCTCGCTCAAACGAATGTGGCGCAGCGGGTCGACGCTGTACGCCGTCACCCACTGTACGCGCTCCCCGGGGTTGCTGATCAGCCACTTGACCGGCGCCTTGCCTGATTCCGCCACGGCTTGCTCGCCGGGCTGAACCATGACGCCGCCATGCTCGTTGAAAAACTCAATGGAACCGCTCAACACCGTCAGCGTCGACTTGCCGTCGTCGTCCACCTGAATATCCCAATCGGTGCCGCGTATCGCCAGCGTAGCCGTCGGTGTTTCCATTTTGGCCCGGCCCGAGACGTTTTTGGCCTGTACCCAGGCGCGGCCGGCGTGCAGTTTGACGGCGGTTTGCAGATTGCCGTCCGCCGCGTCCGCGACGGATTTGATCTGCATCTGGCTGTTTTGCTGGAGCCGCACCTGAGTTTGATCGCGAAACAGCAAAGCCATGTTGCTCAAATCGCCGGTGCGCACATAGCTGCCTGGTTCCAGCGCTTGCTGCACGGCCGCCGGCGCCCAGGCCGGCTGTCCCGCCGCCTTGGTTTCGCCTTTACCCTGCAAGCTGATGATCTGGGCGGCCGGTTCCGCCTGCGCCACGCCGGGCAAGGCAAGCAGCAAAGCCAGGCAGGCCACGATGGCGGCAATATTCTTTGGCAAACGGGATAAACACATCATCCCACCTCGATGATCGCCTGTCCTGACGCCAATAATGTCAAAGCGTCAGGAAAAGTTTTGCCGAACACTGCTTGTAATCGCCGGTTGGTCACGTTGCCGCAGGTCACCCAGAGCAATTGCGGCGGCGGACCATGGCGACTGACCAATTCAACAAAGTCGCTGTCTTTGCTGATCACCACGGCTTGCACTCGACGCGCCGCCTGAAATATCTCAACGTCGGATGCGTCCCTCAATCCCAAGTCACGCAGGGATAGAGCTTCGACAGCGTATTCAGTCGACAGCCACCTCGCCAACATGGGCGGCAGTTGGGCGTCTACCCAGAATTTCATGCGGCAAGACGAACGATGTCGCTACGGCGAGCAGCGAATTGCAAACTCGCCAGGATGTCTTCGCGTTCGAGATCCGGGAAATCCGCCAGGATTTCTTCCATGCTCACGCCTTCGCCCAGCATTTCAAGGATGTCGCTGACGCGAATGCGCATGCTGCGGATGCATGGCTTGCCACCGCATTTCCCAGGTTCGAGGGTGATTCGATTGATCAGGTTTGTGTTCATGGTTGTTGTTTCTCGATGTGTTGTTGCAAGTATGCAGAATCAGCACGCGGGTGTGCTAAGTCGGCGAAGCGCATCGTTCGAACCACCTCATGATGCGCTTTCATCTCAAGTGCTGGGATGATTCGGCGAATCCCAGCACGGCCACACGCCATTGCTGGGTTATGCAGAGGACCGCTAACCTAGCCTACGCACTATGGCCTTGATCGTATATCGAGTGTGATTTAAACACACCCCCACGCCTCAATCCCCATCAAAGCACAAACCCCGCCACCGTCATGCCTGCCACGCCGTTCAATTGAATGGCAAACTCCGCCGCGCCATCGCTGTCGTTGCTGCCGTACAGCACGTGAGTGGCGGCGTCGAAGCGCAATTGCCCGGCGGTGCTGAAAGCATTGCCATTGATGAAGCTGAACGCCTGGTTGCCGGCCACAGCCACATTGGCGTCCAGGGTGGACAGGTCGATTTTATCGCCTTGCCCGGCGTTGAAATCGGCGATCACATCCCAAGCCGCCACGGTGGTGCCGGTTTCGGCAACGGCATTGACGTCGAACCGGTCCGCACCGGGGCCGCCGGTCAGCATGTCCTTGCCTGGCCCGCCGCTCAGCGTATCGTTGCCGGTGCCCGCGTCCAGCGTGTCGTTGCCGCTGCTGCCGGTCAGCGCGTCGTCACCCTGGTAAACGTAAGTCGCCAACAGCGTCGGCACGCTGAGGGTCGTGCCCGCTCCCGTAAACGTCACGTTTTCGATGCCGACCAGCTTGTCGATACTGCCATCCCTGTTGTTGATGAGTTGAATGATGTCAATATCGATAAGCTGGGCTCTAATGCCATTCGCATCCTTGGTGCCCTTGATGACGGAAATGTCGTAATCCGT
>SCQD01000343.1 GCA_004299145.1 Methylococcaceae bacterium | reverse complement strand
CAGAAATCCTGGTCGTTGTTTTTGTTCTCTTCCAGTAGTTCGGCGGCGTATTTTTCGAAAGCTTCGCGGTTTTGCGCCGTGTAAAACACTTCCAGCAGCTTGAGTTTGCATTCGTCGCGGAATGGGTTTTCGTTGATCGCCTGCCGAATCAATTCTTCCGCCTGACTGTAACGGCCATACGCCAGATACACGTCGGCTTCGGAAATCGGGTCGATGGCGTCATTGTCGGTATCCAGCACGTCGAAATCGCTGGGCGTGAAATCGCTCAGGAACGAGCCCTGCTGCTGGGACGCCACACCCAATCCCGACGATCCGGCCGTAGCGTCCGGCACGCTAGCCTGGGTAACGTCGATATGGCGGACTTCCGGTTTGCGCAAGTCTTTATCGAATTCCGCCAGAGCGGCGCGCCGGCGCTGATAGGCCCATGACGCCAGCCCCAGTACCACGACGAACACCCCGGCCAGACTGAGATAGAACGTATTGCCCAGCAGCTCATCCCAAAAGCTGGCCGGCGGCGGCGGCGGAGCCGGAGGGCGCGGAGGAACCGCCGGTTTGGGCTTGGGTTTCGGCGGCGTTGCGGCAACCGGAGGCTTGGGAGCAGGGGTGGCCGGTGCCGCCGGGGGCTGCGCGGGTGTTGCCGCCTCGGCAGGTGGCGCGGCAGGCGTGGCCGGAACGGTTGCAGACGCTGGCGGTACCGGCGTGGGTTGCGCTGCTGGCAACGGCGCAAGCGGCTGCGCTGCCGGCGTTTCGGCCGGCTGAAGCGCGGTAACGGGGACAGGCGGCACAAGTACCGGCATTACCGTCAGGGGCTGCTCGGGTATGACGGGGGGGGCAGCAGCAGGCGTAACCGTTGCGTCGGGCGCTGCCGGCAGCGGGAACGGCGCCTCCGCAGTTTTGGCATCGCTGGGCGCGGGGAGCAGCGCCATGGAGGGCTCTACAGCAACCACCTCGGTTTTATTGCGCCAAGCCAGGTTATGGTCGTCGAAGAACTTTTTGGCCTCTCCGGCGCTATGGCGCCGCACTTCCTTGAGGTCCGGCACGCGTAAAGTGGCGCCCGGCTGAATGGCATTGATGTTGGGCTTGGCAAACGCCTGCGGGTTGGTTTCGAACAACGCCATGACCATCTGTTCCGGCGTTATGCGTTGCGTTTGGATGACGACTTTGGCGATGGACCACAGCGTTTCGCCGCTGCGCACGGGGCCATAAGCCGTGCCGCGCAAACGCTCGGGGCTGGCGTGGACGCTGGGCGCCGGGGCTGGTGTCTGGCTGGTGGCTTCGGCGGCGGGGCTTATGGCCAGGCTGGGCTGGTTTTTGAACGTCGAGGGCGGGTCGAGCAGCAGCGTGAATTCGCGCGTCACACGGCCCTGCGGCCATTGCAGCTCGACCAGAAAGTTCAAGAACGGCTCGCGTATCGTGTCGGCGGACGTGATTTTGATGGTCGGTGCGCGTCCCTTGCCATGAGTGACGACTTCGAAGCGCAAGCCGTTGAGGGAAAATGGCCGCTCGATGCCGGCCTGAGCGAATGCGGCGGGCGAAGCCAGGCTGGCCTGCACGTCTCCCACCGGCTCGTCGGCCCCGGCTATCACTGCAATTTCTGCATTCAGCCGTTGATTCAGCGCGGAATGCAGGCGGATTTCGCCGATACCCAGTGCGCCGGCGCTGAATGGCGTCATCAGTCCCATGATGACCAGGGTCTTGGTAAGCTTCTGCACTACGCCGTCTCCTCGTCCTGTGTGCTATGGGATTGAATGTTTAAGGGTATGGTTGAAAACAACCCCCGATCGCGCCTATTGATGTAGGGTACGCCGTGCGTACCGTTCGACGCCATCGAAGGTACGCACAGCGTACCCTACAAGGTTGGCCCTACGGTGGAAATGCCGCTTCGATTCAGTGGTGAATTCTTACCCTGCCCTTAGATATACCCTTTTATGAGTTCTTCGGCAATCTGTACGCTGTTCAGTGCCGCGCCTTTGCGCACGTTGTCCGACACCACCCACAGGTCGATGCCGCGTGGATGGGAGATATCTTCACGAATGCGGCCTACAAATACCGGGTCTTGGCCGGCCGATTCGGTGACTGCGGTTGGGTAACCGCCCGGCTCGCGTTCATCCACCACCACCACGCCGGGCGCTTTTTCCAGCAGTGCCCGCACTTGGTCGGCGGTAATTTTTTGTCTGGTCTCGATGTGTACCGCTTCCGAGTGCCCATAAAAAACCGGCACCCGCACCGCCGTGGGATTCACTTGAATACTGTCGTCACCCAGAATTTTGCGGGTTTCCCAGACCATTTTCATTTCTTCCTTGGTGTAGCCGTTGTCCATGAATACGTCGATCTGGGGCAGGACGTTGAACGCGATCTGCTTGGGGTACACAGCGGCCGTCGCGGGTTTGCCGTTCAGCAGGGCGGCGGTCTGCGCGGCCAGTTCGTCGATGGCTTTTTTACCGGTGCCTGACACGGCTTGATAGGTGCAGACGTTGATGCGTTCGATGCCCGCCGCGTCGTAAATGGGCTTGAGCGCCACCAGCATCTGGATGGTGGAACAGTTGGGATTGGCGATGATGCCGCGGTTTTTGTGCTCGGCGATTTTGTGCGGATTGACTTCCGGCACCACCAGCGGGATATCGGCGTCGTAGCGGAACTGTGAGGTATTGTCGATCACCACGCAACCGTGCTCGGCGGCGATGGGCGCCCACTGGGCCGACACCGCAGCGCCGGCGGAGAACAGGCCGATCCGGGCTTGCGACCAGTCGAACGTTTCCACGTCCAGCACCGGCAAATGGCTGCCGCAAAATTCCACGCGCTTGCCCGCCGAACGGCTGCTGGCCAACGGATAAACCTTGCCCACCGGAAAACCGCGCTGCTCCAGGATCGACAGCATGGTTTCGCCCACCGCGCCGGTGGCTCCGAGTACCGCTATGTTGTATGTATTCGTCATGTCAGCTCTATGTTGATCGCGTAGCAAATGCTTTAATCCCCCACCTCAGCCATCTACCCAAGAACCTGACGGCTCCCTCTCCCAGAGGGAGAAGGAACCGGAAAGTCACCGGTTCCTGGACAGGGCGTCACTCTTGCCCGCGGATGGCCGCCACCACCGCATCGCCCATGCCGGCCGTATCGACCTTGATCGTGTGCGCGGAATAGATGTCGCTGGTACGGTGGCCTTCTTCCAGAGCCTGCTGTACCGCGCGTTCGATGCGATCCGCGTTGGCCGCATCGTTGAAGGTGTAACGCAGCATCATGGCCAGCGACAGAATGGTCGCCAACGGATTGGCGATGCCGCGGCCGGCGATGTCCGGCGCCGAACCATGGATGGGTTCGTACATGCCCTTGCCGTTTTTATCCAGCGAGGCGGAAGGCAGCATGCCGATGGAGCCGGTCAGCATGGCGGCGCAATCGGACAGAATGTCGCCGAACAGGTTGTCGGTCAGCATGACGTCGAACTGCTTGGGGGCACGCACCAATTGCATGGCGGCGTTGTCCACGTACATGTGGCTCAAGGCGACGTCGGGGTAGTCTTTATGCGTCTCCACCACCACCTGCCGCCACAGCTCGGTGCACTCCAATACATTGGCTTTGTCGATGGAGCACACGCGCTTATTGCGGTGTCTGGCGATGTCGAAAGCGATTTTGGCGATACGGCGGATTTCCGTTTCGCTGTAAATCAGCGTGTTGACGCCCACCCGCTCGCCTTGCTCGTTTTTGTGCACGCCGCGCGGTTTGCCGAAATAAATGCCGCCGGTCAGTTCGCGGATGATCATGATGTCCAGGCCCGATACCACCTCGGGTTTCAAGCTGGAGGCTGCCGCCAACTGCGGATAGAGTATGGCCGGGCGCAGGTTGGCGAACAGCTCCAGTTCGGAGCGCAAGCCCAGCAGGCCGCGTTCCGGCCGCACCGAATAGTCCAGCGCTTCCCAGCGCGGACCGCCCACGGCGCCCAGCAGCACCGCGTCGGCTTGCCGGCACAAATTCAGCGTTGCTTCGGGAAACGGCGTGGCGGTGGCGTCGTAGGCCGCGCCGCCGATGAGCGCGTGTTCGGTTTCCAGCGCCACGCCGTAATCGTCGCGCAAACAATCCAGCACTTTCCGCGCTTCGGCCATGATTTCCGGGCCGATGCCGTCACCGGGCAATACTGCGATTTTTTTACTCATAGATAAGCCAAAAGTTCAATGAAACAAAATGTAGGGTACGCTGTGCGTACCATTTTCAGGCAAACAGCCAGGGCGCTTCCACCGCACGGCGCGCTTCATAGGCGCGAATCTCGTCCGCGTGCTGCAAGGTCAAGCCGATGTCGTCCAGGCCGTGCAACAAACGGTGTTTGCGCGTGGCGTCCACCTCGAAATGCAGCGTGGCGCCGTACGGCGTCGTGATGGTCTGCGTCGCCAGGTCGATGGTCAGTTGAAAACCCGGCCCGGTCTGCAGAAACAGCGCGTTCACGTCGGCGGCATCCAGCACGATGGGCAACAGGCCGTTTTTAAAGCAGTTGTTGTAAAAAATGTCGGCAAAGCTGGGCGCGATGATGGCGCGAAAACCATAATCCTCCAAAGCCCAGGGCGCGTGCTCGCGCGATGAACCGCAACCGAAATTCTCGCGCGCCAACAAAATCTGGGCGCGAAAATAACAGGGTTGATTGAGGATGAACGCGCTGTTGATGGGGCGGTTCGTGCAGTCCATGTCCGGCTCGCCCCGATCCAGATAGCGCCATTCGTCGAACAGATACGGCCCGAAACCGGCGCGGCGGATGGACTTGAGAAACTGCTTGGGAATAATGGCGTCGGTATCGACGTTGGCGCGATCCAGCGGCACGACGCGGGAAGTCAGTCGGGTAAACGGTTTCACGATAACTCCAAAGCTCCTTAGGTCAGCTGAAAGTGCGTACGTCGACGAAGTGTCCGGCCACCGCCGCCGCCGCCGCCATCGCCGGGCTCACCAGGTGGGTGCGGCCGCCGTAGCCCTGGCGGCCTTCAAAATTGCGGTTGGAGGTGGAAGCGCAGCGCTCGCCGGGCTCCAGGCGGTCGGCGTTCATGGCCAGACACATCGAACAGCCCGGCTCGCGCCACTCGAAGCCCGCTTCGCGGAAAATCACGTCCAGACCTTCGCTTTCCGCCTGACGCTTGACCAAGCCGGAACCGGGCACCACCAGGGCTTGCCGCACGTTGGCGGCCAGCTTGCGGCCACGCGCCACTTGAGCGGCGGCGCGCAAATCTTCGATGCGGGCATTGGTGCAGGAACCGATGAATACCTTGTCCACCGCGATGGCGGTAATCGGCGTGCTGGGCTTCAAGTCCATATAGCGCAAAGCGCGCCACAGGCTTTCCCGCTTGACGGCATCCGCCTGTGCTTCGGGGTCCGGCACCCGGCCGTCGACCGGCACCACCATCTCCGGTGAAGTGCCCCAGGTCACCTGCGGCGGGATAGCGGCGCCATCCAGCGTCACCACCTGATCGAAAACCGCGTCGTCGTCGCTGCGCAGCGTCATCCAGGCGGCGACGGCGCGCTCCCACATCTCGCCCTGCGGGGCATAAGTCCGGCCTTTAAGATAATCGACGGTGGTTTGGTCGACCGCTATCAAACCGGCGCGGGCACCGGCCTCGATCGCCATATTGCACACGGTCATGCGGCCTTCCATGGACAGCGCGCGTATGGCCGCTCCGGCAAATTCGATGGTATGGCCTGTGCCGCCGGCGGTGCCGATATGGCCGATGACGGCCAGCGCCAGGTCTTTGGCGGTCACGCCCGGCCCCGGTTGGCCGTCGATTCGCACTTGCATGTTCCGGGCTTTTTTCTGCACCAGACACTGGGTAGCCAGCACGTGTTCCACTTCGGAAGTGCCGATGCCGAATGCCAGTGCGCCGAAAGCGCCGTGCGTCGAGGTGTGTGAGTCACCGCAAACGATGGTCATGCCGGGCAGCGTCGCGCCCTGTTCAGGGCCGATCACGTGCACCACGCCCTGGCGCGGGTCGCCCATTTTGAACTCGGTAATGCCGAACTCGGCGCAATTACCGTCCAGCGTTTCCACTTGCAAACGGGAGACCGGATCGCTGATGCCGTGCTCAAGGTCCGCCGTGGGCACATTGTGGTCGGCCACGGCCAGACAGGCCTTAACGCGCCACAGCGGACGATGGCTCAGGCGCAAGCCTTCGAAAGCCTGGGGCGAGGTGACTTCGTGCAGCAATTGACGGTCGATGTACAACAGCGTCGAGCCGTCGGGCTCGCAGCGCACCACGTGCGCATCCCACAGTTTGTCGTAGAGTGTTTTACCGGACATACATGAACAGGCGATCAGCGATAAAGAACAGCCGGCTTCAGGGGGCTCCATGAAGCCGGCCGTCGGAGTTGAGTGAATTGCGCGCTATTCTAGCGTTTGCCCCCCGCAAAATCACTCCAGCGCACTGAAAATGCGGCTGGAGATCTCTTCCACCTTGCCCACGCCCGGCAGGCTGGCAAAACGCAACTTGCTGCCGGCTTGGGCGGCGATATTGCTGTAATAGTCCACCAGGGGCTTGGTCTGGGCGTGGTAAATTTCCAGCCGCTTGCGCACGGTGGCTTCCAGATCGTCGTCACGCTGCACCAAAGGTTCGCCGGTTTCATCGTCCTTGCCTTCCTGTTTGGGCGGGTTATACAGCACGTGATAAGTGCGGCCCGAGGCCATATGCACGCGGCGGCCGCTCATGCGCTTGACGATTTCCTCGTCATCCACCACGATCTCCACCACGCAATCCAGCGCCACGCCCATGGCCGCCAAACCATCCGCCTGGGCGATGGTGCGCGGAAAGCCGTCCAGCAAAAAGCCGTTGCGGCAGTCGTCCTGGGCGATGCGCTCGCGAATCAGCCCCAGAATGATGTCATCGGATACCAAGGCGCCGGCATCCATCACTTTTTTGGCGGCCACGCCCATGGGCGTGCCGTCCCGCACCGCCTGGCGCAGCATGTCGCCGGTGGAAATCTGCGGAATCGCATATTTTTCGGTAATGAACTTGGCCTGGGTGCCTTTGCCGGAACCCGGCCCACCCAGCAAAATAACGCGCATATCGGCGCTCCTCGCGTTGAAAACTTCACAGTCTGCCATAAAAACGTGGTTGTGGCACTTACCATGGCAACGGCTTGCCCAGATAATCGACGAAGTCGCCGCTGTGGCGCAGATCGAAGTTTTCTATCAAGCAGCGCATGCCGTTCACGCTGGCTTCCACGGACAAAGGCGCCTCCATGCCGCCCATGTCGGTCCTGACCCAGCCCGGATGCACCAGCAACAGCCCCACTCTGCGTGGCCGCAGGTCCAAAGCCAGGCTGCGCACCGAGGCATTGAGCGCCGCTTTGCTGCTGCGGTACATCAAGGAGCCGCCGCTGCCGTTGTCCGCCATGCTGCCCATCAGGCTGGTGACCGCCACGATCAATTTGCGCTCGCTGCGCTGCACGTGGTCGATGAACGCCTCGGCCATTTTTACCGGTCCCAGCGAGTTGATGCGCAACACCCGCTGCCACTGCTCGTAATCAAGGCTGCCAAAACCATTGCCCGAGTTATCTCCATATACGCCGGCGTTGTTCAACAATACGTCGATAGCCAGGCCGCTTAGCTGGGCAGCCAGCCGGTCGATACCGGCACAATCGGCAACGTCCAGCGCATGAATTTCCAGATTGGCGTGGCTGTCCGCCAATGCCTGCAGGGCGGGAGCGCGATCCGGTTGGCGGCAGGTGGCGATGGTGTGCCAACCCGCTGCCGCGTATTGACGGCAAAACTCCAACCCCAGGCCCCGGTTGGCGCCGCTGACGAGTACAATAGGCATAATAAGCTCCTGGCAAAAAGCAAGCGTTGCAACAAAGCCCCCACGTCTAGCAAGGCGATATGGTGGAAACAGTATAACGCCCGCTTTTGATCAAAACCTGGACGTAACCGGCTTGCGCCGATCGGCAAGCGCGCTTGCAGCCGTGCCGAGCAAATCCCATACTATCGCCATGACTCAGGCACACTCCCTCTCCAATCAATTCCTCATCGCCATGCCCAGCATGGAAGACGGCTTTTTTACGCGTTCCGTCACTTATTTATGCCAACACAATGCCGACGGCGCCCTGGGCATCGTCATCAATCGCCCCGCCGATCTGACGTTGGGCAATGTGCTGGACCAAATGAACATCGAATCTTTTGACCACAAGATCAACCAGGTGCCGGTGTTTTATGGCGGACCGGTGCACCCGGAGCGCGGCTTCGTCATTCACGAACCGGTCGGACACTGGGATTCCTCGTTGCGCATATCCGAAGACATCGCGCTGACCAGTTCGCGCGACATACTCGAAGCGGTGGCGCGCGGCACCGGCCCGCGCCACCTGCTGGTCGCGCTGGGCTATGCCGGCTGGGGCAAGGGCCAGCTGGAAAAAGAAATGCTCGACAACGCCTGGCTCAACTCGCCCGTCAATACGGCCATCATGTTCGAAAAGCCGGCCAGCCAGCGCTGGAAAGCGGCGGTCGAAGCCATGGGCGTCAACGTGGCGCTGCTGTCCTCGCAGGCGGGGCATGCCTAACCAAACCGGCACGTTTCTCGGCTTCGACTACGGCAGCAAACACATCGGCGTTGCCGTGGGCCAGCGCATTACCGGCACCGCCAGCCCGCTGGAAACGGTGCGCGTCAGCGGCAACAACCCCGACTGGGACGCCATCGCCCGTTTGATCGCAACCTGGCGCCCGGAAGGTCTGGTGGTGGGCGTCGCCTACCAGCCCGACGGCACGGACAACCCCATCACCCAGCCCATGCTGCGCTTTTCCCGGCAGTTGCACGCCCGCTACGGCCTGCCGGTGCATACCGTGGACGAAACCCTCACCACCGCCGATGCCCGCCACATGCTCTACAACGATTTGAAAGTACGCCGCAAAACCTATCTGCAGGCCAAAGACGAACTGGCCGCGCAACTCATCCTGCAAACCTGGCTGACCCTGTGACCGACCTGACAGCCCCCTTGCAGGTGGAAGACCTGCTCGACCGCCTGGAAATCGAATTGCGCCGGGAAATCGCCGCGCGCGAGCTGACCGACCCCGCCATGATAGGCATCCACAGCGGCGGCGTGTGGCTGGCGCAACACCTGCACCGGCGCTTGGGACTGCAAGACCCGCTGGGCCTGCTCAACATCAGTTTTTACCGCGACGACTTCTCTCAATTGGGCATGCACCCCATGGTCACGCCCAGCCGCCTGCCGTTCAGCGTCGAGGGCCGCGACATCCTGCTCATCGACGACGTGCTGTATACCGGCCGCACCATCCGCGCCGCGCTCAACGAAATTTTCGACTATGGCCGTCCCGCCTGCGTGGTGCTGGGCGTGCTCATCGAACGCGACGGCCGGCAAATCCCCATCCGTGCCGACTGTTGCGGCACCCACTTGACCCTGGCTGCGGGTCAGCGCGTCAAGCTCACCGGTCCCGACCCTCTGCAACTGGAAATCCGCAGCGTCAGCCTATAACCACGAATATGGCCGAAAACAACTTTCAAGAAGCCTTAGCAATACCGCTGCGCGGCGGCTTTCAGGAAGCCTTAGTAATACCGCTACGCGGCGGCTTTCCGACCTCGCTTATCGACGTAGGGTACGCTGTGCGTACCTTCGATGGCGGTGAACGGTACGCACAGCGTACCCTACGAGGCTGACCATGGCGGCATCCCCTGCGTCCCACGACTTGCAACTGGACAGCCAGGGCCGGCTGCGCCATTTTCTCACCATCGAAGGACTCAGCCGCGAGCTGCTGCTGCGCATCATGGACGTGGCGGAATCCTTCGGCAGCGTGACCGAGCAAACGGTCAAAAAAGTCCCGCTGCTGCGCGGCAAAAGCGTGGTCAACCTGTTTTTCGAAAACAGCACCCGCACCCTGGCGACGTTCGAGCTGGCCGCCAAGCGCCTGTCGGCGGACGTGCTCAACTTGAACATCCGCACCTCCTCCACCGCCAAAGGCGAAACCCTGCTGGACACCATCCGCAACCTGGAAGCCATGCAGGTCGACATTTTTGTGGTGCGCCACGCGGAAAGCGGCGCTGCACACTTCATCGCCCGGCACTGCGCGCCCCACGTCAGCGTCATCAACGGCGGCGACGGCCGCCACGCCCACCCCACGCAAGCCATGCTGGACATGTTCACCATCCGCCGCGCCAAAGGCGCGGATTTCGGCCGGCTCAAGCTGGCCATCGTCGGCGACATCCTGCATTCGCGCGTCGCCCGTTCGCAAATCGCCGCGCTCAAAACGCTGGGCGCCGGTGAAATCCGCGTGGTGGCGCCGAAAACGCTGCTGCCGGCCCAGGTGGAAAGCCTGGGCGTCGTGCCCTATACCGACCTGGATGCCGGGCTGGCCGGCGTGGACGTGGTGATGATGCTGCGTTTGCAAAAAGAGCGCATGAGCGGCGCTTACCTGCCCAGCGAAAGCGAATACTTCCGCTGCTTCGGCCTGACCGAACGGCGCCTGGCCAAAGCCAAGCCCGACGCCATCGTCATGCACCCCGGCCCCATCAACCGCGGCGTGGAAATCGATTCCAGCGTGGCCGACGGTCCCCAATCGGTGATATTGCAGCAAGTCGGCCACGGCATCGCCGTGCGCATGGCGGTGTTATCGCTGTCCACGCCGGGAGGCGCGCCATGAACGATCATGACAGCTTGCGCATCCTCATCCGTGGCGGCCGCCTGATCGACCCGGCGCACGGCATCGACGCCATTGTCGATCTCTACCTGGCCCAAGGCCGCGTCGCCGGCGTGGACGCCGCCCCGGCGGGCTTTCAAGCCGATACAGTGGTCGACGCCGCCGATCACGTCGTCTGCCCCGGTTTTATCGATTTATGCGCGCGCTTGCGCGAACCCGGCCAGACCCACAAAGCCAGCATCGCCAGCGAAACCGCCGCCGCCGCCAAGGCCGGCGTCACCACGCTGTGCTGTCCGCCCGACACCAGCCCGGTCATCGACACCCCGGCGGTCGCCACCCTGATCCAGGAACGGGCCGAGCAAGCAGGCAAAGCGCGCGTCCTGCCCATCGGCGCCTTGACCCAGCAGCTCAACGGCAAGGACTTGAGCGCCATGGCGGCGCTCAAAGCGGTCGGCTGCGTCGCGGTGGGCAATGCCCACGCCCCCCTGGCCAACAGCCAGATCTGGCGGCGCGCCCTGGAATACGCCGCCACCCACGACCTGCTGGTCGTCATCCGCCCGGAAGACCCCTGGCTGAAAGAACAAGGCTGCGTGCACGAAGGCGTGCTGGCCACCCGGCTGGGCCTGCCCGGCATCCCGGAAACCGCTGAAACCGTGGCCGTGGCGCAAACCCTGGCCCTGATCGAGCAAACCGGCGCCCGCGCCCACTTCGGCCAGCTCAGCAGCGGCCGCGCCGCCGCCATGATCGCCGCGGCGCAGGCCAGCGGCATCGCCGTCAGTTGCGACGTCGCCGCGCATCAACTGCACCTCACCGAAATGGACGTGGACGGTTTCGACGCGCGCTGCCATTTGCGCCCCCCGCTACGCACCGCCGCCGATCGCGACGCGCTACGGCTGGCGTTGGCGCAAGGCAGCATCGCCGCGCTCTGTTCGGATCACCAGCCGCACGAGCCCGACGCAAAACTGGATACCTTCATCGCCACCGAACCCGGCATGGCCGCGCTGGAAACGCTGCTGCCGCTGACATTGAGTCTGGTGACGGACGGCGTCTTATCCTTGCCGCAAGCCATCGCCCGCCTCACCAGTGGTCCCGCGAAAATTCTCGGCCTGCCGCTGGGCAATCTGGCCGTCGGTGCGGTGGCGGACGTGTGCGTGTTCCATGCCGAGACGGCATGGCGGGCGACGGACGGTCAATGGCTCAGCCGTGGCCGCAACACCCCGTTCTGGGGAACCAGCCAGCGCGGAGCGGTGCGCTTGACCTTGCTGGCCGGCAAAGTGGTGTACGAAGCATATCCCGCGCCGACGGCTATGCCCGGCGCTGAGCGCGGCAAGGATTAAAGCAGCTTCACCAGGGTAGCAATGACTGCGGCCTGCGCGATCAAGGCTCCGGTCATCCACTTGATGAGATCAACTTTGAGGTCGCGCAACTCCACCCGCAGCACGTCAAGTTTTTGCTGTTCCCACACAATGCATGGGAACGAGGGCAAAACCCACAGACGCGGGGAAACTGGCATTCATCTTGCTTTCTGGATTCGCAACCGTATGATTCCGAACCCCAAAGGTGAGCGAGATGTCGAAACAAAACCAAAAAAGCACCGGCGTTGGCGCAACATCGCGCTTGCCATGCTCGCGGCATGCCGATGCCATAAAACCCGCGCCCGCCAAAATATTGACGACAGACAAAACAGCGTCGGCGGCGCTGCCGACGGATAGTCCGCGGCGCCCGCTCAAAACCGGCGCAGCCGGCTCAGGCGTACTGTTACAGGCTTTTTTTATAACGCTGATGGCGGGTTGCGCCATCAAGCGCGATCAATACGACGTACCCACCGCTCCCTTGCCCGACCAGTACAAGCAAACCGCCGTATCCACGCCGGGTGACGAACGCAAGCTCATCGCCGCCGCCATCAGCAAGATGGCCGTGGACCTGAACACCGGCGCCTGGCTGGACGAATGGTGGCTGGCGTTGAAAAACCCCGAGCTTAACGCCCTGATTGACCAGGCGCTGGCCAATAACGCCGACCTGCGCATCGCCATGCAGCGCGTCACCCAGGCCCAGGCACTCGCCGCACAAGCCGACGCCGACCAGTGGCCGGTCATCAAAGCCCCCTTCGAAGCCCACCACGACGCACCGTCCAACGGCATCGCCTCGGCGACGGGCGTGGGTTCCATCCGCGATCGCCAGTATTACCAGGGCGGCCTCGCCGGTGATTGGCAAGTCGACGTATGGGGAGAACTCAGATCCATGGCCGAGTCGGCGGAAATGCAGTTGTGGCAGGCCACTTATCAAAAGGACGATACGCGCCGCAAGGTCATTGCCGACGTCGTCGCCCAATACATCGAATATCTGTCGTTGAACGACCGTTTGCGCGTGGCGCGCGAGACGGAAACGGTGCTGCACGGCCTGCTGCAATCGGTAGCTGCGCGCATGAAAGCGGGCGACGCCACCGTCATCGATCTGGAACAGCAGCGTTCCGCCGATTTTGCCGCGCAGGCAGCCATCCCGGGCCTGGAGCTGCAGCGCGAAACCGTGGCTCATGGCCTGGCGCAATTGCTCGGCACCACGCCAGGCGCGTTGACGCTGTCCAACGTGGGTATCGATTCGCTGGCCTTTCCCAGCCTGCTGCCGGAAAGCCGCCGCGAAGCGGAATCACTCAGGCTTCCTGACATCCCCGCCGCGTTGTTGTTGCGCCGCCCGGACATTCGCGCCGTCGAAGCGCAATTATTGGCGGCGGACGCCGACATCGACGTGGCGCGCGCCCGATTGTTGCCGCCCCTCAGCCTGTCGGCGAAAACGGGCTGGGGCTATTTGACGCTGGCGCCCATGGTGATGCA
The DNA here is from genome assembly GCA_004299145.1 of Methylococcaceae bacterium. Classification (GTDB taxonomy): domain Bacteria; phylum Pseudomonadota; class Gammaproteobacteria; order Methylococcales; family Methylococcaceae; genus Methylogaea. Next base: position 13,025 of record SCQD01000343.1, on the reverse strand, counting down.
ACCCTACGGGGCCATCTACAACCTGGTTTCCAATTTGACGGTGACGATTTTCGACCATGGCCGGCGCGCCCAGGACGTGGCGCTGGCCAGGTCGAAGCATGAAGAATTGGTGGAAACCTACGTGGGCGCCATTCATATGGCGGTGCAGGATACGGAAAACGCCATCGCCGGCACCCGCAAAAATACCGAGCGCCTGGAAGCGCAGCAGGAAGCCACCGACTCCGCTCTGCGCGCCTGGAAGTACAGTGAAGAATCCTACAGCGCCGGCGATATCGACTTTTTAAAGCTGCTCGACACCGAGCGCACTTACCATCGCAACCTGGACGAACTGCACCGCTTGCGCATGGAGCGCTATAAATCGCTGACCGCGCTATACAGCGCGCTGGGCGGCGGCGTACCCCAGGGCGGGGCGCTGCCCGGTGACGGCAAGCGCCCCGGTGACGGCGCACCGCCCCTGGCCGCCAATACTTTGCTGTATCAAACCACCGGCATACGCTGGAAAAATGCCGAAAGCCGCCGCGCAGCGGTATCGCTAAGGCTTCCTGATGATGAGCATGATGACAAAGACGGCTGGCTGATAGCGCTGACCGGCTTGCAGGACAGGCCCGGCGTGGCTCACGCCTGGCGCGATTTGAATCATCGTTTTCCTGACTTGATGAAAGACCGCATCGCCATACCGCGCCTGCAAGGCCGGGTGAGAAACGAGCGCGAAGAGCGTGCCGCCTGGTATCGGCTATTCATCGCCCGCTTCGCCAGCGCCGAAGAGGCCGGCGCCGCCTGTGGCCAGCTGAACGGCAAGCAAGTGCGCTGCCAGGTGGTGGCCGCCGATGCAGAGGCATTCAAGGAGGTACTGCAAGACGATTGGAGCCCCGACTGCCCGGCCTCGGCGAGCGGAACTTGCCAGCCGGACAAGCCGGCCGTGGCGGTCGCCGATACCCCGGCAACCACCACGCCGGAAACCACCGCTCAAAAACCCACGGCGCCATCGGCCGTCGCAACAGCGGCAGCCCCAGCGATTACGGAAAAAGCCGGCGAGCCCAAGCCGGTGCCGCGCCCACCCGCTTCGGCCCCTCCCCCGGCAATGGCGCAACGCGCGCCGTCGAAAGTGCGCCTGGGCTATACCATCCAGCTCCACACCATGGTCAGCCAGGCCAATGCGGAAAATGCAGCGGCGGACTGGGGCCGCAAAGGCTATAAGGCCTATGTTTCCCCGCAGACCTTCGAGAATGGGCGCACGGCTTATCACGTGCGCACCGGGACGTACAAAAATCGTGCACAAGCGGAGGCCGGCGTCGCCGCCTTGCGTAAACGCGCCAAGGTCGACGCGATAGCGGTGCCCATCGACCTGGACGACGCACACCAGGCCGTGCAACAGGTAAAGCCGCCCAAGCGCGGTTAGGGAGTCAGAGGTCAGAGGTCAGCTTCGTAGGGTACGCTGTGCGTACCTTTGGGCGCTGCAAGGTACGCACAGCGTACCCTACATCGATAAGCAATGTAGGGAAGAGACTCAAGCGCCGTGCCCGCGCCGAATGGAACCCAGGAACCTGCCGGGGGCGCGTGTTTAATGCCCGCACCCCGGCCCTCTCCCAAGGGGGGAGCGAAGCGAGGGGCCGGGGGCTTTGCGGCGCCCCCGGCAGGTTCCTGGGTAGGGGACCGAAAACCAACCCATTGGACGCTACACCCGTTTCGGACTTTTTTATATCAGCCTTTATCAGAAACAGCCGTCACGATGCTCGACCCTTTGGATATCCAAGAACACAGCGACAGCGCGGTGCCGTCCGGGCTGTCGCCGCGTCAGCAGCAGATATTGGCCTTGCTGAAAGCCGGCAAGGTCAATAAAGAAATCGCCAACGAACTGGGCATCGGCCTGGGCACGGTCAAACAGCACGTGGTCGCGTTGTTCAAAAAGCTCAACGTCAGCAACCGCACCATGGCGGTGGCGCAAGGCCTTAACCTGCAAACCGAACCTCCCGCCTTGATGGACAGCGTGTTGGAACGCCGCCCCTGCGTGGTGCTAAGTATCCGTTTACCCACGCCAGCCCAGCCGGAACACCTGGGCGAGCTGTACAAAACGCTCAGCAGCCTGGCCGCCGAGCAGCACGCCTTGCTTTTGGAGCGCCGCGAGACTGCCGCCGCTGATTTGATATTCGGCATTCAGCGCGTTACCGAACAGGATATTTTCAAGGCGTTGCGGGCAGCGCACACCGTTTATGCCGCGTTATCGCGGCTCCCCGAACAGAGCCCTGTTCTGCAGGGTGGGCTGACTGCCGGGCTGGCCATCGTCAGCATGCACCGGCGCGGCGGCTGGAGCGGTGAGGCGGTGGTCAGCGCCGTTATTTCCAAAGCGCGCGCGCTGGTTGCCGAGGCCTGCCCCGGCATATTGCTGCTGGGACAGCCCGCCATCGATTTGCTGGACGCTTTGGGCTCCAGCGCACCGGGGTGCGCGCCTGCCGCACTGGCTTTCAGCACGCTGGAGCGCATGCCCTGGGGGCGGGGCATGGGCCGGGAAACGCCCTTGACCGGCCGCGCCGCCGAGCTGGCGAGCCTGGAAGCGTTGCTGGAAGACAGCCGGCTGGCAGCGGATTCGAGTCCCAAGGCGGCAAGCGGCAATCCGCTCGTCTACATCGAAGGAGAAACCGGCATGGGCAAATCGCGCCTGTGCCGGCACTTGGCGGAACGTAATACCGAACTGGGCGGGCACTCCCATCACTTTGTCTGCCAGCCGGGCGGCGACAAAGGCGATTTTTATATATTTCCCAGCGGAGCGCCGGTGCAATGGCCGGCGCTGTTGCACTGTATGAAATCGGCGAGCGGCCGTACCCATGAACTGGTCATCGTCGACGATTGCCATCTGTTGCCCGCCGCCGTTTTGACCAAGCTGGCCGAAGCGGGTGCGCGTTGCAAAGGCAAACTGATTTTGCTGACGGCCAGAAAGTTTGCCGCCGGCCTGCCCGAGCCCTGCCAACGCCTGAAATTGGGCCGCATCTCGCACGCCGAAGTGGCATCGCTGGTGGCGGCACTCCATCATCGTTCCCACGCTCCGCGTGAGAACGCAGTCTTGGACGTTCGTCCCGTGCTGCCGGCACCGTTGCAGACCATCCAGGCTGACGCCGACGCGACGCGGAGCGTCGCGGGATGCATTCCCACGCCGAGCGTGGGAACGATAAGTGAAGAGGCTTTGCCCAGCCGCATCGCCGAACTGGCCGCCGGCGTACCGTTATTCGCCGTCGAGCTGGCGCGCCACGCGGCGGCGGATGCCATACCACTGTCTTTGCAGGTAGTGATCGGCGCCCGCATGGATGGTTTGCCGCTGGATCGGGCCGTGCTGCGCCAAGCGGCTAAAACAGCCGCGCCGTGCAGCGCGGAACAAATCGCCGACGCGCTGCAGGAATTACCCGCCAGTGTCGGCGCAGCCGTCGAGCAAGCCATCGCCGCCGGCGTGCTGAAACGGGACGACGACGGTGGTTTGCATTTTGTACACCCTTTGTTGCGACAGGTTATCCATCAAGCCGGAGTCGAATGATGTCATTTTTTTCCTTAACTAAAACGCTGTATGGCGATGACGCCGGCGGCAAAACCCATGGCCCGCTGTGGAATATTTTCCACTCGCCCGACTTGCGCAAAGTACTGCCCATCCTCATGCTGGCCGCCTCGCTGTACAACGTGCTGGGATTGGCCCTGCCGATGGCGATACTGCAGATCATGGACCGCGTCGTGATCAACCAGTCGCTGGAAACCCTGGCGTTTCTGGTGATCGGGGTGGTGCTGGGCTTGATCGCGGAAGAATTGCTGCGCGGCGTCAACCTGATGCTGACCAGTTGGCTGGGCGCGCGTTTCGAACACCACGCCAGCGTCGGCGCGCTGGAGCGCTTGATGCGCGTGCCGTTGCGCCATTTGCAGCGGGAAGAGCCGGGCGTGCACGCCGAACGCATGGAAGCCGTATCCGGCGTTGCCGACTTTTATTCCGGCCAAGCCCTGCTCATTTTGCTGGATCTGCCGTTCGTGCTGATCTTTCTCGGCATGGTTTATCTCATCGGCCGGTCGGTGGTGCTGGTGCCCGTGGTGTTGCTGGCGATTTTCGTCGGCGTGATCGTCTGGTTCGGCCGCTGGATGCAGCAACAGGTGGCACAGCGCTATGTACTCAACGACCGGCGCCGCAACTTCCTGGTGGAAGTGTTTTCCGGCATGCATTCGGTAAAAGCCATGGCCATGGAAGCGCAAATGAAGCGCCGCTATGAAAGGCTGCAAGCCGGCAACGTCGAAATGACGGAAACGCTGGCCAACGGCAGCGCCATGGCCGCCGGCATCGGCCAGCTGTTTTCGCAGCTGATGATCGTCAGCATCGTATTTACCGGCGCATTGGGCGTGCTGAACGGACTGATGACGCCCGGCGGCCTGGCGGCCTGCATGATGCTGTCGATACGCTCGCTGCAACCTTTGCGGCGCGGCTTGACGGTATGGATACGCTACCAATCATTCGTGGCGGCGCAGCGGCGCTTGCAGGAAATCGCCGAGATGCCGTGCGCCGACGACTCCGCCAAACCGGACTTGCCGCAAGTGCGCGAAAGCCTGTTGCTCAACCACGTGACGCTGCGGCGCAGCAAAGCCGCCGCGAAGCGGAATAACTCAGGCTGCTTGAAAGGCGAGGCGGTGTTTCAGGATTTATCGCTGGAAGTGCCGGCGGGGGAATGCATCGCTATCCAGGGCGACAGCGGCAGCGGCAAATCCAGCCTGCTGGCGCTGATGTGCGGCGCCAATCAGCCCGATGCCGGCGAGATTCTGCTGGATGGCCAACCGCTGACGGCATTCAATGGAGACAGCGTACAGCGGGAAATCGGCTTGCTGCCGCAAAGCGGCGTGTTGCTGAGCGGCACGATCCTGGAAAACATGACCATGTTCAACCCCGCCCTGAACGAAGCGGCGCTGGACCTGGCCGGCCAATTGGGTCTGGACCGGGCGATCACCAGCATGAAGCTGGGCTATGAAACCCCCATCGGCGAAGGCAATACCGAAACGCTGCCGGCGGGCACCCGGCAGATCATCGCCATCATACGGGTATTGGTGAACAACCCCAGCGTGATTTTGTTCGACGAAGCCAACCATTCGATGGACATGGAGGAAGACCGGTTGCTGCGGGAATACCTGGCCCAGCGTAAAGGCATTGCGACGCTGATCCTGGTCACGCATCGCCCTTCCATGCTGTCGCTGGCCGACCGGCTGCTGGTTATCGACGACGGCCTGTTGGTCGATAAAGCCGAATACACCACCCGGCACGTCGCGGATGTCGATGAGCGCCCCTTTGTCTACATGGACAGACCGGAACACATGGACAACCTGACCGAGATTATTCACCAGCATTGCACGGAGGAGTCGGATTTTTCCCATTGCCTGGCACCCTTGCTGCGGGCAGTCGGCTGGAAAAGCAACGCCGGGGAGCTGATGGAAGCGATGCCGCACTTGCAGCGCAATCTGAATTTATCGGGCTTGTGCAGCATCATGGCCAACCTGGGGTTTTCACCGCACAGCTTTACCAGCCGGCTCGACCATCTGGATCGCCGCCTCATGCCCTGCCTGTTTGTGCCGGCCAATGCGCACGCCGGCATCGTGCTGGAAAAGCTGGCCGATGGACGCTTGCGCTGTTTCGACAGCGCCGGCAACGCGGAAATCGTGCGCAAAGCCGGCCACGAAGCAGGAGAGGTTTATCTGTTTAAAGCGCGTGAGCGCCAGACCGGTGCGGCGAGCCGCGACGCCAACGTATTCGGCAGCCTGCTGTTCCGCTTCAAGCGGCACATTCTGCTCACGTTTGTGCTGACCCTGCTGTGCACCCTGTTTGCGCTCACGCCGCCGCTGTTTGTCAAATCGGTTTACGACCTGATTCTGCCGACCGGCGATGTTTACATGCAGAGCTGTTTGCTGCTGGGCGTACTCATCGTGCTGGGCATGGGGTTTTATACGCAACGCCTCAGGAGCCGCCTGATCGCCTATGTGGGCGGCCGGGCCGAATACATTCTGGGCGCGCGGATATTTCGCCAGGTGATCAACCTGCCGGCCAGTTCGACTTCGAACGTCTCGGTGCGCCGCCAGGTGGGGCGCATGCGCAACTTCGAAAGCCTGCATGATTTTTTCATGGGCCCCCTGGTGTTCATCGCTTTCGACATGCCGGCCAACCTGATCATGCTGGTCATGGTCGGCCTGATCAACCCTTTGAGCTTGCTGGTCATTCTTTGCGCCGGCATTGCTTTTTTCCTGCTATCCCTGGTCAGCAAAGCGATCATCGAGCGGGGAACCAGCCGCTCGTCGCTGGCCACGCGCAGCCGCTCCGAGTTTTTTAACGAAGCCATCACCCAGATGAGCGCCATCCGCAGCGCCGGTGGCCGCGCCCTGTGGCTGGAGCGTTACCGGGACATCAGCGGCAAGGCCGTCATGGCCAATTTCCTCAATCAGCAGATGCACGCGCGCATCAGCGGCGCGGCCCAGCTGCTGGGCACGTTGACCGGCTTTGCCGCACTGGCGGTTTCCGCCGTCGGCATCATTCGCGGCGAACTGTCCAGCGGCACCATGATCGCCACCATGATGCTGATGTGGCGCCTGGTCGGGCCCATGCAGAGCGCTTTCATGGCGGCGAACTCCATGATCAACATCCGCTCCACCACCCGGCAGATTCAAAACCTGATGCAGTTGCCGCTGGAAGGCGACAGCGGGGTCAGCCAGACCATCCGCCCGGTCTCCCAGGGCGCGCTGAGTTTTTCCCGCGTATCGTTTCGCTACCTGGCCGATTCCGACCCCGCGCTGCTGGGCATCAGTTTCGCCTTTGCTCCGCGGCAGATGGTGGTGATCACCGGACCCAACGGTTCCGGCAAGTCCAGCCTGCTCAAGCTGATGACCCGCGCCTTTACCCCGCAGGCCGGCACCATCCGCCTGGACGGCGTCGACATACGCCAGCTCACCGTCGCCGATCTGCGCGCCCGCATCAGCTACATGCCGCAAAAATGCGATATTTTCTACGGCACCGTCACCCAGAATCTGCGCCTGGCCTATCCGGCGGCCACCGACGCCGAAGTGCATTGGGCGGCCCACATGGCGGGATTGTTCAACGAATCCGAATCCATGCCCAATGGCCTGGATACGCGCATCTCCAACAGCTCGTCCGAACAATTGCCCAAGGGCTATTTGCAGCGGCTGGCGCTGGCCAGGGTGATGCTCAAGCCGGCGCCGCTGGTGCTGCTGGACGAGCCTGGCAGTGGCCTGGACCAGGCCGGAGAGGCCGCATTGCTGCGCTGCATCGACTGGTTGCGGGAACGCTCCACCCTGATCATGGTTTCGCACCGGCCCGCGCACATGCGGCTGGCCGACGTCACCATCGCCTTGAATCGCGGCTCCATCGCGGCCATGGGGGCTTTTGAAAACATTAAGGGCAAGATTTTTTAACCGTGGTCAATAAATCCAAATAACCGGCTAAAGCCGCCGCGTCCTCGCGGAAATAATACTAAGGCTTCTTGAAAGCGATGAATATTCCAAACCAACCCCAAAATACCCCCAAGCCACGCGCCGTTCCGCTGGGCGAACGCCAACGCCATTTGCTGTCGGAAACGGTGCACATCGAAGAAGAGCTGATTCCGCGCTTCGTACGCCCCATGCTGGGCATGATGGCGCTGGTGGTCATGCTGTTCTTTGTCTGGGCCAGCCTGACGCAAATCACCGAAGTCGCGCGCGCGCCGGCGGAAATCATTCCCTCCGGCAAAGCCAAAGTCGTGCAACACCTGGATGGCGGGGTGGTGCAGCAAATTCTGGTCGAAGAACACGCGCTGGTGCAGGAAGGCCAGGAACTGCTGCGCATCGACGGCTCCCAGGCCACCGCCGATTTGCGCCAGATGGAATCGCGCCTCATCTCCCTGCGGCTGCGCGCCGAACGGCTGGCGGCCGTTTGCGAGGACCGCCGGCCCAAGCTGGCCCCGCTGGCCGGTTCCCACGCCGATCTGCTGGCCGATCAAGAGGCCATTTACCACAACCAGCTGGCGACGCGAGAGTCCTCGCTCGCCATCCTCGACCGGCAGATCGACCAGCATCAGCGCCGCCTGATCCAGGACGAAAATGCCCTGGCCTCCGCCAAGCGCCAGCAGGCACTGACCGGCGAACTGATCAGCATGCGCGAAGATCTGGCCGCCAGACACTTGATCAACCGCACCGTCTTACTGGAAACGCGCCGCGCCAAAGTGACGGCGGACGGCGAGGTCATGCGCATCAAGGAAGACATCGACGTCGCCCGCCAGGAACTCGCCGAATTCAAAAACCGCCGACTCAATGCGGTCAACCAATTCCACAGCGACGCGCTGAACGAGTTGGGCACGGTGAACGCGGAAATCGCCGAGGCGGAAGAATCGCTGCAGCACCTGAAAGCCAAGGTGGAGCGGCTCATCGTGCGCGCGCCGCACCGCGGCTTGGTGCAGGAACTGGCGGTGCATACCATCGGCCAGGTGGTACAGCCGGGGGCATTGCTGATGCAGATCGTTCCCGACGACGTGCCCCTGGAAGCGGAAGTGCGCATACAGCCCAAAGACATCGGCTACGTGCGGGTGGATCAGAAAGTGAATATGCGCGTGACCAGCTACGACTACTCGCGCTATGGTTTTGCCGCCGGCACGCTGAAGCGCATTTCGGCGACCAGCAGCATGGACGAGGCCAACAAGCCTTTTTTTAAAGGCTGGGTGACTTTGCAAAGCCCCTATGTCGGCACTACGCCGGGCCAGAATCTGCTGCAACCGGGCATGGGCGGCGAAGCGGAAATCATCACCGGCCAGAAGTCGCTGCTCACCTATCTGTCGAAGCCGGTGATCGACGTGATGACGCGGTCTTTCCATGAGCGGTAGTTATCCCATGGACTACCCCGCCGTCTCGTGCTGCATGCCCACTTATGGCAGGCCCGTGGAAATCCTCAATGAATCGGTCAAATCCTTTCTTGATCAGGATTATCCGGGCGAAAAAGAGCTGATCATCTACAACGACAATGGCCTGGTTGAATTTCATTGCGGCCACCGGGAAGTCAGGGTGGTCAATACCCAAAACCGGGAACCCACCCTGGGCGATAAATACAATAAGACCATTGCGCAGGCAAAGCACGGCATCGTTCTCCTCTGGGACGATGACGATATTTGCCTGCCCGGCCGGATCAGCTATTCGATCAGCCATAGGATCGAAAACGTTTTTTTGGCATCCAGGAATTTCATCCTGTACGGCAATACCGGCAAGCTCGACGTGGTCGAGCGGCCTTTCCCGGCGACGCTCTGCATAAGCAAGGAATTATTTTTCCAACTCGGCGGCTACGATGCGCAAGATAAAGGGGCGGATCTGAACATCGCCTTGCAGGCCCGGAAAATCACAGCCAATGCGGACAGGATGGCCGACGCGGACATATTCTATATCTACAACTGGCATCCACAGACCCGCTATCACCACTCCGCCGTCACCCGCAACCATTCGGATGAAAAAGCGCGCGAACTGATCGATTCGAAAATCCCTGTGGAATTGAAGGGCGAATTCAACATTGAACCTCAATACTACAGGGATTACCGCAAATTGATCGACGATTATTTCGAGACCCAAAAAACCCCGCAGGGGTGATGACCAAAGATAAATCCGCGTTTTATCCGTTACCGCTGGTTCCCAAGCTCTGCTTGGGAACCCACTCCGCGAAGCTCCGGCTTCGCGTTCATCCAGAAAGCGACAACATAGCATCGCGTTTTGACGGGAAGCTGGAGCTTCCACGACCGGGTTCCCAAGCGGAGCTTGGGAACCAGCGAAAAAACCGCTGATCCGATTGCCGTTTCATGTCCGCCGCCACGTCCCCATGTTTTTTACGGCGCCGCCCACGTGTATGGGCCGGGGCAGGCGGTAGCCGGATGGAAAGTCCTGGGCGCCGTGCAGACGGTAATAACTGTCATGGATCAATGCCTGTTCCTTAATCAGCGGCCAGACCCTCTCCATCAGGAATAACTGATCGCTGAAGCGGTTTTTGGCATACCTGGGATCATTCAGGATAATTTCCCGCAAATTCGGCAACACCCGCGCCATGCCGCCCCACATGCCCGCCAGAATCAGCTCCATGTGATACACGTGATCGCGCATGATGTGGAACGCCTTGCCGGAACGCACCCACTGCTCGACGGCCAGCAGTTCCTGCGCGTTTAATCGGGAATCCGTATCGCGGCACATGAACCAATCGACATTGGCGTCATCCGACACCAGAAAGCGCCACAGGGGGCGGATCGGCTGCAACAGCGGGTCCGTCACCATGACGACTTCGGCGCCGTTACGCTTCAGCTCTTCCAGCGCATCCGCCGGCACCGACTGATCGCAATAAAACCGCGTTCGCCAGCCATAGTAAAGATTGGGCGCAATGCGGGCATTGACGATGGCGCCATGCACATAGACCGGATCATCCCCCCACAGGGAAAACGAAATAATGTTGCGTTCCGGCGTCTTGTAATTGAAGGCTCGCGGCGCGGGATCCAGCACCAACGGCTGCAAAGGGGAACGGCTGAATGCCGCCATGGCTTGCTGATCCTTGTAAGCCAGCAGTTGACCGCCCTCGGCGATGGCCTGTTGCGTCTGCCCGCTTTCTTCGAGAGTAATGATCAACGCATTGTGGGTCGGGATGTCTGCGCGCAGCTTGAGTGATTCCCGCAACGCCGTGACGGCTTCGGCGTGACGGCCGAGCCCCTTGAGCAACATGCCGTACAAGCGCCAGCCATTGGCGAATTGAGGGTGCAGTTCCAGCAGGCGCCGATAGGCGGCGACGGCGGCCTCCGGCTGATCGGCCTCCTTCAGCGTGATGGCCGCCATGAGTTGGGCGTCCTGGTGCATGGGGTCGAAAGCCGCCGCTTTCTGGTAAGCCTCCGCCGCGCCGGCATGGTCCTTGATGCCGCGCAAGGCCTGCCCCAGCAAATACCAGGCTTCGAAGCCATCCTGCCCCGCAGCCAGCGCATGCCGTAATGCTGCCGCTGCGCCTTGCCAGTCGCGCTTTTCGGTCAGCGCCCGCGCCAGTTGCATGGGATCGGCGGCGACCGTTCCTCGATCCGCGTCCTCTGCAGTTGATAACGGCGATTCTTGGGCAGCGCCGGGGGGCAATACGGTTGAAACCAGCCGTGGTGGAGCGTCGCCCCGGCGGGGAATACCGGGCTCCATGACCATGGATGGTGCGCTGTCAGCGCCGGCATCCCGTTGCCGCGGATAGCCCAGTTTTTCCAGCAGCGCGCCCGCTTCGGCATCGAACATTGCCCAAGTGTCTTGATCAAAATGATTGCGCCAATCGCCGACGATGCCCTTGCGGAAATGGGATTGCAGGTTCTCCTCGCCCCGCTGGCGCCCGCCCGCCAGCTTGTCGAAATTGCAAGCTTCCACGCACTGGTTCACGATTTCCGGCGAACTATCGAGACCGAGGAAATCAAACAGCCGCGCCAATTCCTGTACCGGGTTCTCGTGCAGATCCTCATAGCGCAGCTGTGCGCAATCCCCCGGATAACGTTCGGCAAAGGCCACGGCCTTTTCATAATCATTGCGCCAGACGGCGGCGATGCGCTTGGCATAGGCCGGCAGGGGGTCGGCCTGGTCTTCGCCAAACTGGCGTTTCAGGTGATACCAGCCGGACACCGCGATATCCCGGCCATCCCGGTAAATTAATATGAACTTGGCTTCGGGAAACAGCACCTTGAGCCGGTCCAGCGTGCGCAAATGGCCGGGCGTTTTTTCACCGACCGCCAGAATGCGCGCATCGTCGCCATATTCGCTCAACAGCAGCGTAGCGCTGAATACCTGAACCGCGCGGATTGAACGCTCGTGAAAAACCGGGAACTGGTCAACCTCCTTGAAAACTTTCTGGTTCAGTCCACCGACAAAGGCGGAGTACTCGTCAAACCCCTTGCGCATGGTCGGCCAAAGCTTGGTGGCGAACTGCCCCTCTCCCTTGCAAACAGCCTGGGGATGATGGTCGAGCAACATTTGCAGCCAGGTGGTGCCGGACTTTTCCGTGCCCGCAACAAAGAAAATATTTTTGCTGAGCACGCGTTGAATTTTTCCAAGATAGATTTCCAGGGAAGTGTTCATGGGTATCTGCCAATGCGTTGATTTCACTACTATACCTTGCGCACACACCGAATGTGGCTTTAATGCCTCCCATCCATGCCGGCCTATAACTTCCGGCCAGCTGGCGCTACGAATTTTGTGTGATTAACATCACACTACGAAATTCCAGAATTATTTGCCGGAGAGTGTCATGGCTGAAGTCGACCAAGGTACAGCGCCCAACAGCGACGAAAACACGCAACGAGAAGCAGCGAACAACGAAGAAGCCAGGTTGTTCGATGACTTGACCGTGCTTTCCCGCGAAGAAAGCCAGGAAGAGCCGAATCTGGACGGACAGTTGGGCGGAGCGCCGCCGAACGCCGACGAAAGCGGCAATGAAAATATTCAGACGTATGTGATGGACGACAGGCGGCAGGGTGAACGCATTGACGAAGGCGCCATCGCGGATGAAAGCATCGACATCGAGCGTAACGGTTCGCCGGAAAGCGTCACTCCGCCTCCCAGCCCTTCCGACAGTGAAGGCCATCAAGATCCCGTGCCGCCCATTTTTCAGCCCTTGCCGGCGATGGAAATTGCTTTTGAACAACCGCGACCGGAGCCTGACGAGGATCCCGCCGGTTCGCCGCCCGAAATAGAGACGCCGCTGGCTGGTCCGAACGCACCGACGCCGCCTGCCGCGCCGACGCCTGACATACCGCCATCGCCACCGGCTCCGCCTGCGCCGCCAACTCCGCCGACGACGCCGACTAGCCCAACGTCTCCGACTGCGCCTACGGCACCGACCGTCCCAACGACACCGACGACTCCGACTACGCCGACTACGCCGACTACGCCGACGACTCCGACTACGCCGACGACTCCGACGACTCCGACCACGCCGACGACGCCGACCACGCCGACCACGCCGACCACGCCGACAACCCCGACTACGCCGACCACGCCGACCA